>JARICT010000118.1 GCA_029257185.1 Quadrisphaera sp.
AGCGGTAAAACGATCCCCCGTCAGCTGCATCCCATCACCAGAATCACCAGCAAAACGGATCACCACCCGAGCCAGCTCCTCCACCACAGCAGACGTAGGGCGCTCAGCGTCGGGCGAAGGGGTGGCGTGGGACTCGGTACGGGCGGTCACAGCATGCTCATCACGGTAAGAAGCTCCTCGACGAGAAATCAACGAGAGGGTCGGGCGGGCTCGGGGGGGCGAGGTTCGGGCCAGGGCGCCACACGGACATCTTGCCCGGACGGCGGCGCTCGGACGGAGCCCCCGTCACGCGCGGCGTGACGAGGGCTCCGCGGGGAGACACCACCGTCGTGGGCGTCAGGCGGGGGTGAGCTGCCCCTGGCTCTGCTCCATCGTCTCGCGAGCCTCGCGGAGCACCTCCACCAGCTCGTCGCGCGGCGGCCCGCCGGGTGCCACGCCCTTGCCCGGGTGCCAGCCGCTGGCGAGCAGGGCGCGCAGCCGGGGCATGTGCTCGGAGAGCACCTCGGGGCCGTCGACCATGTTCATGTGGCGCTGGACCGCGACGGCGATCACCGGATCGGCGGGGCCGGCAGCCATGAACATGAAGCGGGGCAGCGGCGCCCCGGGAGGCGGTCCGCCCGGTCCGCCAGCAGGAGGACCACCCTGCGGAGGTCCGCCAGCAGGAGCGCCATCAGCAGGAGGGCCACCAGCAGGAGGGCCACCGGCAGTGGCGGCTGCGGGAGGCCCGCCGATCCCCGGGGGCGGCCCGCCGGCGGCCGCGCCCGCGAGGGTGCCCTTCCAGCGGCCGGCACGGCTGCGGTCCATCTCCAGGGCCACGTCGAACCACGGCCACAGCTCGTCGCTCTGCCAGCTGCGGACGTGGGCGCGCCACGAGCCCGGGTCGTGCGGCGCCTCGACGACGGCCTCGGCCATCCGCAGCGCCGAGAGGATCGACAGCGTGGTGCCACGACCCAGCGTCGGGTTGGTGGTGCAGAGCACGTCACCGAGCGCCTCGAGCCCGAGGGGCGCGTCGTCGGTGAGGGTCCGGAACGTGTTGCGCAGGCCGCCCATGACGATGACGTCGCTGATGGGCTCGGCGAGGTCCGGGTCGATCCACTCCGCCATCATCGGGATCTGACGGGTCGCGGCCTCGAAGGCGGGCACGTACCGGAGGTTGTTCATGGCGTCGTCCTCGGGCAGGTACGTGAACCCCAGCGTGAAGGTCCCGCCGTCGTGGGGGAAGACCAGCGCGCTGTAGGCGTTGCCCTCCGCGGCGCCCAGCGTCCCGCGGTTGACCGGCCCCGGGTAGCTCTTGCCGTCCTTGAGCCTGTAGCGCCGGTTCGCGTAGACGGTGTTCGTCGACTCGTCGAGCGTCGCGTCGATCCACGCCTTCGACAGCCGGCTGCGCCGTCCGCCGGCGTCGACGACGAGGTCCGCGTCGAGCACGGTCCCGGACCTGAGCTCCAGCCCGGTCACCTGACCGTCCTCGCTGCGCACGGCGGTGGCGCTGTCGTGGACGGTGGTGATGCCCGGCTGCGCCGACACGGCGCGGCGCATCGCCAGCTCGAGGGTGCTGCGCCGGCAGGTCGCCGCCTCCAGGCCGCCGGGCAGCTCGACGAGGACGTCCCCGCCGGAGACCAGGTCGTCCACGACGTCCGGGATCCCGCGACGCATCTCCTCCAGGAGACGGTTGTTGAAGATGTGCGGCTGGTGGAACTGCGGCACCCCGGGGCGTCGCCAGGTCTCCACGTCCACGACGTCGGCCGGGTCCTGCGAGGACGCCGGCGCGGAGTCGTCCCGGTCCACCATCGTCACCGCCCACCCGTGCCGCGCCAGGATGAGCGCCACGGTCGACCCCGTCGGGCCGTTCCCGACGATCGCTGCCCTCTGCTGGTGATCTGTCATGCGTGCTCCCTCTGCCTGCGCGTCTCCCCACCAGCGGCCTCGTGCCGGCGACCGGTGCCGGCGGCGGGCCGTCGGCGCGGGGGTGAGGGGTGACGTGCGAGCCACCCGTACGAGGAACGCTAGGCAGGTGCAGGGCGCCGTGGAGGGCGAGAACCGGGGCTCGAGGTGACCCTGGCAGGTCGTTGACACGCCGGGGGCAGGGACCTGACGTGGCGCAGGTCACCCGGCGCCGCGGAGCTCACCGGGCCAGCGGCACTCCGGCGCCACCGTGCCCTGCTGTCGCGGCAGCCGTACGGCGAAGGACGTCCGCCCGGGTCGGGTCTGCAGGTCGACCGCACCGCCGTGGGCCGCGACCACCGCAGCCACGATGGCCAGGCCCAGCCCCGAGCTGCCGGTGCCGTGGCCGCGCGCCCGCGAGGAGTCGGCCCGCACGAAGCGCTCGAAGACGCGTCCGGCAACCTCCGGCGGGACGCCCGGCCCGTCATCGGTGACGCTGACCTCGACGTGGCTCGCGCCCGCCGCACGCAGGGACACGCACACCTCCGTCCCCGGCGGTGTGTGCGTGCGCGCGTTGGCGAGCAGGTTGGCGAGGACCTGGTGCAGGCGGTGCGCGTCGCCCGTCACGACCACCGGCTCCTCGGGGAGCTCGAGGAGCCACCGGCGGTCGGCTGCCGCACCGGGCCCCTGGTCGGCGCGGTCCCCCGCGCGGTGGTCGGCGTCCCGGTCCGCGCCACGGTCGGCGGCGCGCGCGTCCGAGGTGGCGTCGAGCGCCAGGCGCGTGAGGTCGACCTCCTCGCGGGCCAGGGGGCGCCCGGCGTCCAGCCGGGCGAGGAGCAGCAGGTCGTCGACGAGCACCCCCATCCGCAGGGACTCGGAGTGCACCCGGTGAAGGGCGTGCGCCACGTCGGGCGGCAGCTCGCCGGCACGACGCCCCGCGAGCTCGGAGTGACCGCGGATGGCGGCCAGCGGGGTGCGCAGCTCGTGGCTGGCGTCCGCCACGAAGCGACGCAGACGCTCCTCGGTGGCCTGCCGCTCGGCGAGCGCACCACCGACCCGGACGAGCATGAGGTCGAACGCGGCACCGACCTGGCCGACCTCGGTGCGCTCGTCGGTCTCCCCCACCCCGGCCGGCATGACGACGTCACCGCTGGCCATCGGGGTGGCCGCCACGCGGGAGGCCGCCGCACCGACACGGCGCAGGGGGCGCAGCGCGGCCCGCACCCACAGCGCGCCGACCAGACCCGCGAGGACCGCCGCGAGGGTGAACACCACCGCCTCGATGCCGGCGAGCCTCCCGGTGGTGGCGTCGACGCCCGCGGTCGGCAGGCCCACCACCATCACCTCCCCCCCGCCGGTCACCACCGCCCTGGCGCGCAGGCTCCCCGCCTCGTCCAGCGTGACGGTGCTCGGACGCCCCGAGGTCGGCAGCGCAGCCAGGGCGGTGACGTCCGCGCCGCTCAACCGCGGTGAGACCAGCGCCTCCGTGCCGCCCGGGCCACGGGTGGCCAGCGAGGTCGCGGTGACGTCACCCCCCGCGAGCAGCGCGCCGAAGGAGCCGGGCTGCTGACCGCGGAGCAGCGCGTCGTCGTCCCCGTCGTCCTCGTGGTCGTCGTCCCCGTCAGCCGTGCCGCCGTCGCCCCGCCTCTCGCCCACCGGCGAACCGCCCCCGACGGTGGAGGGGCCCGTGCCCGGGGCGCCGGCGCCCGTGTGCAACCACGAGGCGACCGGCCCGGTGGCCTCCGGCAGCTGCTGGTCGAGGCGGTCGAGGAGGAAGCCGCGCAGCGCCAGCGCGGTGGTCACCCCGATGACGGCGAACGTGACGGCCAGCAGGGCGAGCAGTCCCGCGACGAGGCGCCAGCGCAACGTCCTCCCGGCCCACCACCGTCCGACGGAGCCGCCGGCCCAGCCCGCGCGGGTGCGAGCCGTGGAGGTCATCCCTCGAGGGACTTCAGCACGTACCCGACGCCGCGCACCGTGTGGATCAGCGGCTCGCGACCGGCGTCGACCTTCTTGCGGAGGTAGGAGATGTACAGCTCGACGACGTGCGCCTGGCCGCCGAAGTCGTAGCTCCACACCCGGTCGAGGATCTGCGCCTTGCTCAGCACCCGGCGGGGGTTGCGCAGCAGGTATCGCAGCAGCTCGAACTCGGTGGCGGTCAGCTCGACCAGGTCGCCACCGCGCCGCACCTCGCGGGCGTCCTCGTCGATCGTCAGGTCGGCGAAGGAGAGGACGTCCTCGCTCACCCTGGTGCGGGCCATCCCGGCGCGGCGCAGCAGCCCGCGCAGCCGGGCGGTGACCTCCTCGAGGCTGAACGGCTTGGTGACGTAGTCGTCCCCGCCCGCGGTGATGCCGGCCACCCGGTCCTCGACGGCGTCCTTGGCCGTGAGGAAGAGCACGCAGGTGTGCGGGGCGTCGGCGCGCACGCGGCGCAGGACCTCCAGGCCGTCGATGTCGGGGAGCATCACGTCCAGGACCACCGCGTCGGGGTGGAGCTCCTTCGCGGCGCGCACGGCGGCGCGGCCGGTCCCGGCCACGCGCACGTGCCAGCCCTCGTAGCGCAGCACGCTCCCGAGCAGCTCGGCGAGGCTCGGCTCGTCGTCGACGACGAGCACCCGCACCGCGCTGCCGTCGGGCCGGGTCAGAGCCACCGCACCGGTGATCGCGGAGGTGGCAGCCGGCACGGTGGTGGTCACGGTGACGAGCATGCCGCGAACCGGTCCCCGCTTCCTGTGCCGGGCCGCTGCGGGCACCCCTCACCGGCGTCCCGGGAGCGTTCTCGTCAGGTTCCTGTCACGACGGCGGCTGGACCCACCCCTCAGAGGATCCTCAGAGGAAAGGTGGAGGGGCCGCAGAGCGCGGCGGCGCACCGTCCCGGCCATGCCCGCCACCGCACCTGCCCGCTCGCCGTCCGGGCCGCCGGCGTCACCGCGGGCACCAGCCCTGCGGAGGATGCCGCCGCGAGGATCCGCGCCGTCCGGGTCGCCACCGTGGCGACGGCCCTCATCACCGGACAGCGCCCAGCGGCCCCGACCCACCGGGCGGGGCGCGGGCGCCCTCGCGCTCCTGCTCGCCGGAGCCGGCGCGGCGGCGGTGCTGGCCTGGTGGTGGGTCTCGGCCGCGCCGGTACGGGACGTGGGCGGCGCGCTGACCGGTGCCGGGCGCCTCACCGGCCTGGTGGCCGGCTACGCGATGCCGCTGCTGCTGCTGTCCATGGCGCGGGTGCCGGCGGCAGAGCGTCACGTCGGCGCCGACCGGCTCGCCCGCTGGCACGCGTTCCTGGGTCGTTGGACGGTCTGCCTGGTCGTGGCGCACGCGCTGCTCACCACTTGGGGATACGCGGTGGCGTCCGGGTCCGGCGCGGTCGACCAGGCGTCGACCCTGCTCCTGCACTACCCCGGCGTCCTGCTGGCCACCGTCGCCGCCGCCCTGCTCGTGGGGGTCGGCGTGGCCTCGGCGCGCGCGGCGCGGGCCCGGCTGCGCTACGAGACCTGGTACTACCTCCACCTCTACACCTACCTGGCGGTCGCGCTGTCCTTCGCGCACGTCCTCGCCACCGGCGAGCAGCTCGTGGGGCACCCGGTCGCCCGCTGGCTGTGGTCCCTGCTCTACGCCGTGGCCGGCGCAGCGGTGCTCTGGTACCGGCTGCTCGAGCCGGTGCGCAGCACCCTGCGCCATCGCTTCCGCGTCGAGCGCGTCGTCGACGAGGGCGCGGGCGTGACGTCCGTGGTGCTGCGGGGCCGCGACGTCGCGGCGATGGGCGCCCTGCCGGGCCAGTTCGTGCGGCTGAGGCCGCTGACCCGCCAGGGCTGGTGGTCCTCCCACCCGTACTCGCTCTCCGCGGCGCCGTCCGGGGACCGGCTTCGGGTGAGCGCCAAGGACCTGGGTGACCACAGCGCCGCGCTCGCCGGGATGCGCCCCGGCACGCGGGTCCTCGTCCTCGGGCCCTTCGGCGCGCTGACCGCGGAGCGCCGGTCGCGCCGCCAGGTGCTGCTGCTCGCCGGCGGCATCGGCGTCACCCCACTGCGTGCGCTGTTCCAGACCCTGCCCGCCGCTCCGGGAGAGCTGACCTTCGTCTACCGCTCCCGCAGCATCGACGAGATGGCGCTGCGCGGGGAGCTGGTCGAGATCGCCCGGCGACGCGACCAGCGGCTGCACCTCATGCCCGGGCCCTCCGGAGGTGGGTGGGACCCGCTGCCGGGACGCCGGCTGCTGCACCTGGTGCCCGACCTGCGCGAGCACGACGTCTACCTCTGCGGTCCCCCCGGTTTCACCACGGCCGCCCTCGCGGCGCTGCGCCGCTGCGGCGTGGCCCGCTCGCGGGTCCACGCCGAGCAGTTCTCCCTCTGACGACCCCTACCCCCAGGAGGCCTCCCGTGCGCCGCGCGCTGCTCGCCCTCGTGACCACCGTCGTCGGCCTGGTGGTGCTGCTCGACGTCGAGGTCACCCCGCTGCCGTCCCCGCTGGCCGCGGGCGCGGCGACGCCGGTGCCCGGCGCGACCACGGCCACCGGGACCAGCGTCGCGACGGGGTACGGCCCGGTGCAGGTGCAGATCGCCGTCAGCGACGAGGAGCTCGTCGCCGTCACGCCGATCTCCCTGCCCGCGGAGGACCCTCGCAGCGTCGAGCTCTCCTCCCGCGCCGCTCCGCTGCTGGCGCAGGAGGCGATCAGCGCCCAGTCCGCGGACGTCGACATGGTCTCCGGCGCCACGTACACCTCCCGCGGGTACGCCGAGTCGCTGCAGTCCGCGCTGGACCAGGTGCCCGCGCTCACGCCGACCGGCCAGGGCTCGTGACCTCGCTCGCCGCGGCGGCCGCAGCCCGGAGCGGGCCCGCCGCACCCCGGCGCCGTCCGGCCGCCCCTGCGCGACGTCCGACCGCCAGCGCGAGCGGCCCCACCGCCCCGGCGAGCCGCCGCGTGGTCGAGGTCATGGGCACCGTCGTCTCGCTCGTCGTCGCCCACCACCGGGTCCCGGCCGACCACGGCGCGGGCGTGGAGGAGGCGCTGACCACCGCCGCCGGCGAGCTGCACGACGCCGACGCGGTCTTCTCCACCTACCGGCCCGGGTCCGACGTCAGCCGGCTGCGTCGCGGCGAGATCTCCCTCGAGGCGTGCTCGCCGCGCGTGGCCGAGGTCCTCGCCGCCTGCGCGAGCGCCGAGGCCCTCACCGGAGGCGCCTTCAGCGCGTCATGGGACGGAGCGGTGGACCCGACGGGGCTGGTCAAGGGCTGGGCGGCGCAGCGCGCGAGCACCGCCCTGCACGACGCCGGCTTCCCCGACCACGCCGTGGGGGCCGGTGGTGACGTGGTCTGCGCCGGGCTCAGCGTCTCGGGGCGCTGCTGGCAGATCGGCGTGGCCGACCCCCACCGCCCCGGGTCGCTGGTGGCCGTGGTGGAGGTCGGTGACGGGGCGGTCGCCACCTCGGGGACCACCGAGCGGGGCGGCCACGTGCTCGACCCCCGCACCGGCGCGCCGGCCCGGGGCCTGGCGTCGGCCACCGTCATCGGCCCCGACCTCGCGGTCGCTGACGCCCTCGCCACCGCCGCCGTGGCCGAGGGACGCGCCGACGTCCCCTGGATGGGCACCCTGCGCGGCTACGAGGTGCTGACCGTCGACGCCGCGGGTCACCGCTGGGGAACACGGGGCCTCGCGCGCCACCTCGCCGCCCGTGCTCCCGGCTGACACCCCAGCACCCAGCACCCAGCACCCAGCACCGTCGCCGACCCGTGACGGACCGATGATCCCGGAGGACGACCATGGACGCCCGCGACGACGACTTCCTCAGCACCCCTGACGACCCCGGAGCGGATCTCGGTGGCGCGCAGCAGACCCCCCTCCGGCCCACGCGCCCGCGGCGTCGCTGGACGCGGCACGTGCTCACGGTCGCCGGGGCCCTCGTGCTCGTCGGCGGCGGCGCCTCCGCGCTGGCCCTGAGCACCGGGGACGACACCGGGACGGGGGCGTCGGCAGCCGGCGCCGCCACCGCCGCCGCACCTGCGGCCCCACCCGCCGGCGAGGACGGCAGGTCGGGTCTCCTGGAGCGCTGGTTCGACGACGACCGCGACGGGCGCTGGGAGGACGACGACCACGACGACGAGGACAAGGTGCACGGCACCCTGGCCGCCGTCGACGACACCTCGCTGACGGTGACGACGACGTCGGGCGAGACCACGGTGGTCCTCGACGGCGCCACGGAGGTGATCCGCGACCACGCCCACGTCGGCGTCGGGGATCTCGCCGCCGGCCAGGACGTCGTCGTGGTCGAGCGCCCCACGGGCCCTGCGGCCAAGGTCATCGTGGTCGGGTGAGCCCCGTCGAGATCTGCTCCGCGCGCACCTCACACCCGGCACCCACGGCGTTGAGAGGGTCCTGAGAGGTTGCCCGCCCAGGGTGGCCGCAGCGCCGGAGAGACCGTCGCCGGAGGAGGAACCATGAAGAAGACCATCGTCACGCTCGCCGTCGCCGGCGCCGTCGCCGTGGGCGGCGCGGCCCTGGCCGCTCCCGCGCTCGCCGAGAGCGTCACCCCCACGGCGTCGGCCCCGTCCACCACCACGAGCCCGGAGGCGACCCCCGGCACCGACGCGCCCGCCACGGAGCTCTCCTCGCGGCAGGCGCGGATCAGCGCGGCGCTCGAGGGCCTGGTCGCTGACGGCACCCTCACGCCGGAGCAGTCCAGCACGGTCGCGAGCACCCTGGCCGCCGAGCTGCCTCGCGGCGGCCACCACGACGACGACCACGACGATCGCGACGGCTTCGGGCGCGCGGCGTTCGGCCAGGTCGCGGCTGCCACCGCGACGGCGCTCGGCCTCAGCGAGGACGAGCTGCGCACCGAGCTGCGGGGCGGCGCGTCGATCGCCGCCCTCGCTCAGGAGCGGGGCGTCGACGTGGACACCGTCATCACGGCCATCACCGATGCTGCGAGGACCCAGATCGACCAGGGAGTGGCGGACGGGCGCATCACCCAGGCCCAGGCCGACTCGATGGTCGCGAACCTCACCGCGAAGGTCACCGAGGAGGTGAACGAGACCGACGACGACGACGACCACGACGGTGACCACCACCACGGCCCGCTCGGCGACGCGAGGACCTCGTCGCCGACCGCCACGCCGTCGTCGTCGTCGGCACCGACCTCATGACCTGATCGCCCGTCGGTGTGCCCCGGGCCCGCCGTCCCCCGCCCTGACCGCACGGGAGACGGCGGCCCGTGGCACCGGTGCCGTCGTCCCGTCACCGTCCGCCGTGACAGTGGAACGTTTCGTCGACCTACTGTTGCTCACAGTCACCACACCCCTCGCACGGCGGCCCCCTTTGTCCGCCATCGCCCGGAAGAGCTGTCGAGGCTCGTCGCAGGTGCCTACGCTGAGTTCTCGTGGGCACCATCATCAAGACCGCTCCTCCCGGAGCGGGAACTCACCCCACCCGCGGGGACTCCTCCTCCGCGGGAGACCTCGCGAGCGCGCCGGCCAGCAGACCTGGTCGCCCCGCTCCCTGGCTCGTGGTGACCATCGCGGCTCTCGGCGCGCTCATGCTCGCCACGCGCCCGCTGCTCCAGCCCCCCGGGATGCCGCCGCTGCCGCCGCTGTCGCTGCTCGCCCAGACCAGCGGGCTGCTCGCCGGCTACGGCGCGCTCGTGATGCTGCTGCTCGTCGCCCGCCAGCCCGTGCTGGAGCGCGGCGTCGGCCCGCACGTCCTCGCCCGCTGGCACTCGCGCCTGGCCCCCGTCTTCCTGCTGCTGGTGCTCGTGCACGCCGGCGCGGCCGTCGCCGCCGCCGCCTGGCTGGGGCGCCGCCGCATCGGTGCCTCCGTCCTCGACGCCGCCGTCCGCGTCCTCACGCTCCCCTGGGTGCCGGCCGCCACGGTGGCCACCCTGGTGCTCGTCGTCGTCGCGGTCACGTCGATCCGCGGCGCGCGGCGCGCGCTGGGCCACGAGCGCTGGAAGGGGATCCACCTCCTCACCTACGTCGCGATCGCGCTCGGGTTCGGCCACCAGCTGGCCGGCCCCGACCTCCGCGGCCACGTCGCCCTGCAGATCGCCTGGTCGCTCGCCTACGCCTACGTCTTCGCCGCGCTCCTCCACCACCGCCTCCTCGTCCCGGTGCGCCAGAGCGCGGCGCACCGCCTCCAGGTCACCGGCGTCCGCCGCGAAGGACCCGGCGTCGTCTCGATCACGGTCGGCGGGACCGGGCTCGACGCCCTCGGGGCGCAGTCCGGCCAGTTCTTCCGCTGGCGCTTCATCACCCCGGACCACTGGCGCACCGCGCACCCGTTCTCGCTCTCCGCACCGCCCGCCGACGACGAGCTGCGACTGACCGTCAAGGCCGTGGGGGACGGCACCCGGCGCCTGCAGGACCTGGCCGTGGGCACGTGGGTGGTCGCCGAGGGGCCCTACGGCGTGATGACGCCGCACCGGCGCACCCGCCCCGACGTCCTGCTGATCGCCGGCGGCGCCGGCATCACCCCGATGCGAGCCCTGCTGGAGTCGCTGCCCGTGGTCGACGGCGAGGACGTGGTCCTGCTCTACCGCGCCCGCGGCGCCGAGCACCTCGTCCTCGGTGACGAGCTCGAGGCCGTCGCCGCGAGCAGGGGCGCCCGCATCGTCCACGTCCTCGGCGAGGACCCCCACCTGCTCGACGCGCCCGCGCTGCAGGACCTGGTGCCCGACGTCGCCGACCGCGACGTCTTCCTCTGCGGCCCGCCGCCGATGGCCGCGGCCGTGCGGGAGGCGCTGCGCGAGGTGGGCGTGCCGAGGAGCAGCGTGCACGAGGAGCGCTTCAGCCTCTGAGACCGCGGGGGCTCGGGCGCCCGCCGGCGTCATCGCCGACATCGCGCCCTACCTCGAGCACTGGCTGGAGGTCCAGCGCCTGAGGGCCCTCGTGCCGGCGGTCCAGGCGGCCGTCCGGGTCGGCGGTCGGCTGGCGCTCTCCACCGCCCTCGGGCTGGCGGACGTCGCGACCGGCGAGCCGCTCACGCGTCACCACCGCTTCCGGGTGGCCTCCCACTCCAAGACCTTTACCGCCACCCTGGCCCTCCAGCTGGTCGGGGCCGGGACGCTGCGCCTGGACGACCCGCTCGAGCGGTGGGTGCCGCGCATCAGCGAGACCGCCCCGGCGCTGGCCACGGTCACGGTCCGCGCGCTGCTCGGCCACCAGGGCGGCGTGGTCCGCGACGGCCGCGACGCCGACCACTGGCAGCTGGCACGCCCCTTCCCCGCGGACCTCGACGGGCTGCTGGAGCTGGCCCGCAGCGGCTCCGTCCTGGGCCCCGACGAGCACTTCACGTACCCCAACGTCGCGTACGGCCTGCTCGGCCAGGTCGTCGAGGCCGCCGGCGAGGCGCCCTGGGCCACGCGGCTCACCGACCGCGTCCTCCACCCCCTGGGGCTGACGAGCACGCTCCCCGACGTCGGCGCCGCTGGGGCCTCGGCGTCGAGATCGGCGAGGTGGGTTCCCGCACGCTGGTCGGACACAGCGGCGGGTTCCCGGGCTTCATCACGCGGAGCTGGCTCGACCCGGAGGCCGCGATCGCCGTCAGCGTCCTCACGAGCTGCAGCGGCGGCCCGGCGGACGCCCTGGCGAGCGGGCTCCTGCGCCTCGTCGACCTGGCCCTCGCCGGTCGTGACGCGACCGCGGGCGGGGAGGGTGCTGACGGCGACGGCGCGGGCGACACCGACCTGGAACGCTGGACGGGCTGCTTCGCCAACCTCTGGGGGCGCACCGACGTCGCGCTGCTGGGAGGGGGCCTCGTGCTGCTCTCCCCCGCCGCGCCGGACCCCTCCGCGGGCCACCTGCGGCTGACCCCCGAGGGACCCGGCTCGCTGCGCGCCGAGGCGGTCGACGGCACCGGGCCGGTCGGTGAGCGCGTCGACTACGCGTGGGCGCGGGACGGGTCGCCTGCATCGATCCGTGTCGGCGGCCAGACGTCGTGGCCGGTGCAGGAGTTCCGCTCCCGTCGCGCCGAGCTCCTGCACCGAGCGCCTCCGACCGGGGATCCGCCCCCGCCGCACCAGGGCTGACAGGTCCGCGCCCGGCCTCCCGGCCCGGCGGAGCGCGCCCACGGACGTGCACGACCGGGAGCGCTGCCCTCACCGGGGCGGTGGGTGCGCGTGCTGCACGTCCGTGGGCGCACGAGAGAGCCGGCCCCGCCCTTCGTCACGAGGGGCGGGGCCGGCTCCGCGGGGGCTGGTGCTAGCGCTGCTGCTCCTGCTCGGCGGGCGCGCGGACGTGCGCGCCGTGACCGTTCTGCGAGGCGCCGGCGGGTGCGCCGTTCCTCTCGGAGGCCCGCACGACCAGCTCGAAGTCGCCGTCGAGCCGGGTGCTGCCGTGCTCGTAGGCCTCCTGGACGAGACCGGCCGCGTGCTTCTCCCGGCGGATCATCGGGTCGTTGCGCACGTCCTTGAAGAGCGAGACGCAGAGCGCCACGAGGACGAGGACGAACGGCGCCGCGACGACGATCGTCAGCGCCTGCAGCCCGTCGAGCGCGTCGCTCTCACCGCCCCCGATGGCGAGCATGGTCGCGGCCACCGACCCGGTGAGCACGCCCCAGAACGCCGTGGTGAGGCGGCGGGGCTCGACGGTCCCGCGCTCGCTGAGCGTGCCCATGACGATGGAGGCGGAGTCCGCACCGGTGATGAAGAAGATGCCCACCAGCAGCATGACCAGCACGCTCGTCACCCCGGTGAGGGGCAGGTCCTGCAGGGTCTGGAACAGCGTGGCCGTGGTGTCCACGCCGTCCTCGCCGACGATGCCGACGGTGCGCTCGGCGTTGATGGCCGTCCCGCCGAAGATGGCGAACCACAGCAGGGAGAGACCGGCCGGTACGAGCAGCACGCCGGTCACGAACTGCCGGATGGTGCGCCCCCGGGAGATCCGGGCGATGAACAAGCCGACGAACGGGGTCCAGGAGACCCACCACGCCCAGTAGAAGATGGTCCAGCTGGACAGCCAGGCGGCGTTCTCGTCCCCGCCGCTCGCAGCGGTGCGCGAGGCCATGTCGACCATGTCCGCGGCGTAGTTCCCGAGCGCGGTGGGCACGAGGTTGAGGATGAGGAGCGTCGGGCCGGCCACGAAGACGAAGACCGCGAGGATCAGCGCGAGGACCATGTTGGTGTTGGACAGCCACAGGATGCCCCTGGCCACGCCGGAGACCGCCGAGACCACGAAGGCGACGGTGAGCACCGCGATGATGACGACCAGCAGCGTCGTGCCGGCGGAGTCGACCCAGCCGTTGAACTCCAGGCCGGTGCCGATCTGCAGCGCTCCGAGGCCCAGGGAGGCGGCCGTGCCGAACAGGGTGGCGAACAGCGCGAGGAGGTCGATGACCCTGCCGCCGCGGCCGTTGGCGCGCTTGCTGCCCAGCAGCGGCTCGAAGGCGGCGGAGATGAGCTGCTTGCGGCCCTTGCGGAAGGTGCCGTACGCGATGGCGATGCCCACGACGGCGTAGATCGCCCAGGGGTGCAGCCCCCAGTGGAACATCGTGGTGGCCATCGCCGTCCGCACGGCCTCGTCGGTGCCCGCCTCCACGGTGCCGGGGGGCGGGGTGAGGAAGTGCGACAGCGGCTCGGCGGAGCCGTAGAACATCAGCCCGATGCCCATGCCCGAGGCGAACATCATGGCGATCCACGAGACGGTGCGGAACTCGGGCTTCTCACCGTCCTGGCCGAGCGGCAGCTTCCCGTACCTCGAGACGGCGAGCCAGAGGACGAAGAGCACGATGGCGGAGGCGACGACCACGAAGAGCCACCCGGCATCCCTGATCACCCAGCTCTCGGCGCTGGAGGCCGCGGAGGCGAGGCCGGCGGTGTTGACGAAGCCCCACACCACCGTGGCCACCGCGGCGGCAGCCGCCACGCCGAAGATGACCCAGTCCATGCGGGGGTGCTTCGGGGCCTCGGGCGTCTCGACGGTGTTCCACCCCGGCTCCGACCCGTCACCGCCCGAACGCTGGGCGTCTGCGCCCGGCGGAGAGCTGGGGCCCTCCCGGAGATGCTCGTCCGTGTCGTCGCTGTCCACCCCTGCTCGAGGGTGCTGGTCACGCGTGAGCGCCATGATCCACTTCTCTCCGTCGTTGCTGTTCGTGCGCTGTCGGTCCGTTTCTCTCGGCCGCTGGACGGTGTGACGGTGATCCAGGGTAGATCGTCGAGAGATCCCCCGGCTTCCGGCATGCGGACATGAACGACTGGTCTTGCGTAGGTGTTGCGTCTGGTGCGACACTCCGCGGACGGTGCAACACGTCGGGCAGCATGAGAGCCGCTCGGGCACCGAGGAGGTCTCATGGCAGCGCTGCCGAAGGTCGTCGTGGTCGGAGCCGGCATCGTCGGCTGCGCCATGGTCGACGAGCTCACCGCCCGCGGGTGGGGTGACGTCACGCTCCTGGACCAGGGCGAGCTGCCGCTGACCGGCGGCTCCACCTCCCACGCGCCAGGCCTGGTCTTCGCGACCAGCCCCTCGCGGATGCTGTCCCGCCTCGCGAGCGCCACGGTCACGGCGCTGAACGCCCTCGACCACCCCGACGGCCCCTGCTTCCTGCCCGTCGGGGGCCTCGAGGTGGCCACCACGCCCCTCCGCGCCGACGAGCTGCACCGGCGCCACGGCTTCGGGCGGTCCTTCGGGGTGCGCTCCGAGGTGGTCGGCCCGGACCGGTGCGCCGAGCTGCACCCGCTGCTGGACCCCGAGCAGGTCCTCGCCGGGCTCCACTCCCCCGACGACGGGCTGGCGAAGGCGGTCCGTGCCTGCGAGGTCCTCGTCTCGCGGGCGCAGAGCCGCGGTGCCACCGTGCGCGGCGGTGTCCGTGTCACCGCCGTGACCCGTCGCGGCGGCGCCGTCACCGGTGTCGAGACCGACGCCGGCCCGATCCGCGCCGACGTGGTGGTGCTCTGCGCCGGCTTCTGGGGGGCCGCCCTCGGGGAGGCGGCCGGCGTGGACGTCCCGCTGCTGCCGCTGGCCCACCAGTACGTGCGCACGTCGAGCGTCCCGGGGCTGCCGTCGGCTGCCGCCGGCCGCGAGGCGGTGCTCCCCGTGCTGCGCCACCAGGACGCCGACCTGTACTACCGCGAGCACGGCGACGTCCTCGGCGTCGGCTCCTACGACCACGCGCCGATGCCGGTCGGGATCGACGAGCTCCCGCCCGGTGAGATGCCGTCCTCGCTGCCGTTCACCCCGGACGACTTCGCCGGCGCCTGGAAGGCCAGCCAGACGCTCCTCCCCGTCCTCGACCACGCCGAGGTCGCCAGCGGCTTCAACGGCGTCTTCTCCTTCACCCCCGACGGCGGCCCGCTGCTCGGCCCGGCGCCCGGTGTGGACGGGCTGTGGGTGGCCGAAGCGCTGTGGGTGACGCACTCGGTCGGCGCCGCGAGGGCGGTGGCGCGGTGGATCGTCGACGGGGATGCCGGCATGGACCTCCACGAGGGGGACCTCCGACGCTTCGAGGCGCCGGAGCGCGAGCTCGCCGCGGTCGCCGCCAAGAGCGCCCGCCGCTTCGTCGAGGTCTACGACGTCGTCCACCCCGCAGCACCGCCCGGCGCCGGCCGGGGGCTGCGGCTCTCACCCGTCCACGACCGCGCGGTGGCCCTCGGCGCGGTCTTCGACGTCGCCTCGGGCTGGGAGCGCCCGCAGTGGTACGAGGCCAACGCGCCGCTGGTGGAGAGCCTCCCGCAGGCATGGCAGCCCCCGGCGCGCGGGCCGTGGACCGGCCGCCACTGGTCCCCGACCATCGCGGCGGAGGCGCACGCCACCCGGACGGCGGTCGGGCTCTACGACCGCACCCCGCTGCGACGCCTCGAGGTGAGCGGTCCCGGCGCGCTCGCCCTCCTGGAGCGTCTCGCCACCCGGAAGGTCGACCGCCCGGTGGGCACCGTGGTCTACGCCCTGCTGCTCGACGAGAGCGGAGGCGTGCGCAGCGACGTGACCGTCGCCCGGCTCGAGGACAGCGTCTTCACGATCGGCACCAACGGCGCCCTCGACGAGGCCTACCTCAAGGACGAGGCCACGAACGGCGGCGACGACGTCGCCATCACCGACGTCACGGCCCGCGACGCGTGCTTGGGGCTGTGGGGGCCGCGCGCCCGCGACGTCCTCGCCCCGCTCACCGAGCAGGACGTCTCCGGCCCGGGCGGCTACTACAAGACCCGGCGCCTGCGCGTGGCCGGCATCGACGTCGAGGCGGCGCAGGTCTCCTACGTGGGCGAGCTGGGCTGGGAGATCAGCGTCGACGCCAGCGAGGCGAGCGCCCTGTGGGACGCGCTGGTGCGCTCCGGCGCTGCCCACGGGCTCGTGACCGCCGGGGCGGCGGCGATGCAGACGCTGCGCCTGGAGAAGGGCTACCGGTCGTGGGGCACCGACATGACGCGCGAGGACGACCCGTACCAGTGCGGCCTCGGGTGGGCCGTCAACCTCAAGAAGCCGTCCTTCGTGGGGCGTGACGCCGCGCTGGCCGCCTCCCAGCGGCCGCTCGAGCGCCAGCTCACGCCACTGGTGCTCGACGACCCCGCGCACGTGGTGATCGGCTCCGAGCCCGTCCTGGACGCCGCCGGCGAGACCCTCGGGCGGATCACCAGCGCCGGCTACGGCCACACCATCGGTCGGTGCGTCGCCTATGCGTGGCTCCCGGCGCACCTGGCACCGGGGGACCGCGTGAGCGTCGCGTGGTTCGCGGACCTGCTGTCCGCGACCGTCTCGACCGAACCCCTGGTCGACCCCGACGGAGCGGCGGTGCGGGCATGAGCGCCACCGCCGGCGCGGCCGGGGTCCCGTCCGACCACGCCCCTCGTCCCCGCACCGTCCCCGCACCCTCCCCGGAGCAGTCCTCATGACGACGTTCGACACGGCAGCACCTTCCACCCGCTCGACCCCGGAGGTGGCCGTGCCGCGGCCGGCGGAGAGCGTCGACCTGCTCGAGGCGCCGCCCGGCACCCCGACCCTGCTGCCCACCCTCCCCGGGAGCGCCTACACCGACCCGGCGTTCTTCGACCGCGAGGTCGAGCACATCGTCGAGGGGCGCTGGATGTGTGCGGTCCGGACCGACGAGGTCGCCGAGGTCGGCCAGTACCGCACCGTCACCATCGGCCGCGAGTCGGTGATCATCGTGCGCAGCTCGGGCGGGGTCCGGGCCTTCCTCAACGTGTGCGGCCACCGGGGCGCCCGCGTCTGCACCGCCGCGTCCGGGCAGGTCAAGCGCACCTTGCGCTGCGGCTACCACGCTTGGTCCTACGACCTCGAGGGGCGCCTCGCGGGGGCGCCGAACCTCGTCAAGATGCCCGACGTCGACCGCGTCGCCCAGGGCCTGCACCCCGTGGCCGTGCGCGAGTGGCTCGGCTACGCGTGGGTCTGCGTCGACGAGGACCCGCCGTCCTTCGACGAGACGGTCGTGCAGGGGGCGACCGAACGTGTCGGCGGGCCCGCCGCCCTCGAGGGCTACGACGTCGGCGCGCTGGTCCTCGGCCGCCGGATCACCTACGACGTCGCGGCCAACTGGAAGCTGGTCGTCGAGAACTTCATGGAGTGCTACCACTGCGCCACCATCCACCCCGAGCTCACCGCCGTGCTGCCCGAGTTCACCCGCGGGGTCGCCGCCCAGTCCGGGGAGGCCCACGGCGCGACGTTCGGCGCGAGGATCGAGGGGTTCACCGTCGACGGCTCGCCCGGGTTCGCAGCGCTGCCGGGCGTGGGGGAAGACCAGGACCGCCGCTACTACGCGGCCACGATCCGGCCGACGGTCTTCCTCAACCTCGTGCCCGACCACGTCATCCTGCACCGGATGTTCCCGATGGCCCCCGACCGCACGGTGGTGGAGTGCGACTGGCTGTACGCCCCCGACGTCATCGAGTCCGGGGCGTCGATCGACAAGTCCGTCGAGCTCTTCCACCGCGTGAACCTCCAGGACTTCGAGGCCTGCGAGATCACCCAGCCGGCCATGTCCTCGCGCGCCTACGCCCGCGGCGGGGTGCTCGTGCCCGTCGAGCACCACGTGGCGGACTTCCACGCCTGGGTCCTGGAGCAGGTCGGCGATGCGCCGAGCGCCTAGGTCTGCTCCACCGGGTCGGCGTCGGCGGTGGCGGTGGCGGTGGCGGTGGCGGTGGCGTGAGTCCACCCCAGGTTCTCCGAGATCTCCCGCGCCGCCGCCACGAGCAGCGGGACGGCGAGCGCCTGGTGCTCCTCGTCGAAGCGGTACCCCGGGCCCGACGCGCTGAGGGCGGCCACGACGGCCCCGCTGGCGTCACGCACCGGTGCGGCGACGGCCCGCAGGCCGATCTCGAGCTCGCCGTCGCTGAGGGCGAAGCCGTCGGTCCCGATCGTCTCCAGCTGGTCCACGAGCTGGCGACGATCGGTGATCGTGAGCTCGGTGAAACGCTGCAGCCGACTCCTCGGCGAGGGCAGGGGGACGGCGCCGAAGGCGAGCAGCACCTTGCCGCTGGAGCTGGCGTGGGCCGGCGCGCGCATCCCGGTCCAGTTGCCGAAGGTCACGGCGGACGAGCCGCGCACCTGGTCGACGGTCACCACCTCCCCCTCGGAGGGGATGGCCACGTTCACCGTCTCCCCCACCTGCTCGGCGAGCGCCTCGCACACCGGGCGGGCCACCTGGGTGAGGTCCATCTGGGCGCTCACCGCCCGTGCGAGGAAGAGGACGCCGCGCCCCAGGCGGTAGCGGCCGCGCTCGTCGGGCTGCTCGACCATGCGCCGGGTCTCCAGCGCGGACAGCAGGCGGGAGCCGGTGGACCTGTGCACCCCGAGGGCCTCCGAGAGCTCGGTGACGCCGCTCTCGCCGCGCTCGGCGAGCAGCTCGAGGGCGTACAGCGCGCGGTCGACGGACTGCATCGGGGTGGCGCGGTCGGCGGGAGGCACGAAGATCAGTGTCCCACCGCGGCCGCGACGGCTCCGGGCAGCACCGCCAGCGCCCGGCCGACGTCGGCCTCGCTCGTGCTGCGCCCGAGGCTCAGACGCAAGGCCGTCCGCGCCTCGTCGTGGCCCAGGCCCATCGCCAGCAGCACGTGCGACGCGTCCTCGCTCTCGGCCGAGCACGCCGACCCGGACGAGCACTGCACCCCGGCGTCGTCGAGCCCCTCGAGCACCACGTGACCGGCGACGCCCGGCAGCACGAGGGAGACGTGGCCCGGCAGCCGGCTGCTCGGGTGCCCCGTGGCCCGTGCGCCGGGCACGGCGGCCAGCAGCCCTGCGAGCAACTGGTCCCGCAGCGCCGTGAGGCGAGGGGTCTGCACCGGGCGCTCCGCGTCGGCGAGGGACAGCGCGGTGGCGGTCGCGACGGCCGAGGCGACGTCCACCGTCCCCGAGCGGCGCCCGCGCTCCTGGCCGCCGCCGTGCGTGGTCGGCGCCAGCGGCACGGCTCCGCGCACCGCGAGCAGGCCCGCGCCGCGCAGGCCGCCGAGCTTGTGGCCGGAGACGGCGACCGACCCGACGCCCTCCCAGCCGTCCACCCCGAAGCCGACGCGGAGGTGCCCGGCGCTCTGGACCGCGTCGACGTGCAGCACGGCGCCGGCCGCGCGGCACAGCGCGGCCACCTCGGGGATCGGCTGGACCGTGCCGACCTCGTTGTTGGCGTGCATCACCGCGCACAGCGCGGTCTCCCCCCGGGCGAGCAGGCTCGCGAGGTGGTCGAGGTCGACGGTGCCCGCGGCGTCCACCCGCAGCGTCGTCACGTCGAAGCCCTCGGCGGCGAGCGCGGCCGCGGCCTCGAGGACGGCGCTGTGCTCGACGGCGGAGACCACCACGCCACGACGGCCGGTGGTGGCCGCGACCGCCCGGGCGATGCCGAGGACGGCGAGGTTGTCGGCCTCGGTGCCACCGCCGGTGAGGACGACCTCTCCCGGGCGCGCCCCGAGGACCGCGGCAGCCTGCTCCCGGGCGGCCTCCAGACCGGCCCGAGCGGCCCGCCCGGCGCTGTGCACCGAGGACGGGTTGCCGAAGGCACCCGTGAGGTAGGGCCACGCCGCCTCGAGCACCTCGCGGCGCGGCGGTGAGGTGGCGGCGTGGTCGAGGTAGACGCTCACCGGTCACCGCCCGCACCCGAGCCCACGGCCACGTCCAGCCCGAGGTCCACGGCCGCGGCGGCCTGCGTCAGGGCGCCCACGGAGACGAGGTCGACGCCGGTCTCGGCGACGGCGCCCACCGTCTCCAGCCGCACGCCGCCGCTGGCCTCGACCAGCGCCTGCCCGGCCACCTGCGCCACCCCCGCTCGCAGGTCCGCGAGCGTGAAGTTGTCGAGCAGCACCGCGTCCACCCCGGCCGCCAGCACGGCGGGCAGCTGGTCGAGGCGGTCGACCTCCACCTCCACCGCGGTGGTGTGCGGCACGGCGGCGCGCAGGGCGAGCAGGGCGGCGGTCACGTCGGCCCCGGCGGACGTGATCATCGCGAGGTGGTTGTCCTTGACCAGCACCGCGTCGGACAGGGTGCGCCGGTGGTTGCTGCCGCCGCCGCAGCGCACCGCGTGCCGCTCCAGGCCCCGCAGGCCCGGGGTGGTCTTGCGGGTGTCCGTGACGCGCGCGCCGGTGTGGGCGACCTCGCCGGCGAAGCGGGCGGTGAGCGTCGCCACGCCGCACAGGTGCTGCAGGAGGTTCAGGGCCACCCGCTCGGCGCGCAGGATCGCGTGGGCGCTGCCGGTCACGGTGGCCAGGTCGTCGCCGGCGTCGAACCGGTCGCCGTCGCGGTGGGCGCCGAGGGTGGTCACCGCGGCGCCGCCCGTGAGCGCGGCGCTCTGGGTCATCGCCTCGGCGACGACGTCGAGGCCGGCGAGGACGCCGGGCTCGCGGGCCCGCAGGACCGCGTGGACGCTCGCCGTCGCGGGGACGAGGGCCTCGGTGGTGACGTCGCCCCACGGGGCGTCCTCGGCCAGCGCGCGGGCGACGGCAGCGGCGATCTCGGCGGTGGGCGCCGGGAGGGCCCGGGTCACGCGGCGGACCTGCGGACCAGCGTGCGCGTCGCCGCGGCGCCGGCGACCGGGTGGTCGGTGCGGTGGTGGGCGCCGCGGCTCTCGGTGCGGTGGCGGGCGCCGGCGACGACCAGGCGCGCGGCCTGGGTGAGGTTCGCGTCCTCCAGCGCCCCCACGGAGCGGGCCGTCGGTGGGACGCTCGCCGGCGCTGCGGCGTCCAGGGTCTTCGCGGCGAGCGCCAGACCGGCCTCCTCGCGCACCAGCCCCGCGTGGTCCCACATCAGTGCCCGCAGCTCGTGGCGGGGCAGCGCGACGGCGACGTGGTCCAGCTCGACCACCTCCCCGAGGGGCGGCGCAGCGGCGCCCCGCACGTCGCCGCGCGTCGCGCCGACGATGTCCTCAGCGGCGGACGACGCCGTCGCGGCCGCCTCCAGCAGGCTGTTGGACGCCAGGCGGTTGGCGCCGTGCAGGCCCGTGGAGGCCACCTCGCCCACCGCCCACAAGCCCGGCACCGTGGTGCGCCCGCGGGCGTCCGCCACCACGCCGCCCATCCAGTAGTGGGCGGCCGGGGTCACCGGGACGCCCCCGTGCTCCCAGTCCAGGCCGGCGGCCCGGCACAGCGCGTGGACCCCTGGGAACCGGACGTCCAGGCGGCCGCCCAGCGCCGCGCAGGCGGCGCGGGCGTCGAGGACGACGGGTCGCCCACCCTGGGCGGCCATGGCGGCGAAGGTGGCGCGGGCGACGACGTCCCGCGGGGCCAGCTCGGCGCCGGGGACGGACAGCGGCCCGTGCGCGAGGTAGCGGACGCCCGCCTCGTCGCACAGCACCGCGCCCTCGCCGCGCACCGCCTCGGAGACGAGGAAGCCCGCCACGGCCGTCGTCGGGTGGAACTGGACCATCTCGGGGTCTGCCACCACCGCGCCGGCCCGGAAGGCCGCGGCCACGCCGTCGCCGGTCGCCACGGCGGGGTTCGTGGTGCGCGACCACATCTGCCCGGCGCCGCCGGTGGCCAGCACGACGGCGTCGGCGGCCACGTCCGTGAGCCCGGCCGCGGTGAGCAGCGTCGCGCCGCTCACCACGCCGCCGGTGACGACGAGGTCGGCCAGGGCGGCGCCCTCGAGGACCTCGAGCCGCCC
>JARICT010000149.1 GCA_029257185.1 Quadrisphaera sp.
CCGTCATGGAGACCGCCACGGACCTGCCCGAGCTGAGCTTCGTCGCTCCCCTGCTCGGGCTCGAGCGGCTGACGCGCTTCGCCCTGGTCAGCCTCGGCGACGACGCCCCGCTGTTCTCGCTGACGTCCCTGGACGACCCGGCGGTCTCGGTGCTCGTCATGGCCCCGGCCGCGGCGTTCGACGAGTACGCCCCCGAGCTCGACGCGGTGACCCGCGCGGCCCTCGGGCTGGACGCCGGCGAGGACCCGCTGTTCCTCGTGGTCCTCACCGCGGGGGAGTCCTTCGCCGACTCCACGGCGAACCTCCTGGCGCCCGTGGTGGTCAACCAGCGGACCCTCGCCGCCGCGCAGGTGGTGCTGACCGGCAGCGACCTGCCGCTGCGCGCCCCCCTCGGGGCCTGAGCGCCCGCCGAGGCCCTTCCTCGCGGGCGGCTCCTTCTTCTCCCCATCTCGCCCGCGCCCTCCCCGACCCCCCTCCTTCCGGCAATTCGCGCGCTCCATGCTGTCCGGCGGTCTCCTCGGGCAGCATGGAGCGCGCGAGTTGCGGGTGGGTGGAGGGTGCCGGCGGCGGGATGCCGGTGCAGGGGTGTCGATCACTCAAGAATGCGGCCCACGGCGCCGATGGCCACGAGGACTGGGCGGACCCGCCGCCCGCGCCCCGCCTCGGAGGCTCCCACCGTGTCCATCATCTCGACCTCTCCTGCACCTGCCGACGGTGGCGCTGACGGCTCCACCACCGTGCAGATCGACTCCGCCACCCTGCAGGACCTGCGCGGCAAGGCGGACGCCGTGGACCGCGCGCAGGCGATCATCGAGTTCGGCCTCGACGGCACGGTCCTGACCGCCAATGCCAACTTCCTGGGCCTGCTCGGATACACCGCGCCGGAGATCGAGGGCCAGCACCACCGCATCTTCTGCGAGCCCGACCTCGTCGCCAGCCAGGCGTACGCCGACTTCTGGGACCGCCTGCGCGCCGGCGAGTACGAGGCCGGCGAGTACAAGCGCCTGGGCAAGAACGGCAAGGAGGTCTGGATCCAGGCCACCTACAACCCCGTCCTCGACGCCGACGGCAACCCCTACAAGATCGTCAAGTTCGCCTCCGACGTCACCGCCACCAAGCTCCGCAACGCGGAGGTCACCAGCAGGATGGACGCCGTCGACCGCTCGCAGGGCGTCATCGAGTTCGACCTCGACGGGCGCGTGCTGACCGCCAACGCCAACTTCCTGGGCCTGCTCGGGTACTCGCTGCCCGAGGTCGCGGGCAAGCACCACCGCATGTTCTGCGACGCGGACCTCGTGGCCTCCGTCGCCTACCAGGAGTTCTGGGACCACCTGCGTGCCGGCGAGTACGAGACCGGCGAGTACAAGCGCCTGGGCAAGAACGGGAAGGAGGTCTGGATCCAGGCCACCTACAACCCCATCCTGGACGCCGACGGCAACCCCTACAAGATCGTCAAGTTCGCCTCCGACGTCACGGCGGCGAAGATCCACAACGCGGAGATCTCCGGCAAGATGGAGGCCGTCGACCGCGCGCAGGCGATCATCGAGTTCGGCCTCGACGGCACGGTCCTGACCGCCAACCCGATCTTCCTCGACCTGCTGGGCTACTCCCTGCCCGACGTCGCGGGAAAGCACCACCGCATCTTCTGCGAGCCCGACCTCGTCGCCAGCCAGGCGTACGCCGACTTCTGGGACCGCCTGCGCGCCGGCCAGTACGAGGCCGGCGAGTACAAGCGCCTGGGCAAGAACGGGAAGGAGGTCTGGATCCAGGCCACCTACAACCCCATCCTGGACGCCGACGGCAACCCCTACAAGATCATCAAGTTCGCCTCCGACGTCACCGCCACCAAGCTGGCGACCGCTGAGGTGGCCGGCCGCATGGACGCCGTCGACCGCTCCCAGGGCATCATCGAGTTCGACCTCGACGGGATGGTGCTCCACGCCAACGACAACTTCCTGCGGGCGCTGGGCTACTCGCTGCGCGAGGTCGTCGGCCGCCACCACAGCGATTTCTGCACCCGCGAGTACACCCGCTCCGAGGAGTACCGAGACTTCTGGCTGCGCCTGGGTCACGGTGAGCTCATCAGCGGCAAGTTCCACCGCATCGGCAAGTTCGAGCGCGACGTGCACATCCAGGCCACCTACAACCCGATCCTGGACCTCTCCGGCACGCCGTACAAGGTGGTGAAGTACGCCTACGACGTCACCGCCGAGGTGACCCGCGAGCAGCGCATCGCCGCCGACACGGACGCGATGACCCAGCTGGTGCAGTCGCTCACCACCTCGATCCACGAGATCGCCAAGAGCTCGTCGTCCGCGACGGACCTCGCAGGTGAGACCCAGACGAACGCCGGGGACGGGCTGACAGCGCTTCGCGCCTCGCTGGAGGCCATCGACCTCATCGAGAAGTCCTCGCACTCGATCAGCGAGATCGTCCGCGTCATGGGCGAGATCGCCAACCAGACCAACCTGCTGGCCTTCAACGCGTCCATCGAGGCCGCGCGCGCCGGCGAGCACGGCGTGGGCTTCTCGATCGTGGCCGGCGAGGTGCGCAAGCTCGCCGAGCGCTCGTCCGAGGCCGCCTCGCAGATCGGCGCCCTCATCGAGGAGTCGGTGGTCCGCGTGGAGCAGGGCTCGACCGTCTCGCGCCGGGCCGAGGGCGCGTTCGAGCGGATCGCGGACTCGGTGCAGCGCACCAGCGACGCCATCGCCACCATCTCCACCTTCACCCAGGAGCAGCAGGAGTTCTCGGCCGCCGTGGGCGTCCTCATCCGCCAGCTGTCCACCACCGATGCCTGACCTCGCCCTCGCCCCCGGCGCCAGGGCTGACAACCAGCCTTCCGAGGAGCAGGTCTACGGACAGCTGGTCATCGCCGGCACCCGGGTGGCCCTGCCCCTCTCGGCGCTGCGCGAGGTGGTGCCCTGCCCGCCCCAGCTCTCGCCGCTGCCGGTCAGCGCCCCCGGGCTCCTCGGGGCGATGGAGCTCCGCGAGCTCGTGGTGCCCGTCGTCGACCTCGGTCAGCGGCTCGCCCCGCACGGCTCGCCCGCCGCGGGCACGACGAGCACGACGAGCACCGCGGACCCCGCTGCCACGGACGGTGCGGGGCACGACGGCCTCACCGAGGACGTCGTGGTGGTGGTGGCCAGCGGCGACCAGCTCCTCGGCATCCTGGCCCAGGCGGTGCGCGGCGTCGTGCGCGTCCCGACGTCCCGCCTCGTGGAGCTGAGCACCGAGAGCGGGGAGCTGCTCGTCTCCCACGCCTTCCACGAGGACGACGGCGGCGTGGTCAGCATCCTCGACCCCGCCCGCGTGGTCGCGATGCCCGGCGTCCCGACGGTGCGCGACCGCCCACGGACGACGGCCTCGCCCGGCTCGAGCGGGGGCGGCGGTGCCCGCACCACGTGGACGCTGCTGCGCTGCGGTGAGCACCTGCTGGCGCTGGACGTGGCGTTCGTGCACACCACGCTCCCCAGCTCGCCGCCCCGGCCCTCGGTGGTCGACGGCGGGCTCTGCCTGGGCGTCACGGCCTACACCGACCTCGACGTCCCCGTCGTGGACCCCCTGCGCCTGCTCGGCGTGGGCGAGACCGACCCGGCCGCGGCCGCCACGACGGGCGACTCCGGCGCCGGGCTGGTGCTCCGCCTCGACACCGGCTACGTGGTGCTGGCGCTGAGCTCGCTCGTGGGTCTCGTCGAGGTCGCGCGCTCGGACTCCATGGCGCTGCCGGGCTTTGCGGTGCCCCGGCCCGACCTCCTCTCGGGCCTCGCCGACCTGCCCGAGCACGGGCCGTGCATGGTCCTCGACGGCAGGGCCCTGCTCGACGACGGCGGCCTGCGCGAACTGGCCGCGACGAACGTCGCCAGCGCGGGGACCACGGGGGCGGGCTCGGGGACGGCGGACCGCGCCGCGACGCCCACGAGCGCTGCTCCCGGCCCAGCGGCCACCGCGGCGCCGGGCGGAGGTGACGCCTCGTCAGCGACGGCTGCGGCGCGGGCCCCGATGTACCTGACCTACCGGGCGGGCACCTCCCTGGCCACGCGGCTGGAGCAGGTGGCGGAGATCCTCCCCCTCCCGGGGCCAGGAGCTCTCGTGGCTCCCTCCTCGGCGACCCGTGACGGCAGGCAGGCCGTCCTCGGCGTGGTCGCCCACCGCGGTACCTCGCTGCCCGTCCTCCACCTGCCGACGCTCCTGGGGGTGCCCGCGCGCCCGGCGACCGGTGAGGGCGGCTGCCTGCTCCTCGTCGTCGCCGGCGGGGGCCACGTGGCCTTCGCGATCGACTCGCTCCACGAGATCGAGCCGCTCACCTGGGTGGACCCCGCGCCCGCCACCGGCG
>JARICT010000159.1 GCA_029257185.1 Quadrisphaera sp.
GCCGGACAGCTCTGGTGGTCGGCGATGGCCGAGGCGTTCGCGTCCGAGGTCATCGAGCCGCTGGCGCAGCTCGAGCCTCGCCGCGCGGTGCTCGCAGGGGCGGCCCCGGTGGTCGGCGCCGCCCGCCTGGCGTGGCAGATGATCGACGGTCCGCAGAGCGACGAGAGGGTGGCGCCATGAGCGGGACGGGGACGAACGCGGTGCTCGAGGCCCTGCGGGGAGGGCTGGTCGTCTCGTGCCAGGCCTACCCGGGGGAGGCGATGCGCGATCCGCGCACCATGGCGCAGGTCGCCCAGGCGGTGGTCGAGGGAGGGGCCGTCGGCGTGCGGGTCCAGGGCGTCGACGACGTGCGGGCCACCGCCGAGGCGGTGAGCGTGCCGGTGATCGGGCTGTGGAAGGACGGCGAGAGCGGGGTCTACATCACCCCCACGCTGGACCACGCCCGCGCCGTGGCGAGCGCCGGCGCCGACGTCGTGGCGGTCGACGGCACCCGCCGGCCCCGCCCGGACGGCCTCGACCTCGCCGCGACGGTGGCCGCGCTCCGACAGGGCACCGACGCGCTGGTCATGGCCGACTGCGGGAGCCTCGACGACGCCCTGGCCGCGCAGGACGCCGGCGTGGACATCCTCGGGACCACGCTGTCCGGCTACACCGGGGAGCGGCCCACGACCGACGGCCCGGACCTGGAGCTGCTGGAGCAGGTGTGCTCGAGGGCGCACCTGCCGGTGATCGCCGAGGGGCGCATCCACACCGCTCGTCAGGCCGCTGCCGCGATGGCCACCGGGGCGCACGCCGTGTGCGTCGGCACCGCCATCACGCACCCGAGCACCATCACCGGCTGGTTCCGCGACGCGCTACGGGGCGCGAGCGCCTGACGGGCGGGCGGCTCACCCGCGCGGGGCGCGCCGCCTCGGGCGCTGCCAGTCGGGCTTGTTCGCGTAGACGTAGCGGTAGTAGTCCGCCAGCTGCAGGGACGACGCGGCCGCCTCGTCCAGGATCACGATCGCCCGGCGGTGGGACTGCAGCAGCGAGCCGGGGCACATGGCGGAGAGCGGGCCCTCGACGGCCGCTGCCACGGCCTGCGCCTTGTGCTCGCCCTGGGCGATCATCATCAGCGTCCTCGCCTCCGAGATCGTCCCCAGGCCCTGGGTCACGCACAGCCGGGGCACGTCGTCGATGACGTCGAAGAACCGCGCGTTGTCCTGCCGGGTCTGCGGGGCCAGCGTCTTGATCCTCGTCCGGGACTCCAGCGAGGACGTCGGCTCGTTGAACCCGATGTGCCCGTTGGCGCCGATGCCGAGGATCTGCAGGTCCACGCCGCCCGCGTCGCCCATCGCCCTCTCGTAGTCCGTGCACGCCGCTTCGAGGTCGTCGGCCTGGCCGTCGGGGACGTGCACGCGGGCGGGGTCGAGTCCCAGCGGGGCGACCACGTTCTCGCGGATGAACGTGGCGTAGCTCTGCTCGTGGTCTGCCGGCAGACCGACGTACTCGTCGAGGGCGAAGGCGTCGACGTCGGAGAGGTCGAGGTCACCGGACCCGGTCCGGGCCGCCAGCGCTCGGTAGGCCGCCACCGGCGAGGAGCCGGTGGCCAGCCCCAGGACGGGACGGTCGCTGCGCTCCAGCACGTCGGCGATGACGTCGGCGGAGGTCTCCCCGACCTCCTCGGTGCTGCTCAAGATGATGATCTCCATCGAGGGCTCCCGTGTGTCGACGAACTTCTCGGTGATCGCCAGGGTGCGATCAGGGCCGTGGTGATCGCCACCCTGGCACGGGCGACGGGAGGGTCGCGAGGTGGTCGGCGAGCCTCGACGGGCGTCCCGGAGCCTGCCGTCCACGGCCCGCTGGTCCCACAGATCCCCCTACCGTGCCACCGAAGGCCCCCGCACGACCGCCTGTGACCGGGTGACCTGTGCCACACCGAACCGGCTGGCGAGTTCGTCACTCGGATGATCCACTGATTGCAAGAGGTAACCGCGCTGCCACCCAGCGTCGGGCACTGCCGCCCACCACCCCTGGAGTCCTCGTGCTCATGAACCAGGCTGCACCCGCCGAGCTCACGGCGGACCAGTACGCCACCGTCTACAACGTCCTGTCCCTGTCCATCGCGGCCCTGCTGTTCACCGCGCTGTTCCTGTTCATCTCGATGCGCAGGGTCCGCCCCTCCTACCGCAACGCGGTCATCATCTCGGCGATCGTCTGCAGCATCGCCGCGTACCACTACTTCAGGATCTTCAACAACTTCAACGACGCCTACCCCCCGGGCGCCACCGTCGAGGCGGTGCACACCCTCTCGAACGTCCAGTTCAACGAGGGCTACCGCTACGTGGACTGGCTGCTCACCGTGCCGTTGCTCCTCGTCGAGGCGGTCGCCGTCCTCGCCGTGGGGAAGAAGCAGCAGAAGAGCCTGCTCTTCAAGCTGGTGCCGGCCTCGGCCCTCATGATCATCCTGGGCTACCCCGGTGAGATCACCCTCGAGGTCCTGCCCCGCGCCCTGTGGGGCTTCGCGTCCGCGATCCCGTTCGCCTACATCCTGTACGTGCTGTTCGTCGAGCTCTCCCGCTCGATCGAGACCCAGCCGGTGGAGGTCCAGCACACCATCAAGATGCTGCGCCTCATGCTCGTGGGCTTCTGGGGCGTGTACCCGATCGCCTACCTCTTCCCGATCTTCGGCTCGTTCGGCTGGAGCTTCTTCGAGGGCGCCGACGGTTTCGTGCTCAAGAACATCGGGTACTCCGTCGCCGACATCTGCGCCAAGGCGTGGTTCGGCCTGGTCATCTTCAAGATCGCCCGCGTCAAGAGCGGGCTCGAGGACCCGGCGTACCTCTTCGACCACGACGCCGGCCCCGGGACCGAGCACGCCGTGACCGGCGGCGGGGACCCCGTGGCCACCACCGACGACACGACCGGGGGCTCACGCCAGGCCACGATCGCCTGACGCAGCCGCACCCGTCATGACCCTCCACCTCGCCCGGCCTGCGGGGCCGCCCGGAAGACCGCTCCGGGTGGCCCCGCAGGCCGGGCGAACCACGTCGGCGGCGACGCACCTCTCGGTCGCCGCGGTGCTGGTGCTGGTCGTCGCCTCGCTCCTCGCCCCGGGCGCGGTGGACGCTGCCGCACCGGCGATCGCCGTCGTCGGTCTGCTGCTGGGCCTGCCCCACGGCGCCGTCGACCACATGGTCCCGTTCTGGGTCACCGGCGAGGCCGCGACGCTGCGCCGCATGAGCAAGGTCCTGCTGAGCTATCTCACCATCGCCGCGGTGGCCGCGGCCGCCCTGCTGGCCGCCCCCGGACCGGCCGTGGCGGTCTTCTTCGTCGTCTCCGCGCTGCACTTCGGCCGCGGGGAGGTCTCCTTCGCCGCCGATCGCGCCGGCCGCCCCGCGCCCCGCACCCAGGACGAGTGGGTGACCACCCTCGCCCACGGAGCCGTGACCGTGGCCCTGCCCTACGCCCTGTGGCACGGCGTCTCCGGTCCGGTGCTGGGCCAGCTGGCCCCCACGCTCGTGAACCCGCCCGCCGCCGTGCTGAAGGTCCTCGTGGTGGGCACCGCGGTCCTGGTGGTGGTGGCCGGGGCGCAGCTCGCCCGCCGGCGCCGCTGGCGCGAGCTCGGTGAGCTGGCCGTGCTGGTGGCCTGCTTCACCCTCGTCACGCCCCTGGCGGCCTTCGGGGTGTACTTCGGGCTGTGGCACGCGGGCCGGCACACCAGCCGGATGGTCGAGCTGGCCGCCGACGCCGCGCCCCCCGGCGCCCCCCGCG
>JARICT010000166.1 GCA_029257185.1 Quadrisphaera sp.
GGCGGGGCCGATCGTGTCCCAGTCCACGCCGTGCTTGGCGCCCGCCGACAGGCTCGGGGTGGGGAACAGCACGTAGTAGACGTCCTTGCCGGGCGGCGCGAGCGTGGGGTCCGAGACCGTGGGCGTCGACAGCAGGATCGACGGGTCGGACATGAGCCGGCCGCCGGTCAGCTCCGCGAAGACCTCGCGCCAGGAGTGCCCGAAGAGGATGGTGTGGTGGGCCGACCCCGGGTAGTGGGCGCTGGACCCGGCGAGCAAGAGGTAGCAGGACGGCGAGTACGTCAGCGGCAGGCGGCGCAGCGGCGCCCCCAGCAGCTCGGAGTACGCCACCGGCAGGTCGGGGTTCAGCACGAGCGCGTCACACGTGATGCGCTCGCCGGTGTCGGTGATCACCGCGGTCGCACGTCCGCTGCTGTGCTCCACCGACGTCACCGTCGTCGAGTAGCGGAACTCCACGCCGTGCTTGGCGGCCGCCGCGGCCATCCCCACGGGGATCGAGTGGACACCGCCGCGCGCGGTCACCACGCCGGCCACGGAGTCCATGTAGGCGATGACGGCGTAGATGCCCAGCGCCTCCTGGGGGGCCACGCCGGCGTAGAGGGCCTGGAAGGAGAAGACCTTCTGGGTGCGCTCGTCCTTGAGGAACCGCTCGACCAGGGTCGACATCCGCGAGAACCCGCCGAGCAGGAGCAGCCGCGCCATGTCGGTGCCCACGAGGGAGAGCGGGGAGTCGATGTTGCGGTCGATGAAGCTCTTCATCTCGGCGCGGTAGAGCTTGCCGACGTGGGTGACGAAGCGCCGGTAGCCGGCGGCCTCCTCGGGACCCGCGAAGTCCTCGATCGCCTGGGCCATGGCGCCCGTGTCGGCGTGGACGTCGAGCGAGGTGCCGTCCGCGTACTTCGCCCGGTACAGCGGGTCCACGTTCTCGAGGGTCACCCAGTCCGCCACGTCCTCACCGAGGGCGTCGAAGCAGTCCGCGACGAGGTCCGGCATGGTCAGCACGGTCGGGCCGGTGTCGAACTTGTAGGAGCCGCCCTCGACCTCGTCGGTGATGCGGCCGGCGCGTCCTCCGGGGAGGGGCTCTCGCTCGACCACGGTGACCTTGCGGCCCGCTCCGGCCAGGCGCATGGCCGCCGAGAGACCGGCCAGGCCAGCGCCGACGACCACGACGTGGTCGGTGGGGCCCGAGACCGTGCGCATGCGCCCGGGGACGAGGGTGTCGATGCTGCGGCGCACCGCGTGGGCGGGGCTGACGCCCAGGATGGAGCTCATGCGGTCCTCGCTGTCGCGGCGTCGATGAGCTCGCCGAGGGCCGCGCGGGCCTCGGCGGTCACCTGGGAGGTGGCCAGCGCGTCGCGGCTGCGAGCGACGGCCTCGTCGATCATGCGCTCCACGGCGGAGCGTGCGCCGGTGTCCTCGATGATGGTCCGCAGGCGCTCCACGCCGGCGGCGTCGAGCACCGGGTCACCGATGCCCGCGCGCAGCGCCGCCTCAGCGGCAGGGTCCGCCGCCTGGAGCGCGAGCAGCACCAGCACCGTGCGCTTGCCCTCGCGGAGGTCGTCGCCGGCCGGCTTGCCCGTCTGCCGGGGGTCGCCGTAGACGCCCAGCACGTCGTCCCGCAGCTGGAAGGCCTCGCCGAGGGCGAGGCCGTAGCTGCTGTAGGACGTGCGCAGGCCCTGCGGGGCGTCGGCGAGCGCCGCGCCCATGAGGAGGGGGTGCTCCACGCTGTACTTCGCGCTCTTGAAGCAGATGACGCGGCGCGACCGCGCGATCGCCGTCTCGAACGCCCCGTGGCCGGACAGCTCGAGGGGCAGGGCCTGGGTCAGCATGTCGAGGTACTGGCCCGCCATGAGCTGGGTGCGCATCTCGTCGAAGACCGGTCGCACGCGCGCCAGGGCGTCCGGCGGCAGGCCCCCGCCGGCCAGCGCGGCGTCGGACCACGTGAGGCAGAGGTCGCCGGCGAGGATCGCCCCCGCGGCGCCGAAGTGCGCGTCGTCCCCCATCCACCCCTGGACCCGGTGCAGCGCCGCGAACTGACGGTGGACGGCGGGCTGGCCGCGCCGGGTGTCGGAGGCGTCCATGACGTCGTCGTGGATGAGGGCGGCGGCCTGGAAGAGCTCGAGCGAGGTGGGGAGCGAGACGAGGGCGTCGTCGCCGCCCACGTCCTGCGGCTCGCCGCCGGCGCCCAGGAACCCCCAGTAGGCGAAGGCCGCCCGCAGCCGCTTGCCGCCGCGCACCAGCTTCGCGACCGGCTCGACGAGGCTGCCGCCGTCGTCACCGACCGCCGCGAGGAGGCCGGCGTGGTGCGCGAGGATCGCGTCGAGCTGGCGTTGCACCGCGCTGCGCAGCCCGTCGAGGTCCATGCGCGAGGCTCCCTCGACGCGGAGGGGTGACCCCTCGGAGCCGGTCGCGCCGGCATGGTCCGCGCCGCTGCCGGCGGGCGTTCGGGACACCGATCCCCGGCCGGGAGCGCTGGAGGTCGTCGTCACCCCGGCAATCTAGCCGGGACGTCACGCACCGGCGATCTAGCCTGGTGTGGTGCAGGACTCACCCGGCGACCGCGAGCGGGCCTGGGCGAGCGCCCACGCCACCGACGTGCCTGGCGGACGCCTGGTCGGAGGGCTGGTCCGCGGCTACCTGCGGGTGATGCACGCCCTCGCCGCTCCGCTGGTGGCCGCGAGGGTCCCCCCGACGGCGGTGACCGCCGCGGCCGTGGGCCTGAGCTGGCTGGCGCTGGTGCCGGCGCTGGCCGGGGGCCGCTGGGCGCTGGCCGCGGTGGGTGTCCTCGCCCTGGGCGGGCTCGCGGACTCCCTCGACGGGCAGGTGGCGCGCGACTCGGGGCGCTCGAGCCGGCTCGGGGCGCTGGCGGACGCCGTGGGCGACCGGCTGAGCGACCTGGCGACCATCGGCGTGCTCTGGGCGCTCGGCGCCCCCCTCGCCTGGGTGCTGGTCGCTGCGGGCGCCGGGTTCCTCCAGGAGTACGCCCGCGCACGGAGCCAGGCCGAGGGCGTCCAGGGCCCCGGGACCGTCTCGGTGTCGGAGCGCCCGACGCGCGTGGCGGTGGCGGTCATGTTCGCCCTCGGCTGCGGGGTCTACCCCGGCGCCGCGGTGGGGTGGGCCACGGCCGGCGCGGTCGTGGCGGCCGCCCTGGCGCTGGTGGCGCTCGCCCAGGTGCTGGTGGCCCTGACGCGCCAGCTCTCGCGCTGAGCGTCAGGCGGGGCCGATCATCTCCGCGACGATGCGCGCGCTCTGCGCGACCAGGGGGATCCCGCCACCAGGGTGGGAGGACCCGCCGACGAGGTAGAGCCCCGGCAGCGGCGAGCGGTTGGCCGGTCGGAGGAAGGCCGCGGCAGCCCCGTTCGAGGACGTCCCGTAGATGGACCCGCCCACGCTGGCGGTCTCGCGCTCCAGGTCGGCGGGCGTGCGCACGACCCGCCAGAGCACGCGCTCGCGCACGTCGGTGCCGCGCCGCGCCATGACCGCCAGGACGTGCTCGGCGTAGCGCTCCGCCAGCCCCGGCTCGTCCCAGTCCACCCCGGCGCTCCGGTCCCCCGGGGTGTGGCGGGGGGCGTTGACCAGCACGAACCACGCCTCGGAGCCGTCGTCGGGACGCAGCTCCGGGTCGTCGGGAGCGCTGACGTAGACGGCGGGATCGGCTACCGGCCGCGGGGCACCGCGGAAGGGCCCGGCGCCGAAGACCGCGTCGAACTCCGCGTCGTAGTCCGCCGGGAAGGACACCGTGTGGTGCGCCAGGCCCGGGGTGCGTCCGCGCAGCGCGAGCAGGAGCACGAACCCCGACAGCGAGGGGGTGGCCGCGCCGAGGCGGGCGCGCTGGCGGCGGGCCGCCGCGGCGCCGCGGCGGGGGAGCAGGTGGCCGTAGAGGGCCGCGGCGTCGGCGTTGGAGACCACGACGTCGGCGGGCACGTGCTCCCCGCCGGCGAGGACGACCCCGCTGGCCCTGCCGCCGGTGGCCTCCACCGCGACGACCTCGGCGTCGGTGCGCAGGGTGGCGCCGCGCTCCCGGGCCCGGTCCGCGACGGCGTCGACCAGACGTCGGAGCCCCCCGCGGACGTGCCACGAGCCCTGCTCCGCCTCGAGGTGGGCGATCGCCGCCAGCGCGGCCGGGGCGCGGCGCGGGTCCGAGCCGGTGTACGTGGCGTAGCGGTCCAGCAGCTGCACCAGGCGCGGGTCGTCGAGGTAGCGCTCACCGAGGGAGCGCAGCGAGCGCCACGGGGCGATGGTCGCCACGTCGCGCAGGCCACCGGGCCGCGCGGCGAGCCGGGCGAGGGTCGCCGCCCCCTGGAGGGGCGACGTGAGGAACGGCCCCTCGGTGGCCGACCAGATCCCCCGGGCCCGCGCGGACAGCGCCCGCCACCGGTCGCCGGCCCCCGCGCCGATGGACTCCTCGAGCGCGGCGTGCAGGGCGGCCGGGTCCCGCCCGGGCACGGTCAGGCGGGTGCCGTCGGCGAAGCGGTAGCCCACCGCGGGGTCCACCTCGACGAGGTCGACGACGCTCGACAGCGGCGCCCCGGTCTCTCCGAAGAGGTCTTCGAAGACCTGCGGCCAGGTGAGCAGCGACGGTCCGGTGTCGAAGGCGAAGCCGTCGCGCTCGAACCACCCGAGCTTGCCTCCCGTGGTCGAGGAGCGCTCGTACGCGGTGACGTCGTGACCGCGCGCTGCGAGGCGCGCCGCGGCGGCGAGACCGCCCATGCCCGTCCCGACGACGGCGATCCGCGCCACGCTCAGCCCGCTGCCGACGCCCGTCGCGCCGCCGGCGCGGGGCGGGCCGCCGAGCAGGTCACGGTGCGGGCGCCAGCACGGTGCCGCCGACGGTGAAGGCGTGGGGGTCTCCGGGCGTGGCCGGGGGGACGACGGCCACGGACACCACCTCGTCGCCGCCCCCGCGGGTGAAGGTGGACGCGGTCGCTCCCGGTCCGCCGGCCGACGGCGTCTCGGTGAACCCGGCACCGGTCAGCGCCTCCCGGTAGACCCCGAGGACGTCCTCGGGGGAGGCGGCGATGCGGGCGGCGAGGCTCACCTCCAGCTTGTCGTCCTTCGGGATCGCGGACGTCAGGAGGACCTCGGCGTCGTCGGGGACGGGGATGACGTCGGTGGGCAGGCCCGCCACGACGCCTCCCATCGACGTCTGGTCGGAGGAGGGCTCGGGGCTCTCCTCCTCAGCCGCCGGCTCCTCCGGGGGGGTCGTCCCGGTGGCGGGAGCCGTGGCCGAGGGGGGCGGGCTCACGTCGACCGGGTCGCCGTCGTCGCCAGCGCACCCGGCCAGCGCCAGCGCGAGCACCAGCCCGGCCCCGCCCAGCGAGGCCCCGACGCGTCGACCGGCTCGTGGGTGGTGCCTCATCGTGGGATCCCCTCCTCGGCGGCTGCTGCCGCGCTGCGGACCTGGTGCGGTGCGGCGCGGCGCCGGGGCGGTGGACCACCGGGCCGGCGCCGCCAGGGTAGAGGGCCGCCCGCTCTCATGATCTGCTGCGACCCGCCGCCGCGGCGAGGACGACGGAGCGACCCCGCCAGAGCAGGTCACCACGGCGGCTGCGCCGGTGGGACGAGGCGATGAGGTGGACGAGCACGGCGATCGAGGCGGGGTGGGCGAACGGGTCGGGCCAGAGCCGGCCCCCGGTGCGCCGCGCCGCGACGACCCGCCCGGCGACCGCCGCGAGGTAGCCGAGCGCTCCGGCGCGCGACCCGGCGAGCGCTGCCGCCGGGGGCAGCAGCCAGAGAGCGGCGCAGGTGGCGGCGAGCGCCGCCGACCGCGGCGCCGAGGGGGCGATCGACCACAGGGACTTGGCGTACCCGTCGCGCACCTGCGGCCAGCCGTCGTACATGCGGCAGGTCGCGAGGCTCGTGCCGTCCACGACCACGCCGCGTCCCCCGCTGGCCTTGACGGCGCGCAGCAGCGCGACGTCGTCGAGCACGTCGGCGCGCACGGCCTCGAACCCGCCGGCGGCGTCCAGGGCGTGGGCGTCGAGGACGGTCAGCTGCCCGTTCGCCGCCGCCAGCGACGGGCGGCCCGACCGCTCGGCGAGGCGCAGGGGCAGCAGGGTCAGCCAGGACCACTGCAGGAGCGGTTGCACGAGCCGTTCGGCCGGGGTGATCGCCACCTGGCGCGGGTAGGGGCTGACCAGGGAGAGGCGGTGCCGGCGCAGCAGGCCGCACGCTGCGGCCAGCCCGTCCGGGGCGAGGCGCACGTCGGCGTCGAGGGTGACCAGGACGGACCCGGTGGCGCGGGAGCGGAGCTGGTGGAGGGCGTGCGGCTTGCCCAGCCAGCCCGCGGGGAGGCCCGTGCCGTGCAGCACCGTGACCCGCGGGTCCCCGGCTGCCGCAGCCCGGGCGAGAGCCGCGGTCGCGTCGCTCGAGGCGTCGTCGAGGACGAGGACCTCCAGGTCGGGGACCCCGGCGCTGGCCAGGACGGCGGTGAGGCAGGAGCCGATGGTCGAGGCCTCGTCGCGCGCGGGCACCATGACGCTGACGCGCTCGGTGACCGTCGCGGGGTCTGCGTCGGGGCGGCGCAGCAGGAAGGCGTTGAGGACGCTGTGCGCGCTGAGCAGGGCCGCCGCCGCGCTGCAGAGCGCCACGGCGTGCCGGGGCGTGATCATCGGTGCCGGCGGGGCGGCTCGTGGCCGTGGGCCTCGGGGACCGGAGCCACCGGTCCGCGCTGCGAGCGCCAGGTCAGCAGCAGCCACGGCCCGACGACGACGCCCATCACGGCCAGGCCCCACAGCCCGACGGCCGGCCGGCCGAAGAAGGCGACGTTGGCCAGGGCCGACCCGAGCCACGTCCACCCGAGGAGCAGCGCGGGGGGACCCCATCCGTCGCGGGCCGCGGCCCGCGCCGCTCCACCGTCGGCCCTGCCGCCCACGCCGGGGCGCACCCGGGTGGGGACGAGCAGGTGCAGGAGCGTCTGCATCACGAGGGCGACGAGCAGCCACCCGGCGAAGTTGCTGAGGGGGATCTCGTCGATCCCCGGCAGCGACGGCGAGGCGCCCACCCACACCCAGTGGCCGGCGTCGACCATCTGCGCGTCGAGGTAGAGGTCCCACGAGGTGAGCGCCCACGCGGCCAGCGGGATCGGCAGCCAGCGCCGGGCACCGGCGAGCCGGGGCCAGCGCCGGCCCAGCGCCGCGGACAGCCCGCGGCCGGCGAGGAGCGTGGGCCACGCCATCATGGTCCAGGCGAGCGGGATGACGACCGGCACGGCGGCCACCTGCGGTCCCAGCGTCGCGGTGTACCCGTACTCGCCGAACGGCACGCCCGTCGCCACCCCGACCGCCTCGGCCGCCAGGCCCACCGACCCGGCGACGACGAGCAGCACCGCTGCGGCGCGCAGCCCGTGGGTCGCGGTGGCCGAGACCAGCGAGGCGGCGGCGAAGAGCAGCACCGTGGCGATCGTCGACGTGGTGAGGGCGTCCCCGCTCAGCAGCGGGTAGGTGATCTGGACGGCGACCACGGCGCCGGCGAGCACCCAGGCGGCGAGCGTCAGCCCGCGGCGTCCCGGTCCGGCGGCGACGCGCGACGACGCCGCCTCGTCGGAGGTGCGCGCGGCGTCCCGGGGGCCCGCGGTCACGGCGTGACCCCCCGGTACGTACCGCTGATCTCCTCGACGGCGAAGCGCGCGAAGAGCTCCTCGGCGTACCAGTCCTCCACCGGGGTCCGGGCGATGACGTCGGTGTGCGCCGCCCGCCCGTAGGCGAAGGCCTTCAGGGCGCTCGCGCCGGTCCACAGGCTGAAGGTGCCCTGGAGCCCGACGGGGGCCTCGCCGATGCCGACCGCCAGCCGCAGCCCCTCGACCGCCCGCAGGTCCGTGGAGACCGGGGGGACCGATCGCCAGAACCGAGGGTTCTTGAGGGTCTTGATGCGGGCCCTGGTGATGGAGGCCACGGGGCCGTCGGCGTCGGCGCGGCGCGGTACCGGCGTCCCGAAGGGCTCGGCCCCCGACCAGCTGCCCCGCGAGCTGAGCGGGCGCAGCACCACCGTGAGCCGCTCGTGGGCCAGACGGCTCCAGGCGCGCGGGACGGCCGTCTCCTCGAAGGCCGCGGCGGCTGCGGGGTCGTCCCAGGTCGCCAGGAGCCCCCAGTGCAGGGGATCGGCGTCGCGGGGGGTGAACGTCCGCCCGTCACCGGTGCCGAGCGACTTGGTGAACCGTGCGCCGGCGGCGCGCGCGGCGCGGCCGTCCAGCGCCATGCGGGCGATCGCCGCGGGCACGGCGCGACGGGGCACCCCCCACAGGTGGAGGGTCACGAGGGGGGTCTGGGGGGCGCGGCGGTCGCCGCTGGGCGTGCCCGGGTTCACCGCTCCATCATGGCTGCGACCGCCGACACCTGCAGGGGGTGCGCCGCCGCGCGGTGGTGCGAGGGGGCCAGCGGCGGTGGAGAGCTCGCTGCGGGGTGGTGTCCGACCCCCGTCCTAGCGTCTGCTCCGTTCGGTGGAGGTGGTGTTGACGCGGCGAGCCGTGTGCGGTTCACTCCATGACATCGAACAGGAGTTCGACGTCATGGAACGCCGGAGACCAGCGTCGCCCGGGGGAGGGGAAGCCTCCTGGCGGCTCCGTCGCCGGCAGCGGATGGAGGTGGAGGCGCGATGAGCACCCAGCGCGGTGAGCAGCAGCCCGACGAGCAGCGTCCGAGCCGGTGCGGCGGTGCGCCGCAGCGGTTCCGGTGGCGCTCGCGGTCCTACCGCGTCGAGGAGGTCCTCGACACCTGGTTCGAGCCGGCGGCCTGGTGGCTCGCCGCCTCGAGCCTGGACGGCGTCAGCGCCGACGGCCGGGTGTGGCGCGTCCTGGCGGCGTCGAGCCCGGGCGCCACGGGGACCTTCGAGCTCGCCGAAGCCACACCGCAGGCCGCGGCGTGCGTGCGGGCGGTGGGCTGACGTGACCGCCTCGACCGGCACGGCGCCGCCGGCGCGCCCGGCGCGGCTTGCCCCGTCGGCGACGCCGCCGCCGGACCTCAGCAGCCCCGCCACCTCGCGGTTCGCCCGTGACCGTGCCGTCTCGCTGCTCGTGCACGCCTGCGTGCTCCTGGACGAGGCGCGCACCGCCGCGGAGCCCGGCGACCGCCTGGTCGCCGCCCACCTCGCGGCCCTGCGCGCGGTGGCGGCGGTGCTCGCGCAGCGCGGCCGCCCACCTCGCCGGCGCGGGCAGCCGCGCCCGCTCAGCGCCTGGGTGCAGCTGCCGCTGGTCGCCCCCGAGCTGGCCGGGTGGGCGCCGGTCTTCGCTGCCGCCGCGCCGCGGCGGGCCGCGGTGGAGAACGGGCGCACCGGCGTGGTGAGCGCCCAGCAGGCCCGCGACCACCTCGCGGCCGCGGAGGCGCTCGTCGCCGAGGTCTCGCGCCTGCTCGGCACGGGGATCCCGCAGCACCTGCCGCGCGTCGCGTCGTGATCCTCGGGCGCTGACTGCCGCGGCCGGGACGCCACGGCGCCGGGGGGCCGGGGCGCGCGGCGCGGTGAGCGGTGAGCGGTGAGCGGTGAGCGGTGAGCGGTGAGCGGTGAGCGAAAGGCTCGGGCGGGGACCTCGTGCGAGCAGGAGTGGTCGAGCGGGGGCTTCATGCCCGCGACACGCCGCACGGGGTCGCACGAGGTCCCCGATCGGTGGCGCAGGGCGGCACGATCTCCCCGCTCGCCGAGCGGGGAGATCGTACGAGCCGGGTCCTGGTCGCTCGTCGGGGTTGCTGTGCGCCACGGGGTCGCCCCGCGACCCGTTCGTCCGTGGCGCGCTGGGCGCCTGCGGCCGCCGCGCCGCCGTGACGAGTCGTGCGCGCCTCCCGTGCGATCGCCAGGAGGCGTGTACCGTCAACGAAGTCGAACACCAGTTCGTCGACCGTCTTCCCCTCGGTCCTCGTCATCACGCCCGAGGGAGGGCCGTCGTGCCCGTACCGTTCACCCACCTGCACGTCTGCTCCGGCGCCTCGATGCGCCACGGCACCGACAGCCCGGCCGCCCTGGTGGTCCGCGCCGCAGACCTGGGCATGGACGCCCTCGCCCTGACCGACCGCGACGGCCTCTACGGAGCGGTCAAGCACGTCTCCGCCTGCGTCGACGCCGGGCTCACCCCGATCCTCGGCGTCGACCTCGCCGTCGACCCCCGCGAGGCCGCTGACCGGGGGCCGAGCGCCGGGCCGACCGGGGGGCCTCGCCGCCGCACCCCGGCCCGCGGCGGCGCGCTCGTCGACCCGGGCCGCCCCCGCGTCACCGTCCTCGCCCACGGCGGCGGGGACCAGGGCGCCGGGGAGGAGCCGCTGGCGCACGGCGCCGGCTACGCGGCCCTGTGCCACCTCGTCTCGGCCACGCACCTGCGGGGGGAGCGCGGCGCACCGGTCACCACGCAGGACCTCGTCGCCGAGCACGCCGTCCACGCCGCCTCGGGCGCTGCCGCCCTCACGGTGCTGCTGGGACCGGCGTCCGACGTCGGGCGGGCCCTGCTCGCCCGACGCACCGACCTCGCCCGCGCGCTGCTCGCCCGCTGGTACGACGCGCTGCCGCTCGGCGCCCTCGCGCTCGAGGTGGTCTGCCACCTCGGTGCGCCCGGCACCCCCGCGAGCCTGGCCCACGCCGCCCGTGCGCTCGGCCTGGCTCGGGAGGCCGGCCTGCCGGCGGTGCTGACCAACGCCGTGCGCCACCTCGACCCCAGCGGAGCGCCGGTGGCCGACGTCCTCGACGCCTCCCGGCGCCTCGTGCCGCTGGACCCCCGCCAGGTCGACCGGACCTCCGCGCAGGGCTATCTCAAGGGCACCGGCGCCATGGAGGCGATCGCCCACCAGGTGGCGCGCGCCGCCGGCGAGCCCGACGGCGCGGCGCTGCTCGCCCGGAGCGCCGCGCTGGCCCGGCGCACCCGTCTGGACCCGGGCCGCGACCTCGGCCTCGGCTCGGTGCACCTGCCCGAGCCGGCCGCCCTCGGCCTGGCGCCGGGCGCCGACGCCGACGCGGTGCTGCGCGCGGCCTGCGAGGGCGGCATCGGACGGCGCTACCCCGGGGCGAGCGAGGCGCGCTCCCGCGACGTGCGCCGCCGCCTGGCCGAGGAGCTCGCGGTGGTCGCCGAGCTCGGCTACGCCCGCTACTTCCTCACCGTCTCCCAGGTCTGCGACATGACCAGGGCGCTCGGCGTGCGGGTCGCCGCCCGCGGCTCGGGGGCCGGCTCCCTGGTCAACCACCTGCTGGGGGTCTCCGGCGTCGAGCCGCTGGGCCAGCGCCTGCTCATGGAGCGCTTCCTCACCACCGCGCGCGCCCAGCTCCCCGACATCGACCTCGACGTCGAGTCCGCCCGTCGCACCGAGGTCTACGAGGCGATCCTCGCCCGCTTCGGCGGCGAGCGGGTCGCAGCGGTCTCGATGACGGACACCTACCGGGTGCGCCACGCCATCCGCGACGTCGGCGCGGCGCTGGGCATGCTGCCCTCGGAGATCGACGCGATCGCCAAGGCCTTCCCGCACATCAGGGCGCGCAACGTCCGCGACGCCCTCGCCGACCTGCCCGAGCTGCGCGCCTCCGGCCTGGCCTCCGAGCGGCTGTCGCTGCTCTACGACCTCGTGGAGCGTCTCGACGGGCTGCCCCGCCACGTCGCCCTGCACCCGTGCGGGGTGCTGCTCTCCGACGCCACGCTGCTGGACCGCACCCCCGTCGAGGCGTCCTGGCTGGGGTTCCCCATGAGCCAGTACGACAAGGACGACGTCG
>JARICT010000172.1 GCA_029257185.1 Quadrisphaera sp.
CGCGGGCGTTCCGGCGCGCGCTGGCCTCCGTCCGAGCGGCGTCCGTCCGCCCGGAGGTCCAGGTCTGCGCCCTGACGGCGCCCTCGCGCATGGCGCCCTGGGCCAGCGCGCTCGCCGGCGTGGTCCCCGCGGCCGCCGGGAGCGCTCGGCCCTCCGGCCCGGTCCCGGGCGGCAGGGCGCCGGACGGGCCGATCAGGTCAGCCGGAGCAGCCGGGTCAGCCGGAGCAGGGGGGTCGGCGCGGACGCCGGACGGGGAGCTCGACGACGACCTCGCCTCCGGGCGCTTCGTGCTGCTCCACGACCCCCGCGGCCAAGCGGCCTGGGGCGGGACCTTCCGCGTCGTGGTGTACCTGGTCGCGGCCCTCGATCCGGGGACGGCGCAGGACCCGATGGCCGCGGACGTCGCGTGGTCCTGGCTCGTCGACGCCCTCGACGGGGCCGGCGCCCAGCAGTGGGCCCTGGGCGGCACGGCGACGCTGGTGGTCTCGCAGCCGTTCGGCGAGCTCGCGGACGACCTGGACGGGCCGGGCGACGAACCGGGCACCGCCCCGACGGCCGGCGCCAGGACCGCGGAGGTGGAGCTGCGGGCCTCGTGGACCCCGCCGGCCGACGGTGTGGGGGCCTCGGTGACGGCCTGGACGGACCTCCTGGCCGCCGCAGCCGGCCTCGTGCCGCTCCCCGAGGGCGTCGCCCTGCTGCCGCGCCGCCTGCCCTGACCCACCGCTCGACCGCCCAGCACCCCTCGACCGCTCGGCACCTCCCGACCGCTCCCGCTCCCTCCGCAGCGTCCCGGCGCCCCGCGGTGCGTCCCTGCGCCACCTCGACCGTCCCCGCGCGCCGGGCACCGCCCTGACCGGTCCGCAGGCCTCTGCTCTCCGAACGCTCAAGGGAGGGCCCCCGCGCCCCGATGACTGATCGAGGCCCTGACCACGGATGGTCCGCGGCACCCGCCCAGACATGGAGGCAGCATGAGCAGCGTCGCCGACCGCACCCGGAAGGTGGTCCCGCACCAGCGCGAGTCCCGGACCACCGCGCTGGTGGCCGTGCAGCACCTCGCCGTGCGCGAGATCGCGATCCGCGTGCTCCGCGGGCTCGGCGCCCAGGACGTCGTGGCCGTCGCCACCCCCGAGGAGGCGCGCCGCGCCGCCGCGGCGTTCTCGGGTCAGGTGGCCATCGTCGAGGCCGGCCTGGCCGACGGGGCCGGCGTGGCGCTCGCGAGGGACCTGCGGGCCGCCGGGTGGACCCAGCCGCTGGTCATCTCCACCAGCGAGGACCCGTGGACGGTGCGCGCCGCGCTCTCGGCCGGGGTGCGCTGCTACCTGACCACCACAGACCGCGGCGGCCTGGTGCCGGAGCTGTCGTCGGCCCCGTCGGGCCTGCACGCGCTGTCGGAGCGGGAGGTCGAGGTGCTGCAGCTCGTCGGCGAGGGCCGCAGCAACCGGGACGTCGGCGAGGCCCTGGGCCTCTCCGCGCTCACGGTGAAGAGCCACCTGGCGCGCATCGCCCGCAAGGTGGGCACCGGTGACCGCGCGGAGATGGTGCTCATCACGCTGCGGGCCGGCCTCATCAGCTGACGGACGCCCGAGGGCCGCTGCCCCACGGCCGTGTCGCCCGTGCCGTCTACGGTGCCCCGGTGAGCCGAACCCCCTCCGCCGAGGCCGACCCGGAGCCCGAGGCACCGCTGCTGCCCCTGCTCGCCGAGCCCGCGGACGGCGTTCCCCCGCTCGTCGACACCGAGGAGGCCCTGGACGCGGCGATCGCCGCGCTGGCCTCCGGGCACGGCCCCGTCGCCGTGGACGCCGAGCGTGCCTCGGGGTACCGGTACGGCCAGGACGCCTACCTCGTGCAGCTGCGCCGCGCCGGCAGCGGGACCGTCCTGCTGGACCCCGCGGCGCTCCCGGACCTCTCCGGTGTCGGCGACGCCCTCGGTGACGCCGAGTGGGTGCTCCACGCGGCCAACCAGGACCTCCCCTGCCTCGCCGGGGTGGGCCTGAGGCCCGGCGGGGCGCTCTTCGACACCGAGCTGGGCGCCCGCGTGGCGGGCTTCGAGCGCGTGGGTCTCGGCGCCGTGGTGGAGCGGCTGCTCGGCCTGAGGCTCGCCAAGGAGCACTCCGCCGCGGACTGGTCGACGCGTCCGATCCCGCAACCGTGGCTGGTCTACGCCGCCCTCGACGTGGAGGTGCTGCTGGAGCTGCGCGACGCGCTGGCCGGGGTGCTGGCCGCCGCGGGCAAGCTCGGGTGGGCCACCGAGGAGTTCGTGGCCGTGCGCGACGCTCCCCCGGCGGCGCCGCGGACGGACCCGTGGCGCCGCGTCTCCGGCATGAACGCGGTGCGCGGCCGGCGCCGGCTGGCGGTGGTGCGCGAGCTGTGGACCGCCCGCGACGAGCTGGCCCGCCAGCGTGACACCGCCCCTGGGCGCCTCCTGCCCGACCGCGCCGTCGTGGACGCCGCCGTGAAGATGCCGGCGTCGGCCGCGGAGCTGGCACGGCTGCCCATCTTCTCCGGGCCCGCGCAGCGCCGCCAGGGCGGCCGGTGGATGGCCGCCATCGACCGGGCCAGAGCCCTGCCCGAGGACGAGCTGCCGACGACGTCGCTGCGCTCCGCGGGGCCGCCGCCGCCGCGCGCGTGGAAGGAGCGCGAGCCCGCCGCCGCCGCGCGCCTGGCGCGGGCCAGGAGCGCGCTGGCCACGATCTCCGAGTCCGTGGACGTGCCGGTCGAGAACCTCGTCCCGCCGGACGCCGTGCGCCGCCTGAGCTGGGAGCCGCCACCCGCACCGGACACCGACGCCGTGGCCCGCGCCCTCGAGGAGACCGGCGCGCGGCCCTGGCAGGTGGGGCTGGTCGCGGCGGCGCTGGCCGGCGCCCTGCCGCTGCCCGACGACGCACCGGCCGGCGCACCCACCCACGGGGCCTGACCGGCAGGCTCCCTCAGCCGAGGACGGGTGCCAGCGCCTCGGCCGCCACGTCGGCGTCACGCTCGTCGTTGTTCACGTGGAACGCCAGGCGCAGGCGGCCCTCGCGGACCGACGCGGCGATGCCCTCCCCCGCCAGGACGGGTTCGAGGTCGGCGTCGCTCGCCAGGCTGACCACCGCGGACGCCCCCGGCTCGAGGCCGATGCCGGCGCGGAAGCGGTTCGCCAGGGCGACGGAGTGCGCGTGCAGGGCGTGCGGGCCCACCTCGAGGAGCAGCTCCAGGGACGCCGCCTGCGTGACCCAGGAGAACCATGCCGGAGACACGTCCAGCGCCCTGGCACCCGGCGCCAGGCGCAGCGGAGCCCCGTAGAGGCTGTCCCACCGGTCCGCGCCCGCGTACCAGCCGGCGTTCGAGGGCCGCAGCCGCGTGAACGCCTCGTCGTCGGCGACGGTGAGGAAGCACGTCCCGCGGGCGGCGAGGAGCCACTTGTAGCCGCTGGTGACCGTGTAGTCGAACCGGGAGGCGTCCAGGGGCAACCACCCGACGGACTGCGTCCCGTCCACCAGCACCCGAGCGCCCACCGCGCGGGCGGCCGACCTGATCGCCTCGAGGTCGGCGAGCGCACCGTCCGCCGACTGCGCCGCGGCGACCGCCACCAGGGCCGTCGCCTCCCCGATCTCGTCCGCCATCGCGGCCAGCGGCACCTCGCGGAGGGTGACCCCGCGGTCCGCGTGAACGAGGAACGGGAAGACGATGGAGGTGAACTCCCCCCGGGCGACGAGGACCTCCGCGCCGTCGGGCACCGCGGCGGCGAGGATGCCGGCGAACACCGACGTCTGAGGTCCCACGGCGACCCGGTCAGGCGTCACCGAGACCAGCCGGGCGAAGGCCTCGCGCGAGGCCTCGAGGGAGTCGTCGTAGTCCGTCGGCACGGCCGTCCCGGTGCGCCAGCTCTCCACCGCCGCGGCGAGGGCCGCGGTGGCGCGCCGCGGCGGCAGCCCCAGCGAGGTGGTGTTGAGGTAGACGCCGGAGGGGGTGAACTCGCCGCGCACGGCGGCCACGGCGTCGCGTTCTCGGAGGGAGGGCGGCGCCGGGATCGAGGGTGAGGTCATGGTCATACTCTGACGCAGGCCGGATCGGCCCGCCGGACGTACCGGCGCGCCGAGCGCGCCGACACGTGTCCCTACGCTGGCGGCATGGCCATCCGCGTCTTCCTCCTCGACGACCACGAGATCGTCCGCCGCGGCGTGCGGGACCTGCTGGAGGCGGAGCACGACATCGAGGTGGCCGGTGAGGCCTCGAGCGCGGCGCAGGCCCTGCGGCTCATCCCGGCGGTGCTGCCGGACGTGGCGGTCCTCGACGCTCGGCTGCCGGACGGGTCGGGCATCGACGTCTGCCGCGACGTCCGCTCCGCCCACCCGGACGTCCGCGCCCTGATCCTCACCTCCTTCGACGACGACGACGCCCTGTTCTCGGCGATCATGGCGGGGGCCTCGGGCTACGTCCTCAAGCAGATCCGCTCGAACGCGCTGGTCGACGCCGTGCGACGGGTGGCGGCCGGCGACTCGCTCCTCGACCCGGCCGTGACGGCCAGGGTGCTGGAGCGCGTGCGCGCCGGCGCGCCGGAGGACCCCCGGATCGCCCGCCTGACGCCGAGCGAGCGCCAGGTGCTGGACGGCATCGCCGAGGGCCTCACGAACCGTCAGATCGGCGAGCGGCTGTTCGTCGCGGAGAAGACCGTGAAGAACCACGTGACGTCCCTGCTCGCGAAGCTGGAGATGGAGCGCCGCACCCAGGCCGCGGTGTTCGCCACGAGGCTGCACCGGGACGGCGAGGGCTCGGGCGCCTCCGGGTGAGCCCCACGCCGGCTCAGCGGTACCAGTCCGCCTCCCACACGTCCGGGAGACCACCGGGCAGGAGCTGGCGTCCGCTCACCCCGTGGGGGATGAGCCGCTTGAGGTGCGCGCGCTCGCCGGGGGCCCAGGGCTGGGCCGCGCTGCCGGACGTGGTGCTGGCGAGCGCCGCGCCGTGGTCCGCGCCGACCTCCTCCACCAGGCCGCGGACCAGCACGCTCCACCCGGTCCTGCGGTCGCGGTCGATCGAGTCGACCTGGAACGTGACGTTCGCGCGGTCGGCGGCGCTCGAGACCGTGCCGGCCCCCATGCGCAGGACGACGATCTCGTCGTCCATGGCGAAGTTCACCGGGACGATCACCGGATAGCCGTCGATCACCACCCCCAGACGGCCCACCACCTGGGTCGCCACCAGCGCCCAGCACTCCTCCGCGCTCAGCTCGTCGATCCGCCTCTGGTCCTGCTCCGCCACAGCACTCACCTCTCGTCCGCCCTGCCTCCGCTCGTGCACGCGCGAGCCGGCACCATCACAGCCCGGCGCGGGCCGCGGCGCCAGGGCCGAAGGGCCCGGCGACCGTCCTGGGGACCTTCGGCCCTGGCGCGCCGGCCCGGTGGCAGGCGATCATGAGCGCGGAGGTGGTGCAGATGACGACGACGCAGGACGCGTCCCAGCAGCAGACGACCGACGAGACCGGTGGTGACGCCCGGGGCGGTGGTCGGCCGGTGGTGGTGGCCTACGACGGCTCGTCAGCATCGGCCGCGGCCCTGACGTGGGCGGCGCGAGAGGCGGGGGCCCGCTCCGCGCGCCTGCGGGTGCTCTTCGCCGCCGACGTCGGCGGCGCCGACTCCGGCGGCGCAGCGGTCCTCGCCCAGGCGGCTCACGAGGCGGGCGTCCAGCTCGCCGAGGAGGGAGCGTCGTGGGCGACGCAGGTCGAGGGCGGTCCGGTGGAGGTCGCGGTCGAGACCGACGTGCGGCTCGGGAGCCCCACCTTCGCGCTGGTCCAGGCCTCGCAGGACGCCGACCTGCTCGTGGTGGGCAACCGCGGTCGCGGCGCCGTCGCCGGGGCCCTGCTCGGGTCGGTCGCCTTCTCGGTGACCGCCCAGGCCGCGTGCCCGGTCGTGGTGGTGCGCGGGGACACCGAGCGCCGGCCCGGCGCCGAGCACCCGGTGGTCGTGGGGGTCGACGGCTCCGACGCAGCGCTGGCGTCGGTGGCCTACGCCGCGGACGCGGCCGTCACCGCCGGAGCGCCCCTCGTGGTGCTGGCGGCGTGGACACCCCCGGAGATCCTCGCCGCCGGGTACGGCGCCGCCCACCTCCCCGAGATGGTGCGCAAGGCGGAGGAGGCCGCGCGCGGCGCCGCCGAGTCAGCGCTGGCGTGGGCCCGCGAGCGTCACGCCGACCTGGTGGGAGAGGCGCGACCGGTGCGGGAGAAGCCCGCCAAGGCGCTCATCGCCGCGTCCGGGACGGCGGGCCTGGTCGTGGTCGGGGCCCGCGGCTACGGCAGCATCGGCGGCCTGTTCCTCGGGTCCGTCAGCCACGCGACCATCCACCGCGCCCAGTGCCCGGTGGCCGTCGTCCGCTCGCTCCCGCAGGCGTGAGCCCGTGGTCCGCACCGGTGCGGGTGATCTCAGGCATCACCCCACCGGTGCGGACCACCGGACCACGGTCCCGCGACCCGGTGGCCCCTCGACGACGAGGGAGCCGCCCCGCTCGGCGGCCCTCTCCTCGAGGTTGGCCAGGCCGCTGCGCCGCGCGGGAGGGCCGGTCCCCCGGCCGTCGTCGCGCACGGTCACCGTGACGACGTCACCGGCGGAGACCACCACGTCGACGGCGCTCGCACCGGCATGGCGGGCGACGTTGGAGAGGGTCTCGCGCAGCACGGCGAGCACGTCAGCGCGCAGCGCGAAGGTCAGCGTGTCCAGCGGCCCCTCGAGGTGGAGCGCCGGGGTGAAGCCGAGCTGCTCCGCGGACAGCCCGACCTCGTGCTCGACGTCGGCGCGCACGTCCCCGGCCCTGGGTCGGACGTGCAGCGAGAAGATCGTCCGCCGCACGTCCTTGATGGTCTCGTCGAGGTCGTCGACGGCGGTCTCGAGCCGCTGCTCGAGCCAGGCCGGCAGCGCCTGGGGGCCGGCGGCCTGCAACGACATCCCCACGGCGAAGAGCCGCTGGATGACGAGGTCGTGCAGGTCACGAGCGATGCGGTCACGGTCCTCGAAGACGGCGAGCCGCGCCCGGTACGCCTGGACGCGGGCGAGCTCGAGGGAGAGCGCGACCCGGTCGGCGAAGGCCGTGACCTCGGCGGCGGCCTCGGTGACGGCGCGGACCTGCGCGTCGGACTCGAGGCAGAGCACCAGCAGGCCCGTCACGGCGTCACCCTCGTCCGTGACCTCCCCGCCGTGCGTCAGCGGTGACGGGGCCTCCCCGGGACGCTCGCGGCGGCCCTGGCGTGAGTCGACGCGGCACACCAGGTGCCGCCGGGCGGCGTCCAGGCCCAGCGCCTCGGCGAGGAGGGGCGGCACCGGCGTCAGCGGGCTCGGGCCCGGCTCGAGGGCCTCGGCGCTCGCACCCGGCGCGATCTCCGCTCCGGGGGCGAGGGGCAGGTCACCGTCCACCGCCTCGACGAGCAGCGGCCCGTCGCGGCGGCCGGCCGGCGCGAGCAACAGCACGGCGGCGCTGGCCCCGGCGGCCGCACGAGCCAGCCTCGCCACCTCTCGCGAGCCGGCTGCCCGCCCCGCCGGCACCAGGGCTCGCGAGGCCGCCGCGGAGGCCGCGGACCAGCGCTGACGGGTGAGGACCTGGTCGTAGAGGCGCGCGTTCTGCACGGCGACGCCCGCCGCGGCCGCGAGGGCCACGAGCACCTGCTCGTCCTCCTCGGTGAAACCCCCCTCACCGTCACCGTCCTCGTCGCCGTCGATGAGGGTGGTGTCGAGCTTGTCCGTCAGGTAGATGTTCCCGAACACCGTCGCCCCGGTGCGCAGGGGGACCCCGAGGAACGAGCGCATGACGGGGTGCCCCGGCGGGAAGCCCGCCGAGCTCGCGTGCTCGCGCAGGTCGCGCAGGCGCAGCGGCTCCGGACGGCGCAGCAGCTCGCCGAGGATCCCCCGGCCCCGGGGCAGCGCACCGATCCGGGCTCTCTGGTCGCTCGTCATGCCGGAGGTGATGAAGTCCTCGAGCCACCCGTCGGCGCCGAGGACGCCGATGGCCGCGTACCTCGCCCCCGCGAGCTCGCGGGCGGCGTCGGCGAGCCGTTGGAGCACCGCGCGCAGCTCCAGGTCCCCGCCGAGCTGGGCCACCGCGTCGAGCAGGGGGTCCCACCGCGTCGTCAGCGCGTCGCCGTCCAGCTGCGGAGAGGTCGGACCCGGAGCAGTCATCACCACGATCCTAGGCGCCGGCGGGGGGGCCGCGACCGCCGCGGCACGGGCCCTTGGTCCCGGGGGCGGGGGACCTCCGGTCGAGGCGCCCCCGGGCGGCGACCACCACGCTGGGCGAGGAGGTGGTCGAGATGACGACGCAGGAGTCGAGCCCGGGGCGGGCGCAGGCGCCGAGCCGCGGGCAGGACGGCGCCGACGACGCCACCGTCGGCCACGTGGTGGTGGGCTATGACGGTTCGCCCGGCTCGGTCGAGGCGCTCACGTGGGGCGCCACCTGGGCCAGGGCCCGCGGGTCCGCCCTGACGGTGCTGGCCGCGGCCGACCTCTCCGCGGCCGCGTCCACCGGGACTCCCTCGCTCGTCGACGGGGTGCGGGCCGGTCAGGAGCGCCTGGCCGCAGAGGGTGTGTCCTGGGTGCGGCAGGTGCACGGCGGCATCCCTCGCCCCGGCGCCCCGGAGACGCGTGCGCACGTGGCCCTGACCAGCCCGGCGGTCGCGCTCGTGGACGCCTCGGAGGGCGCCGACCTCGTCGTCGTCGGCAACCGCGGCCACGGCCGGTTCGCCGGAGCGCTCCTGGGCTCGGTGGCCTTCTCCGTCACGGCCGCGGCGCGGTGCCCGGTGGTGGTGGTGCGCGGCGGCTCCGACCGCCGGCCCGGACCGGGCGCCCCGGTCGTGGTCGGCGTCGACGACTCCCACGGGGCCACCGACGCGGTGGCGTTCGCCGCCGAGGCGGCGCACACCTCCGGTGCGCCGCTGGTGGTCCTCGCCGCCTGGACCACGCCCGAGGTCAGGGCGGGCGGGTACGCCGAGCCCTTCGGGCGCGAGCTCGTCGCCTGGGCGCGGCGCAACGCCGTCGTGAGCACCGACATCGCGGTGGAGCAGGCACGCCGGGCCCACCCCGACCTCGCGGTCGAGGCGCGGGTGGTCGAGCAGCGGCCGGCCGGGGCGCTCGTGGACGCCTCGGCCGACGCCGGGCTCGTGGTGGTCGGCGCGCGGGGGCGCGGGGGCGTCGCCTCGCTGCTGCTCGGCTCGGTCAGCCACGCCACCATCCACGGTGCCCGCTGCCCCGTGGCCGTCGTCCGCCGGCCGGACGCGCCACGATGACCCTGACGGCCGGGACCCGCGCCGCCACCACCCGCCCGCACCCCTCCGGAAGGACCCCCCGTGCTCTCTGACCGTTCCCGCCCCGTCATCGAGGCGACCCTGCCCGTGGTCGCCGAGCACATCGAGGAGATCGCCCAGCGCTTCTACGCCCACATGTTCGAGGGCAGCCCCGAGCTGCTGGACGGGGTCTTCAACCGCGGCAACCAGGCCGAGGGCACCCAGCAGGTAGCGCTCGCAGGGTCCGTGGCGGTGTTCGCCAGCTCGCTGCTCGAGACGCCCGAGCAGGTGCCGGAGCGCCTGCTGTCACGGATCGCCCACAAGCACGTCTCGCTCGGCATCCGCCCCGACCAGTACCAGGTCGTCCACGACAACCTGTTCTGGGCGATCGCCGAGGTGCTCGGTGAGGCCGTGACGCCCGAGGTCGCCGCCGCCTGGGACGAGGTGTACTGGCTGATGGCGTACGCGCTGACCCACCAGGAGCGGGGCCTCTACAGCTCCCGTGGCGTGCGCGCCGAGACGGTGTGGCGCCCGTGGCGCGTCGAGGAGAGGATCGCCGAGACCGACGACGTGGTGACCTTCGTCCTCGGCCGCGCCGACGACCGGCTCGTGAAGACGTCCCTGCCGGGCCAGTACGTCTCGGTCCAGGCCCTGATGCCCGACGGGGTGCACCAGCCGCGCCAGTACAGCCTGACCCGGGCCGACGACGGCCGGCACCGCCAGATCTCGGTCAAGCGGGTGCGCGGCGGCGGCGCGCCGGACGGGGAGGTCTCGAACCTGCTCTTCGACACCGTCGACGTCGGGGACGAGCTGACGATGTCGCTGCCCTTCGGAGACGTGGTCCTCGACGACTCGGGCCGTCCCGTGGTCCTGGCCAGCGCCGGCATCGGCATCACGCCGATGGCCGGCATGCTCTCCCACCTGGCCGCCTCGGGCTCGCGCCTGCCGATCACCCTGCTCCACGCCGACGAGCAGGAGTCCAGCTTCGCGCTGCGGGGTCAGGTGCTCGAGGACGTCACGGCGCTGGCCCACGCCCGCGCCCACGTCTGGTACGAGCGCGGCGCGCGGTCCGACCTGCCCGTCGACGGTGTCCACGAGGGGTTCCTCGACCTCGACGACGTCGAGCTCCCCGACGACGCCGTCTACTACCTGTGCGGCCCGATGCCGTTCCTCAAGGCGACGCGCAGCGCCCTGCTCGAGCGCGGCGTCCCGGCCCGCGACGTCCAGTACGAGGTGTTCGGGCCCGACCTGTGGCAAGCCGACGCCATGACCGAGCCGGCCACCGGCGCCACGGCCCGGCCCGCGCCGGTCGGCCAGAGCGCCTGAGAGCCCCTGGTCATGGACACGGCCTCGCTGACCGAGCTCGCTCAGCAGCACCTCGAGCGGGCGCGGTCCGCCTCGAGCGGGCGCAGCGCCCAGACCGTCCACGGCAAGCAGGGCGACGTCCTGCGCCAGACCGTCATCGCCCTGGCGTCCGGTCAGCTGCTCCGCGAGCACGAGAACCCCGGTGAGGCGACCGTGCAGGTGCTGACGGGCAGGGTCCGTCTCGGCTGGGCGGACTCCACCCTGGACGGGAGCGACGGCGACCTCGTGGTGGTGCCGGACCAGCGGCACTGGCTGGAGGCGCTGGAGGACGCCGTGATCCTGCTGACGGTGGCCCAGCGGCGCTGAGCGGCGTCCCGCGCGCGCAGGGACCTTGGTCTCTGGCGCAGACGTCGGCCCGGCCCGACCATGGACGTGGGAGGTGGTCCGGGTGACGACGCAGGTGACGACACAGCCCTGTGCCCACGAGGCACCCAGCAGCGCGAGCCCGGTCCGGGGCGCGGTGGTGGTGGGCTATGACGGGTCCCCGAGCTCGGTGGACGCGCTGACGTGGGCGGCCGCCGAGGCCGGCGCACGCCGGGCGGGGCTGCGGGTGCTGTCCGTGGCGGACCCCGGGCCCCACGTCGATGCCCGGGCGCTCGCCCGTGACCCCCGCACCGCGGTCCGGCGCCTCTTCCGCGACGAGCAGGAAGCCGCGGAGAGGCGCGCTGACGAGGGGGTGCGTCGGGCGACGCAGGTCGAGGGAGGGCCCCTCGACCGCGCGGTGCGCCCGGAGGGGAGCGTCGGGAGCGCGACCGCCGCGCTCCTCGACGCGTCCCGGCAGGCAGCCCTCGTGGTGATCGGCAACCGAGGCCTCAGCCAGCTCGCCGGGGCCCTGCTCGGGTCCGCGGCGTTCTCCGTCACCGCGGGTGCCGCGTGCCCGGTGGTCGTGGTGCGGGGGCAGGGCGGTCTGCGGGCGGGCCCGGGACGGCCGGTGGTCGTCGGGGTCGACGCCTCGCCGGGCGCGGACACGGCCCTCGCCCTCGCGGCCGACCACGCGAACCTCACGTCGGCCGCGCTCGTGGTCCTGGCCGCCTGGCCGACCCCGGAGCCGGACGGCAGGCCCGAGGCGTCCGTCAGGGCGGGAGCGGCCGACCGTGCTGAGGCGGCGCGGGAGCGCGCCCTCTCGCTCCACCCCGACCTCGAGGTCACCACCCGCGTGGTCCGGGAGCGCCCCGCGCCAGCCCTCGTGGCGGCGTCCGGCGGCGCCGGGCTGGTGGTGGTCGGGGCCCGGGGGGCGGGAAACGTCCACAGCCTGCAGCTGGGATCGGTCAGCCACGCGACGGTCCACGGGTCGCGGTGCCCCGTCGCCGTCGTGCGGGCGACGCACTCCCCCTGACCGCTCCCCCTCACCGCTCCCCCGGGGCGGCTCGCCCGGTCGGTCACCGTTCGGCGAGGGACCCCGGCTCGTCCGGGCCGGCGTGGGCGCCGGCGGTGATGCTCCGCAGGGGGCGCGGGTGGGCGCCCACCCCGGCGTCGCGCACCATGGCCACCGGGCAGCGCGCCTGCTCCAGCACCCCGAGGGTGACGGCGCCGGGCAGCAGCCCGAGGCGTCCCTCGCCGTAGCACCCGCTGAGCACCAGCAGGTCGGCGTGCCAGCTGCGACCCACCAGGCTCGCCACCGGCTCGCCACGGATCAGGTGCGTCACCACCAGCACGTCGGGGTAGCGCTCGCGGAAGCCCGCGAGCAGCGTGGACACCATGGCCCGCCGCTCCGCCCAGCCCACCCGGCCCCCGGCGCCGCCGAGCTCGGACGGTGGCCAGACGTGCACCACCTTGAGCTGGGCCGCTCGCGCGCTGGCCTGGGCGAAGGCGAGGTCCAAAGCGCCCCGGCCCGCGTGCGTGCCGTCCACCCCGACGACGACCGCCGTGCGCTCCGCGCTCCCGCGGGCCGGCAAAGACACGTCGACCCCGCCGACCCCGCCGTCCGCCGCCGTGGGCGCGCGGCCGGGGTCGCCGTCGCCGGGGACGACGACGACGGGGCACCGGGCGCGCATCGCGACGAACACCGCGATCTGCTGCCCCGGACGGCCCCGCTCGGCGCGCAGGAGCGAGTCCCCGAGGACCATGAGGTGGGCGCCCCGTGAGGCGGCCACCAGCTGCGTCACGACGTGCCCGGCGACGACGGTGGCCCCCGCGCCGGGGCAGAGCTCGGCCGCGAGCGACAGGGCGTGCGCCCGGGCAGCCGCGAGGCGGTCCTCCGTCCGGTCGTCCTCGACCATCACGACCGTGCCGCTGGTGTCCGCCACCGCGAGCATCCCGTCGTCCACCGCGTGGACGAGGTGGACCGGCCGGTGCACGGCAGCGGCCCGCTCCCGGGCCCAGGCGAGCGCGGCGTGGTCACCGCGCCCTCCGTCGAGCGCCACGACCACCGCCCCCCGCGGGACGTCTGCACGGGCCCGCACCGGGGCGGCGCCGCTACCGGGACGGGCGCGTGGACGCGGTGACGAGGGCACGCCTCCATGCTCCCGCGACCGTGATCATGGGTCGAGGGTCGAAGGTCCCGGGGGTGGCAGGCTCCCGTCGGCCGGCCGACCTCGGGACCTTGGTCTCTGGCGTCGGCGCGCTCTCGCGTCCACCGTGGGTGGAGGGATCGAGCTGGAGGTGTTCGTGATGACGACGTTGGACGCGTCCCCGGAGCAGGCCGTGGAGCACGACGACGCTGTCGAGCCGTCCCGGCAGCGCGTGCTGGTCGCCTACGACGGCTCGTCGAGCTCTGCCGCGGCCCTGACCTGGGCGGCGAGGGAGGCCGGTAGCCGTGGCGCCCGGCTGCGCGTGCTGTTCGCCGCCGACGCCGAGGGCGCCGACGTGGGCGGCGCGGCGGTGCTCGCCGAGATGGCGCACGCCGCGGGCGTGGAGATCGCCGAGGAGGGGGCCTCGTGGGCGACGACCCTCGACGGCGGCCCGCCCCGCGAGGCGGTGGAGACCGACGTGCGGCTCGCGCGCCCCGACCGCGCCCTCGTCCAGGCCTCGCGCGGCGCCGACCTGCTCGTGATGGGCAACCGGGGTCGGGGGGCCATCGCCGGCGCCCTGCTGGGCTCGGTGGCCTTCTCGGTCATCGCGCAGGCCGCGTGCCCGGTCGTGGTCGTCCGCGGTGACAGCGAGCGGCGTCCCGGTCCCGAGCACCCCGTGGTCGTCGGCGTGGACGGGTCGGACGGCGCGCTGGCGTCGGTGGACTTCGCCGCCGCCGAGGCGGCCCGCACGGGCGCGCCGCTGATCGTGGTGGCCGCGTGGACACCGCCGGACCTGGTGGCCTCGGGGGGGCACTACGGCGTCTCCTACGTGGCCGACCTGGGGCTGCGGGCCCAGAGCGGCGCGCAGGCCAGCGCCGACGCGGCGCTGCAGCGGACCCACGCGAGCCACCCCGACCTCACCGGTGAGGTGCGCCTGGTGCGGGACAAGCCGGCGAAGGCGCTGGTCGACACCTCGGTGGACGCTGGTCTGCTGGTCGTCGGCGCCCGGGGGCGAGGCAGCGTCCGCGGGCTGTTCCTCGGCTCGGTGAGCCACGCTGCCGTCCACGGCGCCCCGTGCCCCGTCGCCGTGGTCCGCCAGGAGGACGAGCGGCCTCCAGCCGATCGGTGAGGAGCTGCCGCGCCGCGTCGGCGGCCCGGTGAGAGAGCGCCCGGTAGGCGGTACCGGGAGTACCGGATAGCCTCGGGTCACCCGACCAGGGGGCCACCGGCGAGCGCCCCCGCAGGAGACAGCGCATGAGCACCGACGACGCGACCGAGCACGTCACCCTCGACGACCTGGCGGCGCTCGACGCCGGGGCCCGCACCACCGCCTTCCCGTTCCGCGTGGTGGACCTCGAGGTCTTCGCGCCCGGCGCAGGCGCGTGCGCGCTGATCACCATGGACGACGGTGCGGGGCCGGGCAGGCCCACGACGCTCGGCCCCCGCGCCTTCGTCGAGGCGCGCAGGACGCTGGACGAGGTCTCGGCGCTGGCGGCCGACGGGAGCATCTCCTGCGTCGCGATCACCGGCAAGCCCGACGTGTTCGCCGCCGGTGCGGACCTCACGGGGATCTCGGCGCTCTCCACCCGCGCCCGTGCGCACGGCATGGCCCGTGCCGGGCACGACCAGCTGCGCCGCCTCGGCGAGCTCGTCGGTCCGGGCGGTCGAGCGGTTCCCTCGTTCGCCCTCGTCAACGGCGTGGCGCTCGGCGGCGGTCTCGAGGTGGCGCTGCAGTGCACGTACCGCACGGTCTCGACCGCGGTCACGCGCCTGGGGCTGCCCGAGGCCGGGCTCGGCCTGGTCCCCGGCTGGGGCGGCACCCAGCTCCTCCCCGCTCTCGTCGGCGTCGAGGCTGCGCTGCAGGTGATCGTGGGCAACCCCCTCGCCGGCGGCAGGCTCCTGAGCGGCGACCAGGCGGTCGACCTCGGCATCGCCGACGTGGCGCTGGAGCCGGCGGGCTTCGTCGAGGAGTCGCTGCGCTGGGCGGCGCGCGTGATCACCGGCGACGCCGTCGTGCAGCGCACCGACCACGTCGCCGCCACCGACGAGCGGGACTGGGAGGCCGCCGTGGGCGCCGTGCGCGCGAAGGTCACCACCAGGCTCCACGGCGCGGCGCCCGCCTACGGCCGTGCGCTGGACCTGCTCGCGCTCGCGCGCACCGCCGACCGCGACACCGGGTTCGCCGCCGAGGACGACGCCCTCGCCGACCTCATCGTCTCCGAGGAGTTCCGCTCCGCGGTGTACGCCTTCGACCTCACCACCCGCCGCGCCAAGCGCCCGGCCGGCGCGCCGGACCCCGCCCTCGCGCGCCCGGTCACCAGGATCGGTGTCGTGGGCGCCGGCCTCATGGCCAGCCAGCTCGCGCTGCTCCTCGCCCAGCGCACCCAGGTGCCCGTCGTGATGACCGACGTGGACGAGGAGCGGGTGCGCGCCGGCGTCGAACGGGTGCGCGCCGGCGCCGCGGACCTCGTCGCCAGGGGACGGCTGAGCGAGGAAGCCGCCGCGCGGACCGCCGCGCTCGTCACCGGCACGGCCGACCTCGCCGACCCGGGCACCGGCTTCGCCGGCGCCGACTGGGTCATCGAGGCCGTCTTCGAGGACCTCGAGGTCAAGCGCACCGTCTTCGCCCAGGTCGAGGCCGTGGTCTCCCCCGGGTGCGTCATCGCGACGAACACGTCGTCGTTGTCGGTCGCCGCGATGGCCGAGGGTCTGCAGCACCCGGAGCGGGTCGTGGGCTTCCACTTCTTCAACCCCGTGGCCGTCCTGCCGCTGGTCGAGGTGGTCCGCACCGACGGCGCCGACGGCTCTCCCGGGACGGACGACGCCACGCTGGCGACAGCCTTCGCCCTGGGCAGGACGTTGGAGAAGACGTGCGTGCTCGTCCGGGACCGGCCCGCGTTCGTCGTCAACCGCCTGCTCATGCGCTTCATGGGCGAGATCCACGCCGCCTTCGACGAGGGCACCCCGGCCGAGGTCGCCGACGGTGCCCTCGCGCCGCTGGGCCTGCCCATGACGCCGTTCACGCTGCTGCGCCTCGTCGGCCCGGCCGTGGCCCTCCACGTCCAGGAGACCCTGCACGAGGCCTTCCCGGACCGCTTCGCGGCCTCGCCCAACGTCGCGGCGATCGTGGAGGCCGGGCTCCCCGGCTTCTGGGAGGAGGGCTCCAGCGAGCAGGGCCCCCGCCTCGACCCACGGGTGGAGGCCCTGGTCAGCACCGGCGACCAGCCGTCGAGCGCGCGGGAGGTCCGCGAGCGCGCGCTGGGGGCGCTGGCCCAGGAGGCCCGCGCGATGCTCGACGAGGAGGTCGTCGCGGACCCGCGTGACATCGACCTGTGCCTCCTGCTCGGCGTCGGCTGGCCCGCCCACCTCGGCGGGCTCCTGCCCTACCTCGACCGCAGCGGCGTGGCGGAGGCCGCCACGGGACGGCGCTTCCTGCCCGTGGGGGTGGCCTCGCTCCCGGCGTGAGCGTGGTGGCGCCGCGCCGGCGCCCCGGGCACCGGAGACACTGACGCGGTGCTCTCGACCAGCCGCCACCGCGGCCGCCGCGCCCGCACCGCCGCACCGGCCGGTCACGCCAGCGCGCTGGCGGGGTTCGCCGTGCGCCACCGCTTCGCGGTCTCCGGCCTCGTGGTGCTCCTGGTGCTGACCATCGGCGGGCTCGTCGCCCTCCCCGTGATCGACACCGCGGCACGGGTCCGCGTCGCCGCGGTGATCGCCGAGCAGGTGCAGGCCGAGCTGGGGCTGGACCAGGCGCCGGACGTCAGCGTCGCCGGCGACGACTTCCTGTGGCAGGCCGCGCGCGGGGAGTACGACGGCGCGACGATCTCCGCCCCCACGGTGGCCTACGAGGGAGTGACCCTGGGCACCACGCGCGTGAGGCTGAGGCAGATGAAGGTGCCGCGGCGGGTCCTCCTCGGTGGTGACGGGATCGTGACCATCGGCTCCGGTGACGCCAGCGCGGTCCTGCCGTGGGCCGAGCTGGACGCCCGCGCCAGCGACGCCGTGGGCACCGACGTCGCCCTCTCCCGCGACGGCGGGGCCCTCGTCGCCGACGCGGAGGTGGGCTCCATCCCCCTCGCCCTCACCGGGGAGCCCCGCGTGGAGGACGGCGCGATCGTGCTGTCGCCGACCAGCGTGGAGGTCGCCGGTCGCGAGCTCTCCCTCTCGGCGGCCCGCACGGTGGCCGACGCCCTCGGTCTCGGCCGGGCGAGCGAGGCGCTGCTGGACGGCATCACGTTCGGCCTCGACGAGGTGCCGGAGCAGCTCACCGTGGAGCGGGCCGCGGTGGCGAGGGACGGGCTCCGGATCAGCGGGAGCCTCTCCCCGGTCGAGGTCCCCGTCACCGGCTGAGCGCTGGCCGGTGGCCGGGACCGGGTGTTGGATGGTCGTCATGGAATTCAGGAACCTCGGACGCTCCGGCCTCAAGATCTCCGCCGTCACCTACGGCAACTGGCTCACCCACGGCAGCCAGGTGGAGAACGAGGTGGCCACCCGCTGCGTGCACGCCGCGCTCGACGCGGGCATCACCACCTTCGACACGGCCGACGTCTACGCCAACACCGCCGCCGAGACCGTGCTCGGCGACGCGCTGAAGGGCCAGCGCCGCGAGTCGCTCGAGATCATGACCAAGGTCTACTTCCCTACCGGCCCCGGCGGTCCCAACGACGGCGGGCTCTCCCGCAAGCACGTCTCGGAGTCGATCGACGCCTCCCTGCGACGGCTGCGGACCGACCACGTCGACGTCTACCAGGCCCACCGCTTCGACGACGCCACGCCGCTCGAGGAGACGATGTCGGCCTTCGCGCAGGCGGTGCGGGCGGGCAAGGTCCTCTACGTCGGTGTCAGCGAGTGGACCGCGCAGCAGCTGCGCGACGGGCACGCGCTCGCCGAGGACCTCGGGATCCAGCTGGTCTCCAACCAGCCGCAGTACTCGATGCTGTGGCGGGTCATCGAGGACGAGGTCCTCCCCGCCTCCCGGGAGCTCGGCGTCGGCCAGGTCGTCTGGTCGCCGATGGCGCAGGGCGTGCTCACGGGCAAGTACGCGCCCGGCCAGGCCCCGCCCGAGGGCAGCCGCGCCACGGACACCAAGGGCGGCGCCGACATGATCGCTCAGTGGATGAAGGACGACGTCCTCACGCGGGTGCAGGCCCTGAAGCCCGTCGCGGAGGACCTCGGCATGACGATGGCGCAGATGGCCATCGCCTGGGTGCTCTCCCACGACGAGGTCTCGACGGCGATCGTGGGGGCGTCCCGTCCCGAGCAGCTGGCGGGCTCGGCGCAGGCTGCCGAGATGAAGATCCCCGAGGACGCGCTGAGCCGCATCGACGAGGTGCTGGAGGGGGTCGTCACCTCCGACCCGTCCCTGACGACCAGCCCTTCGCGGCGCTGACCCGCCTGGGCACGGTCCCTTCGCCCGGTCGGGTCAGACCGCCCGGGCGAAGACCACGGTGTTGTCGCGGTAGTGCCCGGTCGCGGCGTCGAACGACCCGCCGCAGGTGATGAGGCGCAGCTCCGGACCATCGGTGTTGCCGTAGACGGCGAGCGTCGGGAAGTCGTCCTTGGCGTAGCGCTGCGAGCCCGTCACCTCGAAGTCGGCGGTGCTGCCGTCCCGCCTGGCGACCGAGATGGCGTCCCCGGGCTCGAGCTCACCGAGGCGGGAGAACACCGAGGGACCGTCCTCCTCGGAGTCGACGTGCCCCTCGATCACCGACGGCCCGTCAGCGCCGGGGCGCGGCGACCCGCTGAACCAGGCGGCCAGGTCGTAGTCCGGTCCCGGCTGCGGCACGGCGATCGAGCCGTCCTCCGCGAGACCGAGGGCGATGACCCGGGACGAGACGCCGATCGCGGGGATGGACACGGTGCTCGGCGCAGCCACCGCGGCGCGCTCGGCCGGTGCGCTGCTCGAGGCGCTGGGCGCCGGCGGCGCCCCGGTCGGCCCCGACGGGTTCGTCGGCACGCCCGCGTCGGCCGAGGCCACGAGGGCGGGCTGGTCGGGCCCGTCGGCGCCGGCCTGGGTCCCGACCGCGACCGCCCCGCCCCCACCGACGACGAGCACGGCCGCGAGCGCCGTCGGCCATCGCCGGCTCCTGCGGTCCGTGCTCGTCATGGCGCTCCTGGTGGGGGTGGGGCGGTCAGGGTCGTCGCGGGTGGTCAGGCCGCTGCATCACCGTTGCGGGTCGAGCGGCGGCGCAGCGCGAGGACACCGAGTCCCGCGGCAGCAGCCACGGCCCCGCCGGCGATCAGGCCGGTCTCCTGCGCGGGGGCGGTGGAGCCCCCACCGGTGGCGACGCCGCCGCTGGGCATCGCCGACATCTGCGAGACCTCCAGCACACCGCAGGCGG
>JARICT010000009.1 GCA_029257185.1 Quadrisphaera sp.
CGCGGGCGCGCTGCTCGGCGGTAGCGCCGGCGCGCACTCCCAGGGCTCGGCGCAGGATCAGGTCGGTGCCGGGGAAGGCGTCGGGGTCACCCAGGGCGCGCAGCGCGATGTACTCGCTGGTCCACGCCCCCACCCCTGGCAGCGCCAGCAGGGCGGCGCGGGAGGCGTCGCGGTCGGCGTCGGCGCCCAGCGCCAGGCCCGCGGCGGTCGCCTCGGCCAGAGCATTCAGCGCCTCGGCACGGGCGCCAGGGACCCTGGTCGTCTCGCGCAGCCGCTGCGCGCCCGCCTCGGCCAAGGTCTGCGCGGTGGGGAAGAGCGACAACCCGCTGGGTGCCGGTGTGCCGTAGTCAGCCACCAGCCGGGCGGTCACGGTGGCCGCGGCGAGCACCGAGACCTGGTGACCGAGCACCGCGACGGCCGCGGTCTCGAAGCCGTCGATCGCGCCGGGAACCCGCAGGCCGGGGCGGGCGCTGACCAGCGGTGCCAGCAGCGGGTCGGCGCTCAGGACCTCGTCGACCTCGTCGACCTCGTCGACGACACCGTCGCGGATCATCCGCACCGCCCACGCGGCCAGGTCCCCGCGCACGTCCCACCGCCCCGAGCCCGGCAGCGTCTCGGGACAGCACCGCCGGCACGCGCGGAACCCCGCGGCCACCGCGGCCGCGGCGCTGGGGTAGACGCGGCAGATGCGCGGCAGCGGCTTGCGCGCCGGGCACGAGGGCCGGCAGTACACCCCGGTGGTGACCACCCCGAGGTAGGAGCGCCCGTCCCAGCGCGACTCCCGCCCGATCGAGGCGCGGTAGCACGCGTCGGGGTCCAGCTCCGCTCCGGTGATCACAGCACCGCAGTCTGGCCGCCGGGCCGCCCCCGGTCTGGCGGGCATCGGACGTCGCAGCGCCCTCCACCGCTTCGTTCACCGCCGGAGGCACGGCGACGGCACGGCCCGTCGCGGTCGCGCTCCGCCACGGACTCGGCGCTCACCACGGACGACGTCCCGTGTCCCGCACGAGGGCACAGGAAACGCCGGAGCTCGCCTGCCGGGCCTCCCCGGGGGTCAGGTCACCCGTCCGGCGATGCGACGGGCGCACTCCTCGGCGGAGGCGGAGGCGCTGTCCACCTCGACGTCGTAGACGACACCTCGGTGGACCGCGTCGGCCTGACGCGCTGCCATCCCTACCGGACGGTCGCCTCTCGCCCGCTCACGGGCAGCCGCGACCTCAGGGGCGCAGCGGACTCCTACCCACAGCACGTCCAGCCCTTCCAGGTGGTCGCTGGTCCGCTGCTGCGAGAGCGCACCGTCGAGGAAGACGTCGTCGATGATCACTCCCGCGCCGGCGCGCGCCATCGCGGCGACGCCGTGGGACCACGCGGCCTCCAGCGCACGCCACTGCTCACCGAGGACGACTTCGCCCTCTGGCCCGTAGGAGATGACCGACGACGGCGCGACGTCGATGAGGTCGTCCACGCCCAGGAGGAGCCACGGTCGCACCAGCTGGTCCTGCAGGTGCCGTCCGATGCTCGTCGTCCCCGAGCTCGACCCGCCGTTGAGCACGATGACGTCGACAGCCATGCCTGATCCTCTCCGGTGTCAGCTGGCAACCGGTCGACGGCACTCACCCCGACGCACCGCCCGTCGAGCCCAGGAGCTCTCCTCGGCCATCAGCCCGCCGCGCTGGCGACGTCAGCCATCGCAGCCAGCGCGGCGTCGACGTGGGCGAGCGATCGGTCCGAGCGTCGGACCAGAGCGAAGACGGACCGTTCGATCTCGGGGGAGACGAGCTCCTTGACGAGGACGGGTCCGACGGTGGCGCGGGCAGCGCTCGCTGGGACGACGCCGACGCCGAGACCCGCGAGCACCAGACCCTCGACGGTGGCCAGGTCAGCAGCCCGGAGCGTGCGCACCCCGGACAGCCCGGCACGGTCAGCAGCAGCGTCGAACGCGTCCCGACACCAGGTCCCGTCAGCGTCCGTGGTGATGATCGGGTGGTCCGGCGCCACGTCACCGAGTCGCAGCGTGCGCTGGGATGCCAGGGCGTGCGTCCGGGGGACGAGCACGACGTAGTGCTCGGACAGCAGGAGATCGGCGAGGTAGCCGCTCGGTGGCCGGTAGTCGAGTCCTTCGGCCAGCACGGTGATCGCAGGAGGTGCCTCGGGACCCGCCGGTTCGTCGATCTTGAGGTCGATCTGCAGGTGAGGCCACTCGTCGAGCAGCCGCCGCACGACGGTGGGCAGCCACAGGGAACCCACCGACTGGATGTAGCGGATCGACAGGGTGGAGATGCGCTGGTCGTGCTGGCGGGTCACCCACGACGACAGGTCGCGCATGGCCTCCAGCGCCGGCTCGGCCTGGTGGACGAGCTCGCGTCCCCCGGCGGTGATGCTGATACCTCGACCGGCGGGCTCCATCAGCGGGAAGCCGACCTGCCCTTCGAGAGCGCCCACCAGCTGGCTGACCGTCGACGGCGTGAGACCCAGCACGTCCGCAGCCCCGCGCACGGACCCCTCGCACGCGACCTGGCGGAACACGCTGAGCCGATGGGCGTCGAGCCACGGTCCCCTTGCCATCACGGCACTCTAGAGCAGACTGTTCGCGGGTGCCGAACGCTCATGAGCAAAAGCGTGCTTGTGCCGGACGGATGGCGCGTGGACAGTGGGCCCGTGCTGACCAGCGTCCCGCGGATCGTCCTCCTCGCGCTCGCCTGGGGTTCGACCTTCCTGTGGATCGACATCTCCCTGCGGTCAGGTCTCTCACCCGGACAGGTGACGACCGGACGATGCCTCATCGCCTCGGCCTGCCTCGGTGGCGTGCTGCTCGCGACGCGCCAAGCGCTGCCGGGCGCGCGCCATTGGCCGCACCTGGCCGTCGCCGCCCTGCTGTGCAACACCGTGCCGTTCCTGCTCTTCAGCCTCGGCCAGCAATGGGTGACTTCTGGCACCGCCGGCATCCTCAACGCCACGACACCCCTGTGGTCGCTGCTCCTCGGGCTCGCCCTCGGCCACGACAGGAAGCGGCGCACAGCCCACTACGTGGGGCTGGGTCTCGGCTTCCTCGGGGTGGCGGCCCTCATGGGCCCTGCCGACCAGGGATCGACGCTCGGCGGAGGACTGCTGATCGCCGGCGCAGCCGCCAGCTACGCCGCGGCGTTCACGTGGATGAACCGCACCCTCTCCGGGCAGGGCCTCACCGCTCTGCCCGTCGCGACCGCGCAGATGCTTCTCGCCACCCTCTTCTCCGTCCCCCTGCTGCTGGTGTCGTGGACGAGTCCCGCCGCCGTGGAGGGGCATCGAGCGATCGCGATGCTGCCGCTCGGGGTGGTGTGCACCGCGCTCAGCTTCTACCTCATCGTCGCCACCATCGCGGAGGACGGCGCCACGAACACGGCGGCCGTCGGCTATCTCGTGCCCGTCGTGGCTCTGGCGCTGGGAGCGCTCGTGCTGCGTGAGTCCCTGTCGGTCTCGAGCCTGGTCGGCATGGGCGTGGTCCTGGTGGGGGTCGCCCTGACCAGGGTCCGTCGGTCGTCGACCCCGCCCGGGCCCGCCAGCGACCGATGCGTGGACGCCGGCGCGCCGGTGGGCAGCGCCGAGACCTGAGCCGCCGGTGTCCCGGCGCGGGTGAGCCCGCTCGTGCCGGTCCGCTACGGGCGCGAGCGCGCTGTCGACCTCGCCCGGTCGACGGTCCCGTGCCGGTCCGGTCAGACGCTGGCGCGGTCTTGTCCGCGGAAGGTCTTGCGGTAGTGCTGAGGCGAGGTGCCCAGGCGACGGGCGAAGTGGTGGCGCAGCGTCGTCGGTGACCCCAGCCCAGATCGCCGTGCGACCTCGTCGACCGGCAGCGCCGTCTGTTCGAGCAGCACCTGCGCGCGGGCGAGGCGCTGGCCGAGCAGCCACGCGTGCGGGCTGGAACCGGTGGCCGCTCGGAAGTGCCGGGCGAAGCTGCGCGGCGACATGAACGCCCGGGCGGCCAGGTCGTCGACCGACAGGTCGGTCTCGAGGTTCTCCTGCGCCCAGGTGAGGGTCTCTCGCAGGCGGGAGCTGTCATCGACCGCCGGCACGGGGGCGCTGATGAACTGCGCCTGACCTCCTTCGCGGTACGGCGGGACCACCATGCGCCGCGCGACCTCGTTGGCGACGGCCGCTCCGTGCTCACGGCGCAGCAGGTGCAGGCACGCGTCGATGCCCGCCGCCGTCCCCGCGGAGGAGAGGAACGGGCCGTCGTCGAGGTAGAGGACGTCGCGCTCGACGGTGACAGCGGGGTAGCGGCGCTCGAGGGCGTCGGCGTGCAGCCAGTGCGTCGCGATGCTGCGTCCGTCGACGAGCCCGCTGGCGGCGAGCACGAAGGCTCCCGTGCAGTGGCTCATCACGCGGGCTCCGCGGGCCGCAGCCGTCCGCAGCGCCGCCAGGAGCACCTCGGGCGGCTCCTCGAGGCTCTCCCACCCGGGGAGGCAGACGAGATCCGCGGTGGCCAGTCGCTCCAGGCCGTGCTCGACGATGATCTGGAGGCCCACGTCGGTCCGCACCACGCCTGGGCTGGGTGCGGCCACCGCGAAGTCGTGGTGGGGCAGCCCGTCGGCGCGGCGGTCGTAGCCGAAGACCTCGGTGAGCACCCCGAGGCCGAAGGAGCCGACCCCGTCCCACACCAGCACCACGACGTCGTCGATCACGCGCTGCTCGCAGCCGTGGAGCGGGGGCTCGCCGTCATGTCCGCGAGTGTGGCATGAACTGAGCGGTCGGTGTCTTTCCTGCCACTGTCCCCTGCCGCACCGGTGATCCACGCTCGACGCGAGCGCCGGACCGGCGCCACGAGACGCGGAGGCCCGACGTGAGTATCGACATCCCCTGCACCACCCTGTTTCTGGATCGTCATGGCGCCCCGCTCACCGGTGACCACGGAGGTGACCTCACGGGGGCGGACCTGCTGCTGGCGGCGTGGCCGCTCACGGACGTCTCGGGCTCGACGAGACCACCCGACCCGAGCGGGACGGGGCGCTGACGTGCTCGCCACCGCGGCCCTCCTCGTCCTCGCCGCGGTCTTCTTCGCGGCCGTCTCCCGCTCGGGCACCCCCCGCGAGGCCCGGCGCCCGCTGCGCTCGCTCACCGGGCGCGACCACCTGGTCGCCGCATGGATCGGCGTCGTCCTGCTCACCCGGTCCGCCGAGCGGAGCCGCACCGTCCCCGCCGACGGGCCATGCGCCCCGACCGGTCCGCCGTCACGGCCACCAGCCTGCAGGCACGGCGACGAGTGGTGCTGAGCGGCCGGCTCGATCGACCCGGGGGAGCGGGCGCCCGGCGCGCGCCGGCGCCAGGGCGACCCGGCGTGGAGCCGATGGTCGTGGCGCCACCGCGAACGGCTCACCCACCCCGCGAGGTCTCAGCGGCGCCGCACCGTCGACTGCCCGCGTCGGCACCGGCGATGCTGGCCCGTCGAGGTGTCAGCGGAGCGCAGCCGGTGAGTGTTCACGACAGGATGGGCGGGGTGCGCCAACCCGAGGACCTGGAGGAGGTGCGCGCCTCCTACGACCGGGTCGCCGACGCCTACGCGGCGATGGTGCCCGGGTTGCTGGCCGAGGACCCGTGGCAGCGGGCCGCGCTGGACGCCTTCGCCGAGCAGGTCGCCGGCTGCGGGCCGGTGCTGGACGTCGGGTGCGGACCGGGGCACGTGAGCGCCTACCTGGCCGCTCGCGGGCTGGAGGTTCGTGGGGTCGACCTGTCGCCGCGGATGGTCGAGCACGCCCGCCGCGCCCACCCGCACGTGCGGTTCGACGTCGCCAGCGCGACCGCCCTGGACCTGGCCCCAGCGTCGCTGGGTGGGGTGCTGGGGTGGTGGTCGCTGTTCAACCTGCCTCGTGACGTGCTCCCGGAGGCCGTGGGGAAGTTCGCGCGGGCGCTGGTGCCTGGTGGTCGGGCGTTGATCGCCACCCACGTCGGCGAGGACGACGTGCTGCGCCGCGAGGCCTACGGCGGGGTGGCGGTGAGCTGGACGACTCACCGGTGGAGACCGGAGCAGCTGGCCGAGATGCTCGAGCACGCGGCGCTCGAGGTGACCGCCGAGGTCCGGCTCCCCGCCTCGGAGCAGCAGGGTCCGGCCGTCGTCCTGGCTGCCCGTCGGCCTCGCGGCAGGGGTGCGGCACAGGGGGCCGTCCTGGCGTAGACCTTGCGTGGGCTGCACGAAGCCGCGACGACCGACGACGTCGGCTCGGGGCAAACCCCTGGCGGACCACCTGGTGGTCGCGCCACGATGGGCGCATGACGGCCCGGATCTCCCACACCAGCGTCGACTGCACCGACGCCTACGCGCTCTCGCAGTGGTGGAAGCAGGTCCTCGCCTTCGTCGACGTCGCAGGTGACCCCAACAGCCCGGGCGACGAGGAGTGCATGATCGTCTCCCCGACGACGGGTGAGCGGCTCCTCTTCATCGAGGTGCCCGGCTTCGACACCTCGACGCCCCAGCGCATGCACCTGGACCTGCGACCGGTGGAGCGCACCCGCGACGAGGAGCTCGAGGTGCTGCGCGGCCTGGGTGCCACCGAGGTGGCCGACCACCGCGGCATCTACGGCCCGGGCACCGGCTGGGTGGTCCTGGCCGACCCCGAGGGCAACCGGTTCTGCATCCTGCGCGCCGCCCACGAGCTCGACGCGTAGACCCCACCCCGAGGGGTGCGGCCCGAACCGCCGACAGATCTCGGCGCAGCCGCTCGGACCGCCGGGTCGGGGTTACCCGTCAGGGACGATCGCTGGAGGCGACGGCAGGTGCCGGCTGGTTCTCGTCCGTGGTGCGCTCAGCTGCGGGCGCCGCCCGGACGTACTTCTTCGCCCTCGCCGTCGGGGGCCTCGAATCCCTCGAGGTAGGCGGCCAGGATCTCGTCGGTGACCGGGAAGGCGGCGTTGGCGTCGACGCGGTGGGCGCGCTCCGCCAGACGGCGGCGCAGAACCTCGGCGTCGACCTGGAGGTAGACCAACCGCCACCGCCCCCCGGCGTCGGTGATCAAGCGTTTGTACTCCTCACGGGTGGAGCGCTGCCAGGAGCTGAGGTCGACCACCACGTCACGTCCCTGCCCGAGGAGCTCGAGCAGCCGGCCGCGCAGGGTGTCCTCGGCGACGGCGGATAGGCGGGGGTAGTCCTCGACCGAGTAGTCCACGCCGTACCTGCCGAAGCGCGCCCACACCTCCTCGTCGACCGAGAGACGGGCGTAGCCGCCGGCCTCCAGGCGCTGGGCACAGGTGGTCTTGCCCGATCCGGCCACTCCGCACATGAGCACCGCCACGGGTCGGTCGTCGGCAGCATCGTCGAGGCTCGTCACGCCCGCCATCCTCGACGCGGCACCTCGACGAGCGGTGACGAGCTTCCGGCCATCGGTCACCATCCCATTGGCCACGGCGCAGGCGGACCGGTGTCGTCGGGCATCACCGAGGATGGGGGGTGATCGAGACGGCGACCGGCTGGTACATCACCCCGACCAGCGTCGAGGCCGTCATGGTCGACGAGCCCGCCGCCGCCAGCCGTGGGGCTTCTCGCAGGGCTGGCACCGTGCTCAGCGCAGCTTGATGGACCCGCCGTCGGCCATGAGGGTCTGCCCGGTCATGTACTGGGAGTCCTTCGAGAGCAGGAA
>JARICT010000046.1 GCA_029257185.1 Quadrisphaera sp.
GTGGCGCACCGATGCTCAGCACGCCGCGGAACCTTCTCGCGGGTAGGTGTCAGGCCGAACCGCTGCCGGGTTGCCTGGTCGGTGACGTCGAGGGCGGCGACGACCCGCCGGAAGGGTGTGGCGTCGCACGCCGGGGTCGTCGTCGGGTCGAGGTCGTCCAGTCCGTGCTCGGGGGCGGAGCGGCTGACCTTCACGCTGATGAAGGTACGCGGACGCCGCACGAGCAACCATCACCAATGATGGTGCGCTTGACAGCACTATTGTTGGTGAGGGGGTCGACATGCAGGCCCAGCGTCCGCTCGCCGTCGTGACGTCCACGCTCGACGGTGACGTCCTCACTGTCCTGGCCGACGCCGACGCGGCCTTCACCGCCCCGCAGGTCGCCATGCTGGCCGCTGAGCGTGTGGCCCCCTCCGTCGAGGGCTTCCGCAAGGCGCTGGGACGCCTGGTCGTCCAGGGCATCGTCGACGTGGAGCTGGTCGGGCGCACCCACCGGTACCGGCTCAACCGCGAGCATCTGGCGGCCCCGGCGATCTCGATGCTGACCCGCCGGTTCTCCGTGCTCGTCCAGCGCTTGGGGGAGGGGCTGGCCACGTGGTCGTCTCCGCCGGCCTGCGCCGCGCTCTTCGGCTCGGCGGCGCGAGGTCAGATGCGGCCGGACAGCGATCTCGACCTGTTCCTCGTCCGGGCCGACGATGCCGACCTCGACGTGTGGGAGGCCGACGTCGACGCCCTCACCGCAGCCGCTGCGCGCTGGACCGGCAACGACGTCCGTGCGCTGACCATGACCGGGCAGGAGGCCGTGGCGGCGAACAACGACCCGGTGGTCGACGCGGTGCGCCGCGAGGGGCTGACCCTGATCGGTCACCACCCGCCCCGTTGATCCTGCGGAGCGACCGTCACCCACACCATGGGCCGACTGCCGCGATCGAGGCGCCACCCGGCAGTCTTCGGCCTGCTCGCTGGTCTCCTGGTGGTCGGGTTGACAAGCCTCGAGCACGCGACCTCTTCGTCCTGAAGGTGGGAGCAGCAAGGGAGGGCACCTCAGCCGGTACCGAAAAAGTGCTAGATTCAGGAAGTCGGGGGAGGTGGTGACCATGTCGGTCATCGAGGTGGAGGAGCGTGCGGCACGCAGCGCGCTGGAGCGGGTGCAGAAGATCGAGTCCGTTGCCGAGGACCTCGACGCCGAGCGGGCAGGCGTGCTGCGCGAGGTGGTGGCGATGGAGTGGGACGCCGTCGCCCCGGTGCGTCCGCGCGTCGCGGCCTCGATCTTGGGGCTGAGCGAGAAGACGGTGCGGGCGTGGGTGCGCCACGGCCTGCTGACCGTCGCCGTTCGGGAGCCCCGGGTCTTGCTGGATCCTCAGCGGCTGCTGATCGTGCTGCGGCTGGTGCACGACCTGCGCGAGGCCGGCCGCCAGCAGGGGTTGCTCGATGAGGTGTGGCGCCGGATCAACGATGCCGAGCTGCTCGAGCGCGAGGATCTGCAGGAGAGCCTGGCGCAGATGCGCCGCGGTGAGTTCGCCGAGCCCCTGTACCCGCGCCTCGACCCCGGTGAACCGGCGTAGTGCTCCGCGTCGAGACGACGCCCCTGGCGGTGCTGCAGGCACGGGGGATGCGCGGTCGGGCGTTGAAGGACTTCGGGACCCTCTATCGCGACCTGGAGCGCCGCGGGTGCGAGGCGATGAGGTACCGCCTCGCGGATCGTCCTGGTCGGCCAGCATGACGACCGCTCACCGGAGAGCGCGTACGACATGCTCTACGAGCTGGTCGGCCACGAGCCGGAGCCTGGTGTGAGCCGCACCAAACCGCCGTGCTGCGATGAGGAGTCCGGCCAGCCGCCGGTCACGGACCAAGACCTTGTCGAGGCTCTGGCCCAGCGGGTGCGCCGTCTCAGGTAGTGACTGTCACGCAGATCGTCACTCAGCGTGCCTGGCAGCCGTCGTCCTCGCGTCGTTGCGATTCTCTGACCTGCGATGTCTCTGGTCGGGGTGACAGGATTTGAACCTGCGGCCTCTTCGTCCCGAACGAAGCGCGCTACCAAGCTGCGCCACACCCCGCTGCGCGTGCAGCCGTCCGATCGTAGCGGAGCGGCTGGGTCACCGGGGACCAGGGGGAGGCGCCCCGGGTCCCCGCGCGGGGTCGCCCGAGGGTCAAGATCGTCTCCACCCCTCAAGTCCCGGCCGGAACTGGCGATGAACCGGCAACGGCATCACCAGGATCGGGGAGGTCACGTGAGCATCAAGCGGCTGTCCGTCAAGGCACGGATCGCGGGCACCAGTGTCGTGCTGCTCGCCGTCGCGCTCGGTGGTGTCAGCGCCATCGTCATCACCAGCACCAGCCGTACCGCCCAGGAGGACGCGGAGCAGCTCACCCAGGAGAAGGCGGCCAGCGCGGCGGGCGGGATGACCGGCGAGCTCCAGCGCGCGTTCGGCACGGCGCGCGACGTGGCCGGCAGCCTGGACGCCCTGCAGGCCTCGGGCGGGACGCGCGAGCAGGCCGACCATCTCCTGCGCACGCTGCTGGAGCAGCACGAGGACTACCTGGGCGTCTGGACCGTCTGGGAGCCGGACGCCTTCGACGGGCAGGACGCCGAGCAGGTGGGAGGCGCCGGCGCGGACGCGACCGGGCGCTACGTGCCCTACTGGTTCCGCGACGGCGACGCCATCGCGCAGACGCCGCTCGAGGGCTACGACGAGGCGGGTGTGGGCGACTACTACCAGGTGCCCTTCACGAGCGGCCAGGAAGCCGTCATCGAGCCCTACGAGTACGAGGCGAACGGCACCTCGCTGACGATGGCGACGCTGTCCGTCCCCATCGTGCGGGCGGGCACCCCCGTCGGCGTGGCGGGCGTGGACGTCGCCCTGAGCACGGTCCAGGCTCAGGTGGGCGGCGTCAGCGTCTACGACACCGGGACCGCGACCCTCATCAGCAGCGGCGGCATGGTCGTGGCCGGCCCGGACCCGGAGGAGGTGCTCCAGCCGGCGAGCGAGGAGCTCCAGGCCCTGGCCACGAAGGCGGCGGAGGGCACGACGTCCACGGAGGCCACCGTGGGCGGCGAGGACGTCCTGCGCGTCGCGACCCCGCTGAGGCTCGGCACGGCGACCACGTGGGCGCTCGTCGTCGACGTGCCCCGCAGCGCGGTGATGGCCGGCGCGTGGGAGCTGCGGAACACCATCATCGCCACCGTGCTGGCCTCGCTGCTGCTGGCGGGGCTCCTCGCCCTCCTGGCGGCGCGCCGCCTGGTGCGCCCCATCGACGTGCTGCGCGCCCGCCTCGTGGAGATCAGCGAGGGCGACGGCGACCTCACGCAGCGCGTCGACGAGTCGGCGGACGACGAGATCGGCGCGCTCGGGCGAGCCTTCAACACGTTCGTGGAGAAGGTCGCGAGCACGGTGCGCCAGATCACCGTCACGGCCGGAGAGCTCGCCACGTCAGCGACGAACCTGCAGGGCGTCGCGTCACGGTTGGACGCCAGCGCGTCGGCCACCACGGACGGGACCCTGCAGCTGGCCGCGGCGAGCCGGCAGGTGGACGCCGGCGTGCAGACCGTCGCCGCCGCCACCGAAGAGATGGGCTCCACGGCGCAGGAGATCGCCGGCAGCGCCTCGGCAGCGTCCAAGCGGGCCGGGGAGAGCGTCCTGGTGGCCGAGCGCGCCAGCCGCGCGGTGGACGACCTCAGCGCCTCCAGCGCCCAGATCGACGAGGTGGTCAAGGTCATCACCGCGATCGCCGGGCAGACGAACCTCCTGGCGCTCAACGCCACCATCGAGGCCGCCAGGGCCGGCGAGGCCGGGCGCGGGTTCGCCGTGGTGGCCGACGAGGTGAAGAACCTCGCCCAGGAGACGGCCCGAGCCACCGAGGACATCACCGCACGCATCGCCGGGCTCCAGAACGACGCCGCGCGGGCCGGTCAGGCCATCGGCGACATCACCGCGGGCATCGAGGGGGTCGACGAGAGCCAGACCACCATCGCGGCCGCCGTGGAGGAGCAGGCCGCGACCGTCGCCGAGATGGCCGCGACCATCACCCACGCGGCGGCGGGGACCGCGTCCATGAGCACCGGCATCTCCGACGTGGACACCCTCGCCGGTCAGACCGCGGGGGCGGCCACGGAGGCCATGCGCGCCGCGCAGGACCTGGAGCAGATGGCGAACCGGCTCGGGGCGCTCGTCAACGACTTCCGCTGCTGAGGCGGCCGTCCGCGGTCAGGCGTGGTCAGGCGCGCGGGACCAGGGTGAGCAGCGTCGCCTCCGGCGGGCAGGCGAAGCGCACCGGGGCGTACGGCGACGTGCCGAGGCCCGCGGACACGTTCACCCAGCTGGTGCGCTTGCCGTTGGTCCACCGAAACAGCCCGCGGGCGTAGCGGCGCGGCAGGTCGCAGTTGGTGACCAGCGCGCCGAGACCCGGTATGCGCAGCTGGCCGCCGTGCGTGTGCCCGGCGAGGAGCAGGTCCGTCCCGTCGCGGGTCATGGCGTCCAGCACCCGCTTGTACGGGGCGTGGGCGACGCCGAGGGCGAGGTCCGCCGCGCCGTCCCGGGGCTTGGACAGGCGGTGGTAGCGGTCACGGCGCAGGTGCGGGTCGTCGACGCCCGCGAGGTCCACGCGCCGGCCGTCGGCCTCCAGGGTGGCGCGCTGGTTGGTGAGGTCCGCCCAGCCGCGGGCCGTCATGGCGGCGACGAGGTCGCGCCAGGGCAGGTCGGTGGGGTCCTCGTCGGCCTTCGAGGGCCCGGCGAGGTAGCGCAGCGGGTTCGCGGCGTGCGGGGCGTAGTAGTCGTTGGAGCCCAGCACGAAGGCACCGGGGCGCGCGAGCAGCGGGCCGAGGGCCTCGAGCGCTCCGGGCACGGCGTCGCGGTGAGCGATGTTGTCCCCGGTCGTGATCACCAGGTCCGGGTCCAGCGCGTCCAGGGACCGGACCCACGCCTGCTTGCGGACGTCCTCGGGCGTCATGTGCAGGTCGGAGACGTGCAGCACCCGCAGCGGCGCGCTGCCGGGGGCCAGCACGGGGGCCTCCACGCGGCGCAGCCGGAACGCGCGGGCCTCCAGCAGCGACCAGCCGACGCCGGCCGCCCCCAGCGCGGCGAGCAGCGCCGTGGCGCGCCGGACCCGAGCGCCCCTCGTCGCCGGCTGCTCGCGGGAGTCGCTGGCCAGGGCTGTCGCGGCGTCGGTCACCGCCTCATCCTGTCAAGAGAGGGAGGGCGCCGCGGTGGGAGGATGCGGCCATGGCCGAACCCACCCTGAAGACCCGCCTGCACGACGACCTGTCGGCGGCGATGCGCAGCCGCGACGAGCTGCGCCGCTCCACGTTGCGGATGGTGCTCACCGCGGTCACCACCGCTGAGGTCTCCGGGACCAGCTCGCGTGAGCTGTCCGACGACGAGGTGCTGGCCGTCCTGCGCTCGGAGAGCAAGAAGCGTCGCGACTCCGCGCAGGTGTACACCGGCGCCGGCCGCGCCGACGGCCCCGAGCGGGCGGCGCGGGAGAACGCCGAGGCCGACGTCATCGACGGGTACCTCCCCGCGCAGATGGACGACGCGTCGCTGAGCGCGGCCGTGTCCGCCGCGGTGTCCGACGCCGCGGAGCGCGGGCAGAGCGGCCCGCG
>JARICT010000074.1 GCA_029257185.1 Quadrisphaera sp.
CCCACCGGGCGTCGAGGGTGATGACGAGCCGGTGGGGCTCGTCGACCTCGAGGACGGTGCCGACCATCATCGGGAAGCCCGGCATGCCCATCGTGTACGCGGTCCCCACCTCCCACGTGTCGGTCGACAGCGTGGCGGTGGTGTCGAAGAACCAGCTGCGGGCGACGCCGGTCTCGGTCAGCGCCTCCCACAGCCGCTGCGCGCTGCAGCGGATGACGATGGTGAAGACGTGGTCGGGGACGCCCCCGTCGGTGCTGTCCGGGTCGATCGAGGCCGGTGCGGTGGGTGCGGACATGTCGTCCTCCTGCTCGAGATGGGTGCGCAGGTCCAGCAGCGACTGGGCTCCGGCGGCGGTGAAGCGGCCGAGCCAGCGCGCCTGCATCTCCTGCATCGGGACCGGGTTGAGGTGGTGCCGGCGGTGGCGTCCGTCGGCGGTGATGAGGACGCCAGGGGCCCGGCTACGCCCGTGCCCGGCCGGTGAGCGGCATCGCGACGTCGAGCGGGGAGATGCTGCGCCCGACACGCCGGGAGAGGTGGCCACGTACCCCCGCTCGGCGGCCCGGCAGGGGTGACACCCGCGGGGGCGCTGCGTCGCCGCCGAGGTCAGGATCGCGGCCGCGGTCAGGGTCACGGCCTTCGCCGCCCATCGTCCTGCTGCCGGCGCGCATGACGCCAGAGGCTGGGCGCCGCGATGACGGCGACCGCGGCGACGAGGGTGATGACGCCGTGGCCCACCCGCCCGACGGTCAGGCCGGCGGCAGGGTCGAGCACGTAGTGCGCGTACCCGTTGGCGGCGGCGTCGGTGACGAGCACGACCACCGCGAGCGCCACGCCCGAGCGAGCGCGGCGCAGGAGCAGCACGGCGGCGAGCGGGTCGGCGAGGGTGAGCCCGACGAGGTAGACGCGCAACCAGGCCGGCAGCCCGGGGTACGGCGTCCCGCCGCTGAGCGCCAGCTGCACGAGGTGCACGGCCGTCCCGCAGCCCAGCACGGCGGACAGCACGAGCGCCGCCCGGCGGGCAGTGGACGGTGCGTCGTCCCAGCGCCGCAGCGCCCCGGGCGTGGCGTCCGTCATGGTCGAGGCCGGTGGGCCTCGACCCAGTCCGGCCGCAGGACGGCCATGACGAGGGCGTCGACGCGCTCACCGTCGAGGAGCAGGGCGTCCCGCCTTCGCCCTTCGACGAGGAAACCCGCCCGCTCGTAGACCCTGCGCGCCCTCGGGTTGTGCGCGAAGACCTCCAGCTCGACGCGGTGGGTGTCGCTGACGGTGAAGACGTGCCCCAGGACCAGCGCGATCGCCTCCGATCCCAGACCGCGTCCGCGCCCGAGCGGCCCGACGGCGATGCGGAGGTTGATCGTCTGGTCTTCCGGCCGCCAGTCGTTGAGGACGACCTCGCCCACGCACCGGTCGGCGCGGCGGTCGACGATCGCGAGGTCGAGCCGGTCCTCCTGATCGGCGCGGGTGTCGTACCAGCGGCGGGTGGCCTCATCCAGCGTCGGGTCCACCGAGCGAGCCTGCGCGGTGGTGTGCACGCTCCCGGTCAGCCGGAGCACCTCGGGGTCGGCGAGGACGCTGCCCATGGCCTCGACGTCGTCGTCGGTGAAGGGCCGCAGCACGACACCGGCGCCGACGATGGTGGGCTTGGCCGACCACGGCGACGGGCGAGCCATGGTGGCGAGGGTAGGTGGACCACGGCCTGCCTCGAGCACGACGGCTGTCCCCACCCGCCCCTACGCTCCGCTGGCATGAGGAAGATCGCCGCACCTGCCGTCCAGGTCGTCATCGACGCAGCCGATCCTCACGGTCTCGCCGACTTCTGGGCCGCCGCGCTCGGCTACGACGTGGAGGACGTCGAGGCGTTCGCCCGGCAGATGCTCGACGCCGGGCACGCCACGGACGACGACGTCACCACCCACCGCGGGCGCCTGGTCTGGCGTGACGCCGCTGCCGCACGTGATCCCGCGGACCAGCGACCCCGCCTGCTCGTGCAGCGGGTGCCGGAGGCCAAGACGGTGAAGAACCGGGTGCACCTCGACCTGGTGGTGGGCGCCGACCGCCGCGACGCCGAGGTGGCGCGCATCGTCGCGCTCGGGGCCCGCAGGCTCCACGACGGCCGTCTCGGGCCGCAGGCCTGGGTGACGCTCGCCGACCCGGAAGGCAACGAGCTCTGCGTCTCGTGATCTCGGCCGCCGGTTCGGTCGCCGCGCCGGGCGAGGACGAACGCCTGCGGAGCGTCCTCCCACCCGGCTGCCTGGCGCACCGTGCTCGCCCCGACGCGGAAGCCGGCGTCGATCAGCCACCGCTCGACGCACCCCGCGGGCCGTCGGTGGTCCTCCACCGACATGGGGTGGCCGCCGTGGCCGTCGGTCGAGCGCCGACGGGAGTCGCCGACCTGGAAGGCCAGCAGCAAGACCCCGTCATGGCGAAGCACCCGGTGGAGCTCGCCCCTCACCCCCGGCACGGCGTCGTAGGCCCCGTCCCACGCCGCGTCGCGCTCGTCCACGCGGTCAGCCTGCCCTACCGTCCTGCGGGTGAGCGAGGTCGTGGGTGGGCCACTGGCCCCGTCGGTCCTCGCCGCAGACGGGCTGACGCTCGAGCCGCTGCGGGTCGACCACGCCGGCGAGATGGCCGCGGTGCTCGACGACCAGCGCCTGCACACGTTCACCGGCGGCTCCCCGCCCAGCGGGGCCGGTCTGCGGCGCAGGTACGCCGCGCAGGTACGCGGCCGCTCCGGCGACGGACGTCAGACCTGGTTGAACCGGGTGGTGCGCGACGACGAGACCGGCCTGGCGCTCGGGTACGTCCAGGCCACCCTCGTGGGGTCCCGGGTCGCGGGCGATCTCGGTGGGACAGGCGACGCAGGCGGCAGCGCCGGACCGGTGGGCCACCTGGCGTGGGTGGTCGGCGCGGACCACCAGGGCCGCGTGGTGGCGAGCCGCGCCGCCGTGGCGATGGCCGACTGGCTCCGCTCGCGGGGCGTCACCGCTCACGTCGCCGACGTCCACCCGGACCACTCCGCGTCTCAGGCGGTCGCTCGCCGGGTGGGCCTGCACCGCAGCGACGAGGTCGTCGACGGTGAGGAGCGTTGGACCAGCGGCGACGAGGGTTGAGCGGGCCCCTCATCCCACGCGGGCCAGAAGGGTGAGCACCCGCTCGGTCAGCAGCGCCGCCGCGTCGGCGTCGAAGTCCGGCGTCGAGTCGTCGGCGAACAGGTGCGCGCTGCCGGGGTAGAGGAACAGCTCGGCGTCGGGAGCCGAGGCGACGATCTCGCGCGCGGCGTCGACGTCGCCCCCGTCGACGAAGAACGGGTCGGCGTCCATGCCGTGCACCTGGACCGGCACCGACTCCGGCCACGCCTCGCCGAGCTCCGAGGGGGGCACGCTGGAGTGGCACAGCACCGCACCGAGCGCGCCGGGACGGGTCTGCGCCAGCAGCTGCGCGGGCATGACGCCCATGGAGAAGCCCAGGTGGACGACGTCGGACGGAAGGCTCTGCGCGGCGAGCCGACCTCGTTCCACGACCACCTCGAAGCCGATCGTCTGCGCATGGGCCAGACCCTCGTCGATGGAGGCGAAGGTGGCTCCCTCGAACAGGTCGGGGGTGTGCACCTCGTGCCCGGCGGCGGTGAGCCGGGCGGCGAAGGACCGCACGCCGTCGGTCAGCCCGAGGACGTGGTGGAAGACCACGACACCGGTCATGAGCGGCGCGAGGAGTCGGCGGTGAGGGGACGCGTCATCGTCATGCGGTCACCGTGACGCAGCGATCGACCGCGGTCAAGGTCTGACGTCCTCGCCACGGTCCTCCCCATGGTCGACGCTGCAGGACTCACCGGACCCCTGACCGAGGTCACGACCGAGGCCGACCTCCGCGAGCTCCTCGGAGAGCCGTCGCCGGCCGCGGTGGCCAAGGAACGGAGCCGCCTCCACGCGCTCGACCGCGAGTGGCTGGCCGCCTCGCCGTTCTGCCTCGTCGCGACCGCGGGCGCCGACGGTCGGTGCGACGTGTCTCCCCAGGGCGACCCGCCCGGCTTCACCCTCGTGCTCGACGACACGACGGTCGCTCTGCCGGAGCGCCCCGGCAACCGGCGGGTGGACGGCTTCCGCAACGTCCTCGTCAACCCGCACGTCGGGTTGGTCTTCTTCCTGCCCGGCCGGGGCGACACCCTGCGGATCGACGGGCGTGCGCGGCTGCTGAGCGACGCCCCGTTCTTCGACGCCATGGTCGTCAGGGGGCACCGCCCCGTCCTCGCGGTCGTGGTGGAGGTCGAGGAGGTGTTCCATCACTGCTCGAAGGCGTTCCTGCACTCGCACCTGTGGGACCCGTCGACGTGGGACCCCGAGGCCGCCGCGCCGCGCCCGCAGATCGCGAAGGCCCTGGAGCGGCCCGATCAGCCGCTCGCCGCCATCGAGGCCTACGACGGGCCGTCCTGCGCCGAGGGTCTCTACCGGCAGGCGTGAGGCGGCGCGACCCTCACCGCGGCTGAGCGAGCCGCGGGGGTTCGCAGCCAGCGAGCAGACGGAAGTACTCGACGTCCAGGGTGACGAGCTCGGCGCCGTAGTGCTCGACAGTCGCACCGACGAGGTAGTCCGCGACGTCGATCCCCTGGTGGGAGCGTCGGTGCTCGCGCCGCTCACGTCCTGCAACCAGTCAGCCCTGCCCGGTGCGTCCGTCCAGATCCCCGCGGTCTCCAGGATGGAGCGGCGGCGCTCCTCGAGACCGTCCGCGAGCCCGAGACCCTGGTCCAGGAGGCCTCGGATGACCTCGGCCTTCGGCACTCCCGCGTCGTCGGCGCGGGCAGCCACGAGGCGCGCCTGCTCGTCGGTGAGGTAGACCTGGGTTCGCCCCACGTGGCTGGAGCATGCCTCGTCGTGCGGGATCACAGCCGCCCGGCGTCGACGACCCGCCGCAGGAACTCCTGCGTCCGCGGCTGCTCCGGCTCCCCCAGCACCTGCTCCGGCGGCCCCACCTCCAGCACCGCGCCGCCGTCCAGGAACGCCACCCGGTGCGCCACCTGGCGCGCGAAGCCCATCTCGTGGGTGGCCATGAGGATCGTCATGCCGCCCTCGGAGACCTCCTTCACCAGGGCCAGCACCTCCCCCACGAGCTCCGGGTCGAGCGCGGACGTCACCTCGTCGAGCAGCAGGAGCCGCGGTGAGACCGCGAGCGCCCGCACGATCGCGGCCCGCTGGCCCTGCCCGCCGGAGAGCTGGTCGGGGTAGGCGCTGGCCTTGTCCGCCAGACCGATGCGCTCGAGCATCACCATCGCCTCGGTCTCAGCCTGCTCGCGCCCCACCCGGTGCACCCGTCGCGGGGCGAGGGTGACGTTGTCGAGCACGGACAGGTGCGGGAAGAGGTTGTAGGCCTGGAAGACCACGCCGATCCGGCGGCGGACGAGGTCGGCGTCGCACCGAGGGTCGGTGATGTCCTGCCCGTCCAACCACACCTGCCCGTCGTCGACGGTCTCGAGGAGGTCCACGCACCGCAGCAGCGTCGACTTGCCCGACCCCGATGCCCCGATGAGCGTGACCACCTCGTGCTCGGCGACGTCGAGGTCGATCCCTCGCAGCACCACGGCGTCCCCGTAGGCCTTGCTCAGCCCGCGGACCCGCAGGACGGGCCCGGTCGGGCCGGTCGGCTCGCTCACAGCAGGCTCCCCGACTGCTGGCGCCGCGTCGCGCGCCGGCTCGCCCAGTCGGCGACGCGGGCGGTCGGCACCGCGAGCAGGACGAACGCGAGGCCGGCCACGACGTACGGCGTGAAGTTCGCGGTGACCGCCGACTCGATCTGCGCGCTGCGCACCGCGTCGACCGCGCCGAGGACGGAGATCAGCCCGACGTCCTTCTGCATCGCCACGAAGTCGTTGAGCAGCGGTGGGGTGACCGTGCGCACGGCCTGCGGCATGACGACCAGGCGCAGCGACTGGCCGTGGCTGAGACCCAGCGCCCTGGCCGCCGCGCGCTGGCTGGGGTGGACGGACTCGATGCCGGCGCGGAAGACCTCGCTGACGTAGGCGGCGTAGGTCAGCACGAGGGCGAGGGTGCCCAGCACCACGGGCGACGTCGGCACCCCCTGCAGCCGCAGGCCCGGCAGCCCGAACCCCACGAGGTACAGCAGGATGATCAGCGGGATGCCGCGGAAGAAGTCCGTGTAGGCCGCCGCCAGCAGGCGCACCGGCGTCCAGACCGGCCCGCGGAGCGTCCGCGCCAGGGCGATGACCAGCCCCAGGACCACGACGGCGACCACGGCCACCAGGAGGACCCGGGCGTTGAGCCACAGCCCCTCGAGGACGCGCGGCAGCGACGCCAGCGCTACCTGCGGGTCGAAGAACGACGCCTGCGTGCGCGCCCACCCCGGTGAGCTGGTGATGGCGAGGACGGCGACCGCCGCGAAGACGAGCGTGCTGAGCACGGCGACACCCGTGGACCGGCGCGCCCGACGGTGCCGGTAGTCCCGGCGCCCCCGCTCGAGGGCGCTGGGCTCACCGAGGCCGACCGGCGCGGGCTGGCTCACCACGGGGACCGCTCGTGGGAGGAGCTCACCCCAGGACCGGGGCCGACGCCGCCTGGGCCAGCCACTCGTCCTGCAGGTCCGCCAGCGTCCCGTCCTCGCGCAGCGCGTCCAGCCCCTGCGAGACGCAGGAGGTGAGCGGGCTGTCCAGCTCGAGGACCATGCCCAGCTGCTCGGTCTGCGCGCCCGACGAGTTCGGCAGCTGGCCGACGACCTCCCCGTCGTCCAGCTGGGCACCGGACATGTAGAAGGCCGTGGGCAGGTCGGCGACGAGGGCGTCCACCTGCCCGTTCTTCAGCGCGGCGACGGCGTCGTCGTTGGAGTTGTAGACGCTCGGGCCGGTCTCCGGGTCGATCTGCTCGGTGAGGCTCGTCAGGCTGGTGGTGCCCACCTGGGCGCCGAGGCGCAGGCTCTTCAGGTCCTCGATCGACGTGGCGGAGACGGCCTCGGAGCCCGCGGTGGTGACGACGGCCTGGACGACGTCGTAGTAGGGGCTCGAGAAGTCGACGGCCTCGGCGCGCTGCGGGTCGATCGAGAACTGGTTGACGTCCACGTCGAAGGTCTTGGGGCCGGGGGCGATGGCCGCGTTGAAGTCCGCGCGCACCCACTCCACGTCGCTCGCGTCGTACCCGAGCTGATCCGCCAGGGCGTAGGCGACGGCCGGCTCGTAGCCCTCGCCGGAGGTGGGGTCGTCCTCCAGCACCCACGGCGAGTACGCCGGCTGCGAGGTGGCGACGGTGAGGGTGCCGGGCGTGAGGGTCTCCAGGCCGCCCGGGTCGCACGACCCGGCGGAGGCCGACGACGCGCCGTCCGACGCGCCGGAGGAGGCCGGCTCCGACGAGGGCTCAGGCGCGCACCCGCCGACGGCGAGCACGGCGGTGACGAGCGGGACGGTGAGGACCAGGAGTCGGCGCACCCGCCGGAGCCTAGGCGCCCGGCGCTGGTCCTCACCGCGAGGGCCGAGCGGTCTCCTCAGGAGGGCGCCGACGATCACGGGCTAGCGACGCGGGCCCACCACCCGGCCGCGCAGGACCACCGCCGACGGGCTGGCGAGCACCCCGACGTCCTCGCGGGGGTCGGCGCCGTAGACCACGAGGTCGCCCGGGTCGCCCTCCGCGAGCACCGGCCGGCCGAGGTAGTCCCGAGCGCCCCAGGTGGCGGCGTCGAGTGCGTCGAGCGGCGTGAGCCCGCAGCCCCCCAGCTCGGCGACCTCCTGCGCGACGAGCCCGTGCGGAAGCGCGGTGCCGGCGTCGGTGCCCACCAGCAGGCGCACCCCGCCGTCGGCAGCGTCGGCGACCACGCTCCGGCGCGTGGCGTGGAGCGCGCGCATGTGCGCGGCGTACCCGGGGAACTTGCGCTCCCCGCTGGCGGCGATGTCGGGGAAGGTCGCGATGTTCACCAGCGTGGGCGTGACGGCGGTGCCCTGCTCGACCACGGTGGACAGCGTCTCGGGCGTGAGCCCCGTGGCGTGCTCCAGGCAGTCGACGCCGGCGGCGAGGAGGTCCGGCAGGGCGGCCTCGCTGAAGGTGTGGACGGCGACCCGGGCGCCCTCCTCGTGGGCCGCCGCCACCGCCGCCCTCAGCGCCTCGAGGGGCCAGCAGGGCGCGAGGTCGCCGCTCTCCCGGTCGATCCAGTCCCCCACGAGCTTGACCCACCCGTCGCCGGCCCGGGCCTGGAGCCGCGCGGCGTCGGCCAGCTGGTCGGGCTCGACCTCGTCGGCGACGCCGCGCAGGTAGCGGCGCGGACGGGCGATGTGGCGACCGGCGCGGATGATCCGCGGCAGGTCGCTCTCGTCGTCGACCCACCGCGTGTCCGCCGGGGATCCCGCGTCGCGCAGCAGCAGGGCGCCGACGTCGCGGTCGGTCTCCGCCTGGGCGCGCGCCGTCCCGGCGTCGACGGGCCCGTCCGGACCGAGCCCCACGTGGCAGTGGGCGTCGACGAGACCCGGCAGCACCCACCCGTCGAGGACCGCGTCAGGTTCTCCGCCGGGCCGCCGGTAGGTGATGCGGCCACCCACCACCCACGCCTCGCCGGCCTGCGACACCTCGCCGGAGGCACGGTCGTAGGAGGTGAGGACGGGCCCGCGCAGGTGCAGCGTCGGGCCGGGGGCGTGGTCAGCGTCGATGGCGGTCACCCGCCCATCATGGCCCGCGGGGGCCTCAGCGCTTGAAGAAGTCCTCGAAGCCGGGGGGCAGCTCGACGTCGCCCGCGCCGCCGTCGCCCTTGCCCTTGCCGGGGGCCCCGCCGAACGCCGAGCCGCCGGCACCGGTCTTCGGGGCGGTCGCCCGCGTCACGGCCGCCTGCTGCTGGGCGGCGCGCTTCGCGGGGTTGCCGGACTTGCCCTTCCTGCCCTTCGGCGGCGGCGCGGTGCGTCCCTTGGACTTCTTGCCGCCGGCCATCCCGGCCATGCCGCCCCCGGGGCCGCCGCCCTGAGCGCCGGGCATCCCGGGCATGCCGCCCTTGCCCTCGCGCATCGCGCGCATCATCCGCTGGGCGTCGGCGAAGCGGTCCAGCAGCGTGTTGACGTCTGACGGCTCGCGCCCGGATCCCCGCGCGATGCGGGCCCGGCGCGACCCGTTGAGGATCTTCGGCTGTCGTCGCTCCTGCGGGGTCATGGAGCGGACGATCGCCTCGATGCGGTCGATCTCGCGCTCGTCGAAGCTCTCCAGCTGCTCGCGCATCGCGCCCATGCCGGGGAGCATCCCCAGCATCTTCTTCATCGAGCCCATCTTGCGCAGGCCCTGCATCTGGGTGAGGAAGTCCTCGAG
>JARICT010000137.1 GCA_029257185.1 Quadrisphaera sp.
CAAGCTGCGCACCGGCACCTACTTCCCCGACTGGCGGCCCACCCGCCGCAAGCGCGCCGAGCGCGCCCTGACCACGGTGGTCGCCACCAGCTACCTCCTCGGGGTGTCCACCCGGCGGATGGAGAAGCTCGTGGAGTCCTTGGGCATCACGAGCTTAAGCAAGTCCCAGGTCTCTGAGATGGCCAAGGACCTGGACGCCCACGTCGAGGACTTCCGCACCCGGCCCCTGGACGCCGGCCCCTACACGTTCGTGGCCGCCGACGCCGTGGTCCTCAAAGTCCGCGAAGGCGGGCGCGTGAGCAACATCCATGCCCTGATCGCCGTCGGGGTCAACGCCGAGGGCCACCGCGAGATCCTCGGGGTCCAGACCACCAGCGCCGAGGACGGCGCGGGCTGGCTGGCGTTCTTCCGCGATCTGAGCGCCCGCGGGCTGTCCGGGGTCCAGCTCGTCACCAGTGATGCTCATGCCGGGCTGGTCGCTGCGATCGGGGCCACCTTGCCTGGAGCCTCGTGGCAGCGGTGTCGCACGCACTACACCGTGAACCTGATGTCGATCACGCCCAAGAGCGCCTGGCCCGGGGTGCGAGCGATGCTGCACTCGGTCTTCGACCAGCCCGACGCCGAGGCGGTGCACGCCCAGTTCGACAAGCTCACCGACCAGCTGAGCGCCACCATGCCCAAGGTCGTCGACCACCTTGAGTCAGCCAGGGCGGACCTGCTGGCCTTCACCAGCTTCCCGAAGGCGATCTAGCGTCAGATCTGGTCCAACAACCCGCAGGAGAGGTTGAACAAGGAAATCCGGAGGCGCACCGACGTCGTCGGGTGGGGGCACCTCCCGCTCGCGGGGGACTTCCCCAACCGTCAGTCCCTCATCCGCCTGGTCGGCGCCGTGTTGGCCGAGCAGCACGACGAGTGGGTCGAAGGCCGGCGCCACCTCGGGCTGGACGTCCTCGCCCGATCCCGCATGACCCTGATCCCCACCACCACCGAGGAGGTGCCCACCACGACTCAGGCCCTCAGCGCCTGAGCACACCGAAGATCACGCGGCTACCGCGATACACCACCCCAGCGGACTCGACCGTGGATCTGCCTTGCCTGGCGCTCCGCTGGCCCGGCACCGGGAACTGGGGTGGGTGGTGCTTACGGTCGCTGCATGCTGCACCTGCGCGTCGTGGTCCCCCCGGGGTTGAGCGAGGAGGTCGTACGAGCGCTGGAGGAGGAGCCGGTGTGCGCCAACCTGGTCGTGCTGGCCGGGGCCGCGCTCAGCCCCGCTGGGGACCTGGTGCTGGTCGACGTAGCGCGCGAGGGCGCCGACGCCCTCCTGGACCTGCTGCGCGAGATGGGCGTGGTCGAGCATGGCTCCATCGCCGTGGAGAGCATCGACCTGAGCTTGTCCGCAGCCGCCGAGCGCGCCGAGCGCGCCGCGCCGGGCTACGGCAGCGACGCCCTGGTCTGGGAGGACCTGGTCGCCCACACCCGCGAGGAGTCCACCGTCTCGGTGGCGTACCTGATCTTCTTCGCCGTGGCCACCGTCCTGGCGGGCCTGGCGGTGCTGACCGACTCCGCCATCCTGGTCATCGGCGCCATGATCGTCGGGCCCGAGTACGGGGCCCTGGCCGGGCTGTGCGCTGCCACCGTGCTGCGCCGCGCCGACGCGCTGCGCCGCTCGGTGGGGGCGCTGGTCGTCGGCTTCGCCCTCGGCATCGCAGCCACCATCGCCTCGACCTGGCTGCTCAGCGCCCTGGGCCTGGTCGACGCCGCTATGCTCACCCGGCCGCGCCCCCAGACGGGGTTCATCTACAACCCCGACGCGCTCTCCTTCGTCGTCGCCTTCCTGGCCGGTGTGGCCGGCATGCTGGCGTTGACCTCGGCGAAGTCCGGGGCGGTGGTGGGGGTGCTGGTCTCGGTGACCACCATCCCCGCGGCGGCCAACGCCGCGGTCGCCGCCGCCTTCGCCACCTCGGCCGCATCAAGCGCTGAGCGGCTGTCGTTGCTGGACCAGGCGTGGACCTCCCTCGAGCAGCTGGCGCTGAACCTGCTGGGCATCGTCGTCGCCGGCGTGCTGACGTTGTGGGTCCAGCAGCAGCTGTGGCGGCGCGCCGGGCGCAGCGGCACACCGCCCAGGCGCTGAGCCCTGGTGGCACCCTGGCGCGCCGGCGCGGCGTCCGGGTTGTGTCTGGATCGGGGGCGTGAGCGTCAGGGTCTCGTCAGAACCGGCAGCGGCCGTGCCCTTCGCGTGCGGTGATGGTCCGGTGATGGATCTCGCCTACGTCGCGCTCACCCTCGCGGTGTTCGCTCTGCTCACCCTGCTCGTCAAGGGACTGGAGCGGCTGTGAGCGGCGTGGACGCCGTGCTGCTGGTAGTCGCCGCCGCGCTCCTGGTCTACCTGCTGGTGGCGCTGCTCGCCCCGGAGAAGTTCTGATGGGTGATGCTGCTGCCGGTGTCCTGACGATCTCCGTCCTCGTCGCCGCGCTGGCCCTGGCCCGCGCGCCGCTGGGCGACCACATCGCTCGGACCCTGACCTCGGGCGAGCACCTCGCGGTCGAGCGCCCCCTCTACCGGCTGGTGGGTGTCGACCCCGACGCGGACCAGCGCTGGCCCGTCTACGCCCGGTCGGTGCTGGCCTTCTCCCTGGTCTCGCTCCTCTTCCTCTACGCCTTCCAGCGCCTGCAGCACGTCCTCCCGCTCTCGCTCGGCCTCGAGGGGGTCGAGGCGCCGACGGCGTGGAACACCGCCGTCTCCTTCGTGACGAACACCAACTGGCAGTCGTACTCGGGCGAGAGCACCCTGGGCCACCTCGTCCAGGCCTCCGGTCTCGCGGTGCAGAACTTCGTCTCCGCCGCGGTGGGCATCGCCGTGTGCGTGGCGCTGGTGCGCGGGTTCGCCCGCTCACGGACCGACCGGATCGGCAACTTCTGGGTCGACCTCATGCGCATCTGCCTGAGGGTCCTGCTGCCGCTCGCCACCGTCGGGGCGGTCGTCCTGCTGCTCGGGGGAGTGGTCCAGAACCTCTCCGGCCCCACGTCCGTCACGACGGTGGCGGGCGGCACGCAGACCATCACCGGCGGCCCTGTCGCCTCGCAGGAGGTCATCAAGGAGCTGGGGACCAACGGCGGAGGCTTCTTCAACGCCAACTCCGCCCACCCCTTCGAGGGCCCCACCGCCTGGGTGAGCCTCTTCCAGGTCTTCCTGATCCTCGTCATCCCCTTCGCGCTGCCCCGCACCTTCGGTCGCTTGGTCGACGACAAGAGACAGGGGGTCGCCATCACCGCGGTCATGGGCGGCATCTGGCTGATGATGCTCACCGCCGCGGTGTGGGCGCAGCAGGCCGCCGGCGGGGCCGTCCCGCGTGCGGTCGGCGCCGCGAGGGAGGGCACCGAGGTGCGCTTCGGCGACGTCATGACCAGCGTCTTCGGCGCCTCCACGACGGCGACGTCGACGGGTGCGGTCAACAGCATGCACGACTCGGCGACCCCTGCCGGTGGCGGCGTCTACCTGCTCAACATGATGCTGGGCGAGGTCGCGCCCGGCGGCGTCGGCTCAGGGCTCTACGGGATGCTCGTGCTCGCCGTCATCGCCGTCTTCCTCGCCGGCCTCATGGTGGGGCGCACCCCGGAGTACCTGGGCAAGAAGATCGGGCGCAGGGAGGTCACGCTCGTGGCCCTCTACGTCCTCACGATGCCCACAGTCTTGCTGGTCGGTGCCGCGATCACCGCCGGGGTCCCGGCCCTGCGGGAGGCCTCGCTGGCCAACAGCGGCCCCCACGGGCTCTCCGAGATCCTCTACGCCTACACGTCGACCTCGAACAACAACGGCTCCGCCTTCGCCGGGTTCGGGGCCGCGACCACCTACCAGAACACCGCGCTGGGCCTGGCGATGGCCCTCGGCCGCTTCGTCCCGATGATGTTCGTCATCGCCCTGGCCGGCACCCTGGCCCAGCAGGCGCCCGTCCCGGCCAGCGCCGGCACCCTGCCCACCCACGGACCGGTGTTCGCCGTGCTCCTCGTCTTCGTCGTCTTCGTCGTCGCCGGGCTGACCTTCTTCCCGGCGCTCGCCCTCGGACCCATCGCAGAGGCCCTCTCATGAGCAGCACGCTCCTCGAAACCCCCTCGGGGGACCGCAGCACCTCGGCGCACGGCGCGCACGGCTCCGGGCAGAGCGGGCGCGCGGCCTCCGGTGCCTTCGACGCCAGCGCCCTCATCACCTCGCTGCCGACCGCCCTGCGCAAGCTCGACCCGCGCCACCAGGTCCGCTCACCCGTGATGTTCGTGGTGTGGGTCGGCTCCGTGGCCACGACGATCGCCGCCATCGCCAGCCCGAGCCTGTTCACGTGGCTGCTCGCGGTGTGGCTCTGGGCGACCGTGGTCTTCGCGAACCTCGCCGAGGCCGTCGCCGAGGGCCGAGGCCGCGCGCAGGCCGAGACCCTGCGCCGCACCCGCACCGAGACCACGGCCCGCCGCCTGGGAGCGGCCGCCGGCGCGCACGGTCCGCAGGTGGAGGAGGCGATCGCCGCCTCCGAGCTGCGCCGCGGAGACCTCGTGCTCGTCAAGGTCGGCGAGGTCATCCCCGGCGACGGGGACGTCGTCGAGGGCGCGGCGAGCATCGACGAGTCCGCCATCACCGGGGAGTCAGCGCCGGTGATCCGCGAGTCCGGCGGGGACCGCTGCTCGGTCACCGGCGGCACCACGGTGCTCTCCGACGGCATCGTCGTGAAGATCACCGCCGACCCCGGGTCGAGCTTCATGGACCGGATGATCTCCCTCGTCGAGGGGGCCGCCCGCCAGAAGACGCCGAACGAGATCGCGCTGAACCTCCTGCTGTCCTCCCTCACCATCGTGCTGCTCCTCGCCGTGGTGACCCTTCAGCCCTTCGCCTCCTCCTCCGGCGGGGCGCAGCCGATCCCGGTGCTCATCGCCCTGCTGGTGTGCCTGATCCCCACCACGATCGGCGCTCTGCTCTCCGCGATCGGCATCGCCGGGATCGACCGCCTCGTCCAGCGCAACGTCCTGGCGATGTCCGGGCGCGCCGTGGAGGCCGCCGGCGACGTCGACGTGCTCCTCCTCGACAAGACCGGCACCATCACCATCGGCAACCGGCGGGCCGCCGAGCTGCTGCCCGTCGGCGACGTCACGTGGGAGGAGCTGGCGAGCGCGGCCCGTCGCTCCTCGCTCGCCGACGAGACCCCCGAGGGCCGGTCCGTCGTCGAGCTCGTCGACGCTGCGCACCCGGAGAGCGGCGACCGTCCGGTCGGAGAGGTCGGAGAGCAGGAGCCCGCCTTCGTCCCCTTCACCGCGCAGACCCGCATGTCCGGCCTGGACCTCGAGACCGGCGGCGGGGTGCTGAGCCTGCGCAAGGGGGCCGGCTCGGCCGTCGCGGCCTGGGTGCGCTCCTGCGGCGGAGCCGACGGCGACGCCTCTGACGACAGCAGCCTCGACGCCGTCGTGGAGCGCGTCTCCGCCGCCGGCGGCACCCCCCTGGTGGTCGCCGAGCACTCCACGGCTCTCGGCGCCGGGCCAGCCCGCGTGCTCGGGGTGATCCACCTCAAGGACGTCGTCAAGGCGGGCATGGCCGAGCGGTTCGCCCAGCTCCGCGCCATGGGCATCCGCACCGTGATGGTCACCGGCGACAACCAGCTGACCGCGACCGCCATCGGCGCCGAGGCGGGTGTCGACGAGGTGCTCGCCGAGGCCACCCCGGAGGACAAGCTCGCGCTCATCAAGCGCGAGCAGGCCGGCGGGCGCCTGGTGGCGATGACCGGTGACGGCACCAACGACGCGCCCGCCCTCGCGCAGTCCGACGTCGGGGTGGCCATGAACACGGGGACGTCGGCCGCGAAGGAGGCCGGCAACATGGTCGACCTCGACTCCGACCCCACCAAGCTCATCGACGTGGTCGGCATCGGCAAGCAGCTGCTCATCACCCGCGGGGCGCTGACCACCTTCTCGGTGGCCAACGACATCGCCAAGTACTTCGCGATCATCCCGGCGATGTTCGCTCCCCTGTACCCGCAGATGGACCGCCTGAACGTCATGCGCCTGTCCAGCCCGGAGTCCGCCGTGCTCTCCGCGGTGATCTTCAACGCGCTCGTCATCGTGGTGCTCATCCCCCTCGCGCTGCGGGGGGTGCGCTACCGGGCGGGCTCCGCCACCGCGCTCCTGCGGCGCAACATGCTGGTCTACGGCGTCGGCGGGGTCGTCGCCCCCTTCGTCGGGATCAAGCTCATCGACCTGCTCGTCCAGCTCATCCCGGGGATCTGACCACCATGACCGCTGCACGCGACCTCCTGCGCCAGGCCTCCGCCGGCCTGCGCACCCTCCTGGTCCTCACCGTCGTCCTGGGGGTCCTCTACCCCGCCGCGATCCTGCTCGTCGGGCTTGCCGTGCCGGGGCGCGCCGGCGGATCCATGATCGAGGTGGCCGGGAGGCCGGCCGGCTCCTCGCTGATCGGCCAGCCCTTCGAGGGCGACCAGTGGTTCCTCCCGCGCCCGTCGGTGGCCGGTGACGGCTACGACGCCCAGGCTTCGGGCGGCTCGAACCTCGGACCGAACAGCGAGGAGCTGCTCGGGACCGTCCGGGAGCGCACCGCCGCGGTCGCGCAGCGCGAGGGCGTCCCCGCCTCGCAGGTCCCTCCCGACGCCGTCACCGCGTCGGCCTCCGGTCTGGACCCGGACATCTCCCCGGCCTACGCCGCGCTGCAGGTCAGGCGTGTCGCGCAGGCTCGCGGGCTGTCGGTGCGCGACGTCACCTCGCTGGTCGCGCAGAGCACCGCCGGGCGTGACGCGGGCATCATCGGGGATTCCACGGTCAACGTCGTCACGCTCAACGCGGCCCTGGCGCAGCCGGCGCGGGCGCGACAGGGGTGAGGATGACCCCCGTGAGACGCGGACGGCTCCGGGTCTACCTCGGTGCAGCGCCGGGGGTGGGCAAGACCATGGCCATGCTCGGGGAGGGCCGCCGGCGCGCGGCGCGAGGCCAGGACGTGGTCGTCGCCTACGTCGAGACGCACGGGCGCGCCGCTACCGAGGCGGCCCTCGAGGGGCTCGAGGTGATGCCCCGGCGGGCTCTGGTCCACCGCGGTGTCGAGCTCACCGAGCTCGACACCGGCGCCGTGATCGCCAGGGCCCCGCGCCACGCGCTCGTCGACGAGCTCGCCCACACCAACGTCCCCGGGACCGCGCACGTCAAGCGCTGGCAGGACGTCGAGGACATGCTCGTCGCCGGCATCGACGTGACGACCACCGTCAACGTGCAGCACCTGGAGTCCCTCAACGACGTCGTCGCCCAGATCACCGGGGTGCGCCAGCAGGAGACGGTGCCCGACGACGTGGTGCGCGGCGCCGACGCGATCGAGCTGGTGGACATGAGCCCCCAGGCGCTGCGCCGGCGCCTCGCGCACGGCAACGTCTACGCCGCGGAGAAGGTCGACGCCGCGCTGGGCAACTACTTCCGCGTCGGCAACCTCACGGCGCTGCGCGAGCTGGCCCTGCTGTGGGTCGCCGACCGCGTCGAGGCGGCGCTGGCCGCCTACCGCGCGGAGAACGACATCGGGGCGCCGTGGGCGGCGCGCGAGCGGGTGCTCGTGGCGGTGACCGGCGGGCCCGAGGGCGACGCGCTGGTCCGTCGTGGGGCGCGCGTCGCCCAGCGGGCGGTGGGGGGCGAGCTCCTCGCGCTGCACGTGACGCGCTCCGACGGCCTGACCGGGTCGGCGCCCGACGCGATCGCCCGCCAACGCCTGCTCGTCGAGTCCCTCGGCGGCACCTGGCACGCCGTGGTGGGGGAGGACGTCGCCGCGGCCATCCTCGACTTCGCGCGCGGTGCGAACGTCACCGTGGCGGTCCTCGGCACCAGCCGTCGAAGCCGTCTGGCGGTGGCGCTCTCCCCGGGGGTCGGTCAGCGCGTGGTCGACGGGTCCGGTGACATGGACGTCCAGATCGTCGTCCACGACGCCGCGGGGACGGCGAGCCTGCGCCGACGCGCCGGCCCCGCGCTGCCGGCGCGACGGCGTGCGCTGGGGTGGTTGCTGGCGCTGATCGCGCCCCCGGTGCTGACCTGGGTCCTCCACCTCACCCGGGCCAGTCACGAGCTGCCCAGCGAGCTGCTCTTCTACGTGGCCGTGACCGTCGCCATCGCCCTGGTGGGCGGGATGTGGCCGGCGATCGCCGCGGCGGTGGTCTCCGTGCTGCTCGCCAACTGGTTCTTCACCCCGCCCTTCGACACCCTGACCATCGCCTCCTCACCGGACGCCGTCGCCCTCGTGGTGCTCGTCGCGGTCGCCGCCGCCGTCGCGGCGGTGGTCGACCTCGCGGCGCGGCGCACCGTCCAGGCTGCCCAGGCCCGCGCCGAGGCCTCCACCCTCGCGGCCCTGGCCGGCTCGGTGCTGCGCGGCCAGGACGGCGTGCCCGCGCTGCTGGAGCGGCTCCGCGAGACCTTCGCCCTCGACGGGGCGGCGCTGCTGGAGCGATCCGAGCGTTCGCCCGTGGGCGGTGCTGAGCGCTGGCGCGTCGTGGCGAGCACCGGCTGCGCGCCGCCCGAGGCACCGGACGCCGCGCAGGCGGCGCTGCCCGTCGACGAGGGGCTGTCGATCGCGCTCACGGGGCGCGACATCACCGGCGGCGACCTGCGGGTGCTCATGGCCGTCGCCGCCCAAGCAGGCGCCCTGCTCGAGCGCGACCGGCTGCGCGCACAGGCCCGCACCGCACGCCGTGAGGAGGAGCGCACCGCGGTGCGCACCGCCCTGCTCGCGGCGGTCTCCCACGACCTGCGCACCCCGCTGGCCGGCATCAAGGCCTCCTCCTCCACGCTGCGCACCCTGGGCGGTGAGCTGAGCGACCAGGACAGGGCCGTGCTGCTCGCCGACGTGGAGTCCTCCGCCGACCGGCTGCAGTCCCTGGTGGACAACCTGCTGGACATGAGCCGCCTGGACGCCGGGGCCGTGCACCCGCGCCGGGCGCCCGTCGCGCTGGACGAGGTGGTGCCCAAGGCGCTGGCCGGGGTACCTCTCGACCGCGCCGGCGAAGTGAGGCTGGACCTGCCCGAGGGGCTGCCGCTGGTCGACGCCGACGCCGGCCTGCTGGAGCGCGCACTGGGCAACGTGGTCGAGAACGCCCTGCACCACAACCCCGACGGCGCCCACGTGGTGGTCTCGGGCGGCTGCGTGGGCGAGGGGGACGGCCGGCGCGTGGTGGTGCGCGTGGTCGACCGCGGCATCGGGATCCCCGACGAGGACAAGGCGGCGGCCTTCAGCGCCTTCCAGCGCGGGGGCGACGCCCCCGACGGGCACGGGGTGGGCCTCGGCTTGGCGGTGGCCCGCGGGCTGGTGGAGTCCTTCGCCGCCACCCTGGAGGCCGACGACACCCCCGGGGGCGGACTGACCATGGTCTTCTCCCTGCCACCAGCGCTGCAGGCGCGGCCGTGACGCGGGTGCTGGTCGTCGAGGACGAGCTGGCGCTGGCGCGGGCGCTGGGCATCACCCTGCGCGCCAAGGGGTACGACGTCGATCTGGCCGGTACCGGCGCCGCGGCGCTGGACGCCGCCGCCAGCAGGCACCCCGACCTCGTGGTGCTCGACCTCGGGCTGCCCGACCTCGACGGCATGGACGTGCTGCGGGCCGTGCGCGGCTGGAGCAGGGTGCCCGTGGTGGTGCTCTCCGCGCGCCGGGACAGCTCCGAGAAGGTTGCCGCCCTGGACGCCGGCGCTGACGACTACGTCACCAAGCCGTTCGCCATGGACGAGCTGCTCGCGCGGCTGCGCGCGGCGGCGAGACGCGGGGAGATCGAGCCGGTCGAGCCCGTGGTGGTCACCGCGGGGTTCACCGTGGACCTGCCGCGCCGCCAGGTGCTGCGCGACGGCGCCATGGTGCGGCTCACCCCCACGGAGTGGAACCTGCTCGCCGAGCTCGCGCGCTCGGTCGGGGCCGTGGTCGGGCGGCGCGAACTGCTGCAGGCCCTGCGCGGTCAGCACCTGGACCGCGAGACGCACTACCTGCGCGTCTACGTCGCCCAGCTGCGGCGCAAGCTCGAAACCGACCCCGCCGCGCCGCGCCACCTGATCACCGAGCCCGGCGTCGGCTACCGCCTGGTGCCCTGACGTTGACGCCTCACCCCACCGCCGTCACGACCCGAACTACGCAGCGACGGGCGCGACGCCGCTGGCGGTGAGCGGCTCGATGGGTCGCGGTGGCATGTGACGGTACAGGCTGGTGCGCGCCACCCCGGTCTTGGCCACGATCTGGGCGATGGTCTCCCCTTGCTCGCGCAGGTGCACCGCGTAGGCGATCGTGTCGGGATCGGCTAGCACCGGCCGGCCCACCCGACGTCCCTTGGCGGTAGCCACCAAGCGGGCGTAGGCGGCGCGCTCCGCGGTGTAGGTGCGCTCCATCTGCGTGAACAGCGCGAGGAACACCACCGAGAGCTGTGCCATCCGATCCGACGGGTTGGAGGAGTCGACCTTGATGGGGTCGGCCAGGTTCTTCACCCCCACGCCGCGCTCGGCCAGGTTGTGGATCAGGTTCAGGGTGTCGCGCACCGTGCGCCCCAGGCGGTCCAGGGTGTGGACGACGAGGACGTCGCCCTCCCGGGCGTAGCCCAACGCGGCCCGTAGACGAGGACGGTTGATGGTCGTGCCCGACTTCTTGTCCACGAAGATTCGCGAGGCCTCGATACCCATCAGCTCCAGCGCGTGGATCTGCCGCTCGAGATCCTGCTTGGTCGTGGACACCCGCGCGTACCCGATTTCCACGAACGGAACCGTACCGGTGGTCTGCTCCGTACGCCATCAGCGGGACAGCGTTATGGGCATGACCTGTGGGTCGCACCCGCTGGCGGAACCACGCCAGCGCTCTTCCGGGCGCCCTGACCGTCCCACTTCCTACCAACCGGAACGCTGCAGCCGCCATCCGCACGGCGCCGTCGCCACCACCTGCCGACGCGGAGCGTCGATGCGGCGTCAGGTGGCATGCCTGTCGTTCCGTGCCCTCGAGGGACGGAGTGAGGCGGGTGCCCCGCCGATCAGCACTCGGTGATGTTGACCGCGGGGCCCCCGAGAGAGGTCTCCCCATCCTTGCTCTTCATGTCGGCCCCGGTCTGGCGCATCGTCTCGGTGGCGGCGTCGAGGCTGACCGCATGGCCGCCGTCGCCGTGCAGGGCGAGACAGGCCGATGCCCACGGAGCACAGGCCGAACGCGTTGAGCGACACTGCGTCGGGCCCTGCCGGTCACCGGGCGCGATCGACCTCGGACCAGGGCAGCCGCTCGGAGCGGTAGATCCTCGTGTCGGCCACCGCGAGGTCCCACAGCCTCTCCCCCTGATCGTCGACCTCGGTGAGGCGCGCGGTCTCGTCGCTGCCCGCGCCGCCCGCGGTGGACAGGATGCGGCCGCTGGGCAGCTCGTCGACGTCACCGAGGGCCTCGGAGTACTTCGGGTCGACCGCCTCGAAGGACTGCCGTGCCGTCATCGCGTCGCGGTCGATCTCGTAGGCCACCGCGCGGCTGTTCTCCTGCGCGCCGCCGGTCTCGTTGCGGTTGTCGAAGACCAGCAACTCGCCGTCGTCGGTGAAGGTCGCGGCGTGCTGCCCGGAGGTCCACGTGCCCTCCTCCAGCTCGAGGAAGGGGGCGTCGAACCCAGGGTCGGTCCCCGCGTCGTCACCGGCGATCCACGCGAGGTCCCCGGACTCGCGGTCGTAGGCGAAGACCCACCCCTGCGAGCGCACCGAGACCACCACCTCACCGGTCTCCTCGTCGAGGACGACGGAGTCGGAGTGGCTCCAGTCCAGCCCGCCGGCGCTCGCGAGCGCCCGGGAGAGCTCGCCGGGGAACCGGGTGGGGTCGAGGTGGTCCAGCAGCGCCCACTCCGAGACGACGTCGCCGTCGGCGTCCAGCTCGACGACCACGTCACCGTGGACGTCCTGTCCGTCGATCTTGCGGGTCTCCGCGCCCAGCGCGAGCATCCCGCCGCCGGGCAGGAGGAACGCGTCGTGGTGCCACCCGTCGACCGCGCC
>JARICT010000162.1 GCA_029257185.1 Quadrisphaera sp.
GGTGCCCGGGTGATCGACACCGACGCCGCCGTCGTCGCCCTCGACGGGCGCAGCGTCCCCGAGATCTTCGAGGCCGACGGGGAGCGGGCCTTCCGTGACCTCGAGCGGGACGCGGTGCTCGCGGCGCTCGCGACGCCGGGCGCCGTGATCTCCCTCGGCGGGGGAGCGGTGCTCGACGACGTCAGCCGTGCCGCGCTGCGCGACGCGGGTGCCGCTGGGGTGCCCGTGGTGCGCCTCGAGGTGGAGTGGCGCTCCGTCGCCCGGCGGCTGCGCGGCGGAGCGGGCCGTCCGCTCCTGGCCGGCGACGCCCGCGGCGCCTGGACGGCGCTGGCGCGCGCCAGGGCGCCGCTCTACGCCGAGGTCGCCACCGACGTCGTCGACACCGACGGCCGGTGGCCGCGCCAGGTCGCCGCCGAGGTCATGACCCTGCTGCGCTCGTGAGGGCGCTGGCGCTGGGTGGTCCGGTACGCCGACAACGCGGCCGCACCCGGCTCCCTCGCCGACCTCGGCCGCGAGGTGTCCCACCGGTGGCCGGGTGCTCTGGTGGCCACCGACGAGGAGGGCTGTGACGTCACCCGCCTGGAGCACCTGACGGGCTCCTCGTTCCCCGGCAACCTCGCGCTGGGCCACGTCGACGACGTGGCGACCACGCAGGTCGTCGGCGCAGCGCTGGCCGCAGGGCTGCACGCCGGCGGGGTGGTGGCCGTGCCCAAGCACTTCCCCGGTCACGGGGCGACCACCGCGGACCCCCACCTCGGTCCGGCGCTGCTCGACGTGGACCTGACCACGCTGGCCGCGCGCGACCTCCCGCCCTTCGCCGCCGTGATCGAGGCCGGAGCGCTGGCGATGATGACCGGTCACGTGCTGGTGCCCGCGCTCGACATGGCGGAGGCGTCCCGGCCCGGCGGCACCGGACGGGCGGCCGTGCGCGCGCTGGCGGCCGGCGCGGACCTGCTGCTCACCGGGCCCGGGACGGGCGCCGGCGGCGGCCGGGCCCAGCTGGCCGAGGCGGTGGGCGCGGTCTGCGCTGCGGTGGAGGACGGCTGGCTGAGGCGCTCCGCCTGGAAGACGCGGCACCGCCGTCACCGTGCGCGGTGCCCTGCCCCTGAGCGGTGCCCTGCCCCTGAGGGATCCGCAGCGGGGCGCCGGTCTGCGGTGGTCGAGCTGCGCGCCACCACGATCCTCGCCGTCGGGACGACGCGCTGGTCGCTCGCCGAGGGGCGCACCCTCGTCCTGGGGGTGCGCGACGCCCGGCTCGCGACCGAGCAGGCAGCCGGGGTGAGCACTCCCGCCGCCGCGCAGGCGCTGTGGGGCTCACCGCACCCGCTCGTGGGGTGAGCGTCCCGCCGCGCGGGCTAGCGTGAGCGCCGTGCTCAGCGACGCCCCCCAGCCCACCACCCGCATCACGGTCGGCGGCGACGCCCCGTACGACGTGCTGGTCGGGCGCGGCCTCCTCGGGGAGATCGCCGCGCTGGTGGGCCAGCGCGCCACACGGGTGCTCGTCATGCACCCGCGCGCCCTGCGGACCACGGGGGAGGCGGTGCGCACCGAGCTCCTGGGCGCCGGCTACGAGGCCATCGCCGCCGAGGTCCCTGACGGTGAGGAGGCCAAGAACGCGCAGGTCGCGGCGTTCTGCTGGGGGGTGCTGGGGCAGGCGTCCTTCTCCCGGACCGACGTGGTGGTCGGGGTGGGCGGCGGCGCGGTCACCGACCTCGCGGGGTTCGTCGCCGCCACGTGGCTGCGCGGGGTGCCCGTGGTGCAGGTGCCCACGACCCTGCTGGCGATGGTGGACGCGGCCGTCGGCGGCAAGACGGGCATCAACACCTCGGAGGGCAAGAACCTCGTCGGCGCCTTCCACCCGCCGGCCGGGGTCGTCGCCGACCTCGACACCCTCGCGACCCTTCCCCGCCACGACCTCGTCTCCGGGATGGCCGAGGCGGTGAAGTGCGGCTTCATCGCCGACCCGGCCATCCTCGACCTCGTCGAGGCCGACCCGGGTGCGGCGACCGACCCCGCCTCGCCCGTGCTGCGCGAGCTCGTGGAGCGCTCGATCGCGGTGAAGGCCGACGTGGTCTCGCGCGACCTGAGGGAGTCGGGTCCGCGGGAGCTCCTCAACTACGGCCACACCCTGGCGCACGCCATCGAGCTGGTGGAGCGCTACTCGTGGCGCCACGGCGCGGCGGTGAGCGTGGGCATGGTCTTCGCCGCCGAGCTCGCGCAGCTGGCCGGACGCCTGGACCCCGCGGTCGTCGACCGCCACCGCTCCGTCCTCGGGTCGCTGGGCCTGCCGCTGACCTACCGCGGGGACCGCTGGCCCCAGCTCCTCGAGGCGATGGGGCGCGACAAGAAGACCCGCGGTGACCTCCTGCGCTTCGTCGTCCTCGACGGGCTCGCGCGCCCCGGGCGGCTCGAGGGACCGGACCCGTCGATGCTCGTGGGCGCCTACGCCGAGGTCAGCGCCCAGCGTCCCGCCTCGAGGACCATCAGCCTCTAGCGCGCCCGGCGCGGTTGACGCGCCGGGCGCCAGGTCTCATCCTTGCCCGATGTTCGTGGTCAGGGTCCAGCCCGCCGAGGGGAGCGGCAGCGACCGCGCCGTCACGAGCGAGCACGAGGACGCCGCAGCGGTGGTCGACGTGGTCCTGGCGCAGGTGCGCGCCGGCGCGGCGGTCGGCGTGGGGGCCGGTCACCGCCGGGCCGGTGCGCTGGCGGGCGCGGCGCTGCGCGGGGCCCGCGCGGCGCCGACCCGGACCCAGGTCCGGGGGGAGGGCTCACCGGCCGCCGCCCACGCCGACGCGGTGCTGGCCGCGATCGCCGACGCCGCCCGCCGCCGCACCGAGCCGGGGTGGGACGTCGTCGACGCGCTGCGCGGCGGCCGCACCCAGGCCGAGGCCGCGGCGGTGCTCGGGGTGACCCGCCAGGCCGTCAGCCAGCGCGCGCTGGCTGCCGGGTGGCGCCACGAGCAGCGGCTGGCGCCCCTGGCGGCGGAGCTGCTGGTCGCCGCCCAGGGGGCCGCCCCGCCCAGCGTCTAGGATGACCCGTCGTGGCCACCACCAACGACCTCAAGAACGGGACCGTGCTGATCCTGGACGGACAGCTCTGGTCCGTCATCGACTTCCAGCACGTCAAGCCGGGCAAGGGCGGCGCCTTCGTGCGCACCAAGCTCAAGCAGGTGGTGGGCGGCAAGTCCGTCGACCGGACGTTCAACGCCGGCACGAAGGTGGACACCGCCACCGTCGACAAGCGCGACATGCAGTACCTCTACCACGACGGTGACGACTTCGTGTTCATGGACTCCTCCACCTACGACCAGCTGAACGTCCCGGCGTCCACCGTCGGCGACGCCGCCAGCTTCATGCTGGAGTCCGCCGACGTCACCGTCGCGATGCACGAGGGCACTCCCCTGTACGTCGAGCTCCCCACCTCCGTGGTCCTGGAGATCACCCAGACGGACCCGGGCCTCCAGGGCGACCGCTCGACGGGCGGCACCAAGCCGGCGACGGTGGAGACCGGCTACCAGATCAACGTGCCGCTGTTCCTGGAGACCGGCACCAAGGTCAAGGTCGACACCCGCACCGGCGACTACCTGGGCCGCGTCAGCTGACGTGCCAGCACGCAGCCGCGCCCGCAAGAGGGCGCTCGACATCCTCTTCGAGGCCGAGGCCCGCGGGCTCGACCCGCTCGCGCTGACCGGGGCCCGCATGGCCGACGGCGGTGCCTCCGCGCTCGCCGTCCCCGAGTTCACCGTCGCCCTGGTCGAGGGCGTCGTGGCCCACCAGCAGCGGATCGACGACCTGCTGACCGAGCACTCGCACGGGTGGACGCTCGCGCGGATGCCCGCCGTGGACCGGGCCGTGCTGCGCATGGCGACCTACGAGCTGCTGTGGGACGACGACGTCCCCGACGCCGTGGCGCTCGCGGAGGCGGTGGCCCTGACGCAGCAGCTGTCCACCGACGAGTCGCCGACGTTCGTCAACGGCCTCCTCGGGCGCATCCAGGAGCTCAAGCCCACGCTCGTCGTCTGACGGGGGACCCCGCCCGCACCGGTCGGCGGCGCGGTGGGAGAGGGTCTCCGACGGTGCTGTCGGCGGGACGCGCTGCCGGGTCGTGGGTGCTATGTCGCTGATGCCCTGGCTCGCCGCTACGGTCGAGCGACGGTGAAGACGGCGCCGGCACCCCCCCCAGATCGGAGCATGTCCATGAAGACCCTCGTCCTCGGCGGTGACGGCTACCTCGGCTGGCCGACGGCCATGTACCTGTCCGCCCGCGGCCACGAGGTCGCGGTCCTCGACAGCGGGGTGCGCCGCCAGTACGACCACGAGCTGGGCTCGGGCAGCCTCGTGCCGATCGAGCCCCTGGTCGACCGCGTGAAGGCCTGGCGCGAGGTCAGCGGCGAGGACATCACGACGTACGTCGGCGACCTGACCGACGGCGACGTCGCGTACCACGCCGTCCGGTCCTTCCGCCCCGACACCGTCGTCCACTTCGCCGAGCAGCGTGCCGCGCCCTACTCGATGATCGACCGCAAGCACGCCGTCTACACCCAGACGAACAACGTGGTCGGCACGCTGAACCTCATGTACGCGATCGCGGAGGTCGACCCCGACGTCCACGTCGTCAAGCTCGGGACCATGGGCGAGTACGGCACCCCCAACATCGACATCGAGGAGGGATGGCTGGAGGTCACCCACCACGGACGCAGCGACCGGGTGCTCTTCCCCAAGCGGCCCGGCTCCTTCTACCACCTCTCCAAGGTGCACGACAGCCACAACCTCGAGTTCGGGTGCCGCATCTGGGGGCTGCGCGTCACCGACCTCAACCAGGGCATCGTCTACGGCCAGGAGACCGAGCAGACCGCGCTCGACCCCCGCCTGGCGACCCGGCTCGACTACGACGCGGTCTTCGGCACCGTGCTCAACCGCTTCGCCATCCAGGCGGTGCTCGGCCTGCCGCTCTCGGTGTACGGGGGCGGGTCCCAGACGCGCGCGACCATCGACATCCGCGACACCGTGGAGTGCGTCCGCCTGGCCTGCGAGAACCCGGCCGACCGCGGGGAGTTCCGCGTGTTCAACCAGGCGACGGAGAGCTTCTCCCTCGTGGAGATGGCCAAGGTCGTCGCCAGGACGGTGCCCGGCGGCGCCGAGGTCGAGCACGTCGACAACCCTCGTGTCGAGGCCGAGGACCACCACTTCTCCTTCGCCCACACGGCGCTGGAGAGCCTCGGGCTGGAGCCCCACCTGCTCTCCGACACGCTGCTCACGTCGATGTTCGCCGTCATCGACCGCCACCGCGGCCGGGTGGACCTCGAGGCGCTGGCGCCCGCGGTGGACTGGCGCCGGGCCACGGACGACGCCAGCACGACCGCGGCCGCCCGGGTGTGAGCGCACCGCTCAGCGTCCTGGTCACCGGCGCGTCGGGGTTCATCGGCCGCCACGCCGTCGCCGCGCTGCACGCAGCCGGCCACCGCGTGGTCGCCGCGGACCTGCGGCCGTTCCCGGGCGCCGCGGTCGAGACCGTGGTCGGTGACCTGCGCGAGGCGCGGGTCCGCGAGGCGGCGCTGACCGCCGGCGTCGACGCCGTGCTCCACCTGGCGGCCATGACGTCGGTGCTCGGCTCGCTCGAGGCGCCCGCGAGGGTGCACGAGGTCAACGTGGAGGTGACCGCGGCGCTCGTCGAGCTGGCGCGCGTCCGCGGGGTCGGCGCCTTCGCGATGGCGTCCACGAACGCCGTCGTCGGGGACGTCGGCGACGCGACGATCGTCGAGGGCGCCGCGCTGGCACCGCTGACGCCCTACGGCGCCACGAAGGCCGCCGGGGAGATGCTGCTGCTCGGCTACTCCGGCGCCTACGGGCTGCGGGCCCCGCTGCTGCGCCTGACCAACGTCTACGGCGCGGGCATGGCCCACAAGGACAGCTTCGTGCCCCGCCTCATGCGCGCCGCCTCCTCCGGCGGCGGCGTGCAGGTGTACGGCGACGGGGAGCAGCGCCGTGACCTCGTCCACGTCGGCGACGTGGCCCGCGCCATGGTCGCGGCGGTGACGGGGTGGCCGAGCGGGCCCGTCATCATCGGCGGGGCGCGGTCCTGGACCGTCAACGACATCGTCGCCGCGGCCCGGCGCGCCACCGGCGCACCGATCCCCGTCACCCACGTCGCGGCCGTGGCGGGGGAGATGCCGGCCGTCGTCGTCGACACCGCCCGCGCCCGCAGCCGGGGCTTCTCCGCCACCACCTCCCTCGACGACGGTCTGCGCGACGCCTGGGCGGACCTGCGGGCCGCGTCGCCTGCGGCCGCGGTGGCCGCCGGTGGCTAGCCGGACGGACCCCGGCGCCGCCCCTGCAGCCGCCGGGGACGCGGCGCCCGGGACGAGCAGCGCTGCGCCCCGCCTCACGCGCCGCACCGGCAGGAGGCACCGGTGGCCCGCCGCGCTGCTCGTGCTCGCGGCGGCGGTCCACCTCGTCGCGGTGGTCCCCGGCCAGGGCGTCCTGGGCGGGGCGGCGGTGGCGCTGGTGAACTTGGTGGCGGCGAGCACGGTGTACCTGCTGCTGCAGCGCTGGGCGGTGTGGCGCTGGCTCGCCGTGCTGAGCGTGCTGCCGCTGGTCTGGTGGCCGGGGCCCGCGGTGAGCGCGCTCACCGCGGCGCTCGCGAGCGTGGTGGTCGCCGGCCTCTGCTGGCGCCCCCGGGAGGGAGCGGGGCCGGTCGCCGCGGGCGCCGTGCTCGCCGCCGTGGTCGGTGCCTGGGCCGGGGCCACCGTCGACGGGTCGCTCACCCGCGTGGCCGGGGGGACCGACGCATGGTTGCTGGCCCTGCTCGCCGCGGCGACCTGCGTGGTCGCCGGGTACGGCGCCGGGCGCGCTGACGGGTCTGCGCTCAGGCGCCCGATGGTGCTCATGGCGCTGACCGCCGTCGTCTGCGTCGTGGGCGCCACCGCGACGGGCGAGCTGACCTTGTCGGCGCCCCCGCCGGGGTGCGGCCTGCTCACCGCGGCGGGGGCGCTCGCGGTCACCGCGCTGGTGCGCGGCCGCCGCGGACCAGCGGCGCAGCGGCCCCAGGGCGACGAGGTCGACGCAGCGGCGCTGGCCGACCTCCAGGACCGCCGCGGTGACCTCCGGCTCGCCCCGGTCGTGATCGTGATCGCGGCCTACGACGAGGCCGACGGCATCGCGCGCGTCGTGGAGGGTCTGCCGGCCACCGTGTGCGGGATGCGTGCCGACGTGCTCGTCGTCGACGACGGCAGCAGCGACGGCACCGCCGACGTCGTCGCCGGCACCCGCGCCCACCTCGTGGCGTGCCCGACCAACCGGGGGCAGGGCGCTGCGCTGCGCCTCGGGTACCGGGTGGCCCGCTCCCGAGGCGCCCGCTTCATCGTCACCACCGACGCCGACGGGCAGTACGACCCCGGTGAGCTCGAGGCGGTGCTCGCGCCCGTGGTCGACGGCGTCGCGGACTTCTCGACCGGGTCCCGCGTGCTCGGGGACCACCTCAGCGACGACCGGGTGCGGCGCGCGGGGGTGCACGTCTTCGCAGCGGTGGCCAGCGCCCTGACCGGCGAGCGCCTCACCGACACCTCGTTCGGGATGCGGGCGATGCGCGCCGACGTGAGCGCGAGCGTGACCCTGAACGAGCCGCAGTACCAGTCCTCGGAGCTGCTCCTGGGCGTCATCTCCCACGGGCACCGCGTCGCCGAGGTGCCAGCCACGATGCACCGGCGCGGCGCCGGCGCCACCAAGAAGGGCCGCAACGTCGTCTACGGAGCCCGGTACGCGCGGGTGGTCGTGGGCACGTGGTGGCGCGAGGGCGCCCCGGCGCCCGCCGCCGAGAGGGCACCTGCCCTGGACCGGTGGGTCTCGCGCCCGCCGCGAGCCGGAGGTCCCGGGCACGAGCCCACCGCGTGAGCGTCACCGCGCAGCGCGGACGCGGCGGTACGGCGCGCGCCGGCGGTCCGGCGGTCCGGCGTCCCTGGTACCGCGACCACGCCCCGTTCCTCGTGGCCGTGGTGCTCGGCGCGGCGGTGCGGGGGGTCGTCGCCGCGGGCTTTCGCCCGGGGCTGATGAGCAGCGACGCCCACACCTACCTCTCGTTCCTCCAGGACCGCGCGCCGCACCCGGACCGGCCGATGGGCTACGGCCTCGCGCTGCTGTCGCCGGTAGCGGCGGTGAGCGACAGCGTCGCCGCCGTGGTGACCGTCCAGCACGTGCTGGGCCTGGTGACGGCGGTGGTGCTGTACGCGCTGCTGCGCCGTCGCGGGGCGGGTCGCTGGCTCTCGACGCTGGCGTGCGCGCCGGTGCTGCTCGACCCCCTGCAGCTGCTCCTCGAGCACACACCCCTGTCCGACACGTTCTTCGTCGCGATGGTGAGCGCCGGCCTCGCGGTCCTGGCGTGGCGGCCCAGGCCGGGGCCCGCGGCGTGCCTGGCAGCGGTCGTGCTGCTCGGCGGCGCGGTGACCGTGCGCCAGGTCGGCCTCCCGCTGGGGGCGGTCGCGGTCGGGTACTGCCTGCTCGTCGGCGTGCGCTGGCGAGGACGCGTGGGCTCCGCCGCCCTGGTCGCCGCCGCCTTCGCGCTCCCGGTCGGCGGCTACGCCGCCTGGTACCACTCCGCCCACGGGGTCTGGGAGCTCAGCGACATCGGCGCGAAGTCGGCCTACATGCGCACGACGACGTTCGTGGACTGCTCCCTGCTCGAGCTGCCGCCCCACGAGCGCGTGCTGTGCCCCCCGGAGCCGCGCGGGGAGCGCCTCGACCCCACCGACTACGGCTGGTTCCAGCGGGGCACGGTCGCGCGGCTCGAGCCGCCGCCGGGCACGACGCAGAGCGAGGCGCTGGCCGACTTCGCCGAGCGTGCGGTGCGGGCGCAACCGGGTGACTACGCCGCCACCGTGCTGCGCGACCTCGCCCTCCTCGCCGACCCCGTGCGCACCGACCGGTTCGACTACAGCACCGCGTCGAAGTGGCGCTTCGAGACCTACCTCGACGCGAGCCCGACGGCGGTCGACGCGCGTGCGTACGCGGAGCACGGCGGCGAGCAGCCGAGCGTGCACCAGCCCTGGGCGGATCTCGTGGTCGGCTACGAGAAGGTGGTCTACCTGCCCGGGCCGGTCGTGGCCGTCCTGCTCGGGCTCGGCCTCGTCGGGGGTCTCCAGGGGCTGCGGCGACCGGTGGGCGCGCGCCGCGGGGGGGCAGCGGCGCTGCTCGTCACGGTGAGCGCCGTCGCCTTGGCCCTCGTGCCCGTCGCCACGACGGAGTTCGTCTGGCGCTACCAGCTCCCCGTGGTCGTCATGGCGCCGGTGGGGGCGGTTCTGGGCGTCATGGCGCTCGCCGATCGCCGCCTGCGGCGCGGCGCCGCGCCGACCCTCGGAACAGCCGGTCGAACAGGAAGTACCTCAGGAGGAACGTGAGGACGTAGACCGCGAGGTACGTGCCGGTGACCGCGGCCACGCGCGCCCGCGGTGAGAGCGCCGCCGAGGACGCCAGCGCGTCGACGGCGCTGGTCGCGGCGACGGCGACCAGCAGCGTGAGGGCCACGATGACGGCGTACGGGAGCACCTCGCGCACCAGGCTCGGCCGCCCGCGCCGCCGCCACGTCCACGAGCGGTTCAGCCAGTAGTTCGGGACGGCGCCGGCCAGCCAGGCGAGCGCCGACGCGGCCGCCGGGGAGGCGTGCAGGGGCCCGTAGAGCACCACGAAGGCGACCTGGCTGCACACCGTGGCGATGCCCGAGCCCGCCGCGTAGCGCACGAGACGGACGAGCCTCTCGCGCCGCTCTCCGCCTGCGGCACCGGGATGACCCGCCGCCGCCGCCGACGACTGCCGGGCGGCGCGCATGGCGGCGACCCTACGGCGGGGAGCGCCGGAGCGCCGCCGGTGACCCGAGCCTCGACCCGGAGCCCCGCCCGCGACCCCGGGCCGGCGCGCACGCAGGCACCTAGGTTGGTCCGGTGGACCGGTCGCAGCGCACTTCGCGCCCCGCGTCCTCGACCTCGAGGACGACGCCGACCTCGAGGACCGGCAGGGCCGGCAGCGGATGAGCAGGCTGCTCGCCGGCGTGGGCGCGAGCGGCCACGCCGGCACCGACCGCGCGACGACGCCGGGACCCTCGCTGACGCGGTGCCTCGAGAGAGCGCCCGACCTGGCCGTCGTCCTGCTCGCGACGTGGACGCCGGTCTACCACCTGTGCCTCGTGCTGCGCCTGGGTGCGCCGTGGGCGCTGGCCATCGAGATGGTCGTCCTCGCCGGCGCGGTGCTGCTCGCCCGCCACCGCCGCGCTCCGGGGCGGGGGGACGCGCCGGACCGGTGGGACGCCGCGGAGCGATGGGACCCCCCGGAGCGGTCGAGCGCCCCCGCCCGGCCGCTCCGGGGGAGCTGGGGGCCTGCTCGGGCAGCGCTGGTGATCACCCTCGTTGCGGCGAGCGCGGGCGCCGTCGTGCTCGCCGCCGACGGCAGCTGGCCCCTGGTCGCCGCGCTGTGGCTCACGGCCTCGCTCACCGGGACCCTCTGGGCCGCAGCGGCGCTGCGCCGGGACGGCGCTCCCACGGCCGCAGCCCCTGGCGCACCGGCGCAGGCTCCCGCGCCGGCTCCGGCGGGGGCCCGCGGCTCCGGCGCCGTCCTCGCGGTGGTGTGGGCGCTCGGGCTGGCGGCCCTGTCGATGGCGACCCGGCGGCCCGACCCCGACGACCTGTTCTACGTCAACCTCTCGCAGTGGACCGTCGACCACGGCACGTACCCGCTGCGGGACACCCTCTTCGCCGACCTCGTCCACCCCATGACCAGCTGGCCGCCGCTCGCCTCCTACGACGCCCTGGTGGGCACCGTCGCGTGGCTGGTCGGAGTGCCGGCCGCCTCGGTGGTGTACCTCGTCGTCCCACCGGTCGCCACGGCTCTGTCCGTGCTGGCGCTGTGGCGGCTCCTGAGGGCCTGGCGGGTGAGGGCGGTCGGGCTGGCGCTCAGCGTGGCGCTGGTCTTCCTGCTCCTCGACGGCGGCCCCGGGTACGCAGCCCCCGGCAACCTCTTCCTCACCCGCCTCTGGCAGGGGAAGGTGGTGCTGCTGTGCTTGCTTGTCCCGACGCTGCTCGTCCACGCCCTGCGCTACGCCGAGCGCCCGGACCGGCGCCGCGCCGCCTGGCTGCTCGCGGGCGGCGGCGCCGCCGTGGGGCTGAGCACCACCGCGATCTTCCTCGTCCCGATCATCGCCGTCGCCGGAGCCGCACCGCTGCTCCTGCGGGGCAGGCCGGTGCGCGCCGCGCTCGGGTGCGCGGCCATGGCCGCCTATCCCCTCGCGGCCGGCGTCGCCACCCTGGTGCTCGGTGGGCGGTCGGCCGACGACTTCGAGAACCGCCGTCTCTACCGGTTCGACCCGCAGTGGTTCGGGCACGAGATCTTCCGTGACGGGCCGGTCGCCCTGGTGGGGGTCGCTGCGGTGCTCCTCGGCGCCGTGGTGGTGGCGCGCCGTGACGCCGCGGTCACCACGGGGCTGCTCGTGAGCGTCACCGGCATCACCTTCGTGCCCGGCGTCACGGAGCTGACCTACGACCTGGTGGGCCTGGGACCCACGCTGTGGCGGGTCTCGTGGGTGGCCACGGTCGCGGCGCTGGTCGGCGCGGCCGCGGCGACCGGTCTCGACCGAGGGTGGCCCCTCGTGCCGCGGTGGGGCGTGCCGGTGGCGGTCACGGCCGCGCTCGTGGTCTCCGGCCTGCCGGTCTGGTCGGCGGCGAACGGCGTCTCCCTGGACGCGGCGCCCCGGTGGAAGCGCAGCACGGCGTCGGTCGCCGTCGCGCAGCGCGCCATCGGCGCCGCGGCCCCCGGTGACGTGGTGCTCGCGTCGCGGGACGTCTCGGTCACCATCGCCGTGCTGACCACGCAGGTGAAGACCGTGGCGCCGCGGGCGTACTTCCTCGACCAGCTGAGCGAGGAGCCCGGGCTGCACGTCGAGGCCAGGCGCACCCTCGTCGCCTACGCCCGGGGCGAGCCGGTGCCGGGCGGCGCCCCGGCGGTCGCCGCGGCCCTCGACGTCGTCGGCGTCGACGAGGTCTGCCTCTCGCAGCGGCTGTGGGGCCGCGTCGGCGTCGCGCGGGCGCGGGGGTACCGGCCCGTCTTCGCCGCGGAGGGGACGGTGTGCCTCATCCGGTGACCCCGTCCGGAGCGCAGCGAGCCCCGGCGCCTCGCGAGGAGGTGCCGGGGCCCGTCAGGCGGCGTGGCAGGAGCCGTGGCTCAGCTGAGCTCGCCGTGCGGACGCACCGCGCGGCGCGCATCGGACGAGAGCACGCCCCAGCCGATGAGCTCCTCCGCGAGGTCGCTCGGTGGCAGGTCGTAGATCACGGCCAGCGCCCGCAGGTCGTCGGCCCGGATCGACAGGACCTTGCCGTTGTAGTCCCCGCGCTGGCTCTGGATGGTCTGGGCGTAGCGGGCCAGCGGACCGGCCTTCTCGCTCGGCACGGACTGGAGCCGCT
>JARICT010000043.1 GCA_029257185.1 Quadrisphaera sp.
TGTTCACCCTGAACAAGCAGGTGCGAACGGCGAACGCTGAGGTGGCCTCCGGCGCTCGAGCCTGAGCGGGGTAGGGGCGCCTCGGGCGAGGGCGCTCGCGATGGAGCAGGGGTGGGTCGCCGTCGGGCCCCACCGAGACACCCGGAGGGTGAACCACACCTAGCGGGCGGGAGCCAGGACCTCGACGCGTGCGTCCTGCCCTGGGGCGACGTGCCGGCCCTCGGGCACGTGACCCACGCTGGTGATCACCTGCCGGCCGCCTGGCAGCGGACGGGCGACGTCTGGCCTCTTGTGGTCGTCACTCACGTGACGCAGGCGCTGTCCACCTCTCGGGAGTCGTGAGGACGGCGAGGGCGGCCCTCGTCCCGGGGGTGGCGTCCGGCTCGGGGCCGGAGGGGATGAGGTGGAGCTGCTCCGCGATGCCGACGGGGTGTTCTTCGCCACCGGTAAGGACCGTCACCTCGTCGACGCGGTCACCGCCGGCGGCGTGGGCGGGGCGCTGAGCGTGCCCATCGTCCTTGCCGATCCCGGCCACGAGCAGGGGCTGGCGGACTTCATGGCCGCCCGGCCGCGCGTAGCCGTGGCTATCGGCGGCAAGGTCGACGCCGCCATCGTGGAGAGGTACCGGGCGCAGCGGCTGCTCGGGGACTTCGACGCGGCGACCCGGGCGTGGAACGCAGAGCACCGCACCACGCGCGCCTTGCGCGTCCAGAACTGGATCCCCGCTCTCTGACGGGGACGGTTGCGGACCGTCGGCAGAAGGCGGCGAGCCTCCGCGGCGACCTCGCACCCTGCGAGGTGGCACGCGTCGGCACCTCGCAGGGTGCGAGGTCACGCCAGAAGGGCACCCCTCCTCCGCGCTCACCGACCGCCCGCCGTCCTCCCCTCGCCACTGTGTTGGGCACCCTGCACACCTGGCCGGCCGCCGAGCGCATCGACCTGCTGGCACCGCCGGCGGCCCGCGCCGTCGCGGACCTCGACCTGGCCGACGCCCGGGTCGCCGAGATCGACCCTGAGCTGGCCGACACCGCGGCGTTCTGCGAGCGCTACGGCGTGGGCCTGGAGACCTCCGCCAACTGCGTGGTCGTCACCGGCACCCGCGGTCAGGAGCGCCGCGTCGCCGCGTGCGTGGTGCTGGCCACCACCAAAGCGGACGTCAACGGCGTGGTGCGCCGGCGCCTCGACGCGCGCAAGGCCTCCTTCGCCCCGGTCGACGAGGCGGTGGCGGCGAGCGGCATGGAGTTCGGCGGCATCACCCCGGTCGGCCTCCCGGCGGGGTGGGCGGTGCTCGTCGACGAGGCCGTCGCCGCCAGCGCCGAGGTGGTGGTCGGCTCGGGGGTGCGCCGCTCGAAGCTCGTCATGCCCGGGGCGCTGCTGGCCGCGCTGCCCGGGGCGGAGGTGCTGGCGCTGACCCGCTGAGCGCGTCGACGAGCCGCCGGTCGACGGCGCGTTGCGCGTTCGTGGCGCTGACCTGCCCCTGTCCGTCTGACGTGACGTGGCGCGCAGCGTCGGTATGGCCAGGTCTGTGAACCATGAGCGGCGAAAAGTAGCGTAGAAGTGCTGCGAAACGACTGATAGAAACCCTGCTAATGGTAGCGTTGGCGCGGTGTTGCCTCGTCCTTCCCCTGTCGGCCCCTACGCCCGCCGTGTCGTTGACGACGAGCTCGACGAGCTGTCGACCGGGCTGACGGCCATCTCGCTGGCCGGCGCCAAGGGCGTCGGCAAGACGGCGACCGCCCTCCAGCGAGCGAGCACGGTCCTCGAGCTGGAACAGGCCGGCCAACGTGCCATCCTCGAGGCAGACCCATCACGGTTGACCGACTCGCAGGCTCCGGTGCTCGTCGACGAGTGGCAGCGCTACCCGCCGGTGTGGGACATGGTGAGGCGTGACGTCGACCGCCTCGCCCAGCCGGGGCGGTACCTGCTCACCGGGAGCGCCGAGCCGGCGTCAGCGCCGACGCACTCCGGGGCCGGGCGGATCGTGACCGTGCGCATGCGACCGCTGAGCCTCGCCGAGCGGCGGCTCGCACCCGCCGCCGTGAGCCTGAGCGAGCTGCTGTCCGGCAGCCGCCCTGGGATCAGTGGCGACGTCGACGTGGCCCTGCCGGACTACGCCCGCGAGATCGTCCGCTCCGGTTTCCCGGGGCTGCGCGGACTCTCGGGCCGCGCGGTGGGCGCTGCGCTCGACGGCTACCTCGATCTCGTCGTGCAGCGGGACTTCCCCGAGCAGGGGTACCTGGTGCGTCGCCCCTCTGTCCTGCGGGGTTGGTTGGCCGCGTATGCGGCGGCCACCGCGTCACCGGCGTCCTACACCTCGATCCTGGACGCTGCGACACCGGGGGACACTGAGAAGCCGGCCAAGTCCACGACGATCGCCTACCGGGACGTGCTGACCCAGCTGTGGCTCCTGGAGCCGGTGCCGGCGTGGTCCCCGAGCCAGTCGACCTTGTCGCGGTTGGCCAGCGCACCCAAGCACCATCTCGTCGACCCCGCGCTCGCAGCCCGCCTCGTCGGCGCCGACGAGGCCTTCCTGCTCTCGGGGCAACCGTTGTCGGGTCGCAGGGGCGCCCTGCGCTCCGACGGCACGCTGCTCGGCGCGCTGTTCGAGTCGCTGGTCACCCAGAGCGTCCGCACCTATGCGCAGCACAGCGAGGCGTCGGTGGGCCACCTGAGGACGCGCAACGGTGACCACGAGGTGGACCTCGTGGTCCAGGGTTTTGGCCGCAGGGTCGTGGCGATCGAGGTGAAACTCTCCGGCACCGTCGACGACCGGGACGTGCGCCACCTGCGGTGGCTGGCCGATCGCCTCGGTGACGGCCTCGCGGACGCGGTGGTCATGACCGCCGGCCGTCACGCGTACCGGCGTCGGGACGGCATCGCCGTGGTGCCCGCTGCGATGCTGGGACCGTAGGCCGCCGCTTCGGGGTGGGTGACGTCCGGCTGCTGGCGACAATGCCCGGCGCGGAGGTGCTGGCGCTGACCCGCTGAAGGTCGAGCACCCGTCTCAGCCCAGGATCTCCACCTCGCTGATCGCCGTCTGGTCGAACGTGGGGTTGCCCGGCTGGGTCACCCGGTCGATCTCCAGGGTCACCTCGTCGCCCTTCACCGGGCGGATGGCGAGGGTCTGCAGGGTCCGGTCGCGGTCCTCGAGGCGCTGGTCGAAGCGGTCGGCCCCGATGGTCCACGTCACCGCGGTGATCCGCCGGGTCTGGGCGTAGCGGTCCGCGCCCGAGGCCGGGTCGGTCTTGGCGTAGCCATTGACCAGCCCGAGCCGGCTGATGGTCTGCTCGTCGTCGAAGGTGAAGGTGATGGTCTCGCCGGAGCCGTCGCCGTCCATGCGCCACGTGGTCTCCGGGTCGCCGTCGAGCATGTTCGACGCCTCATAGCTGGTGGTGTCGCCGTTGCCGTCGGTGGCGTCGGCTGACGCCGGCGGGGCCGTGACGGTGGCACCGGCGGTGAGTGGCTCGCCCGTCGTCGGGAGCTTCTCCACCCCGGAGTCCGACGGCTTCTCCGGCGCGGTGGCGTCGGCGCTCGGCTCCCTGATCGTGGCGGGCGCCTCGGGCGTGCTCGCCTCGGCGGCACGGCCGCCCAGCATGCCGTCCCGGAACAGCACCACGCCGGCGACGACCACGGCCACCACGAGCAGGGCCGCGACCGCGACGAGCACACCGTTCTTGCGGCGACGGTCCTCCGGCGGCGGGGAGTGGACGTCGCGCCGTGCGGGCTGCGTCGCGGCGGCGCCCGGGGCCGTGCCAGCGCCGCGGGCGTCGAGGGGCCGCTGCACGGGCGCCGACCACGCCGGCTCGGCAACGGTCGGCTGCGGTGGGGGCGGGGCCGCCAGCGGGCCTCGGGGCTGCCCGCAGCGGGGGCAGGACCGATCGCCGGTCCACATCACTGCCTCGCACCGCGTGCAGACCCGGTC
>JARICT010000024.1 GCA_029257185.1 Quadrisphaera sp.
CCACGTCGGCGGCTCCAGCCCGAAGAAGGACCTCGACCTGCTGCGCCTGGACCTCGAGCACTTCGACCAGGTGATGGACCTCAACGTGCGCTCCGCCGTGGTCGGCAGCCGGCTCGCCCTCCCCCACCTGATCAGGGGCGGCGGCGGCTCGATCATCAACACCGCCTCGGTCGGCGGACTGTCCGGGGACTACCTGCAGGTGGCCTACGGCACCGCGAAGGCCGCTGTCATCCGCCTCACCCAGTACATCGCCACCCAGTACGGCCCCCAGCACGTGCGCTGCAACTCCGTGGCCCCGGGCGCGATCATGACGCCGGCGCTGCGGGACAACCTCTCCGAAGAGTCGATCGAGTCGATCCGCTCGCACAACTCGCTGCCGTTCATCGGCGACCCGGACGACATCGCCCACGCGATGGTCTTCCTGGCCTCCGACGAGTCCCGCTACATCACCGGCCAGTGCCTCGTGGTCGACGGCGGCATGACCAGCCACAGCACCATCGCCGAGGACCGCCGGAGCCTGCTGCCCGACGACCCGGCCAGCTGAGCGGACGGGTCACGGGGAGCGCCGCGTGCCGTGGTTCGTGCTCGTCGTCTCCGGGGCGCTGGAGGCCGTGTGGGCCGCCGCCCTGGAGCGCTCGGACGGCTTCCGCCGGCCGGTGCCCGTCGCCGTCTTCGTCGTCGGCCTGGCGCTGAGCATGGCGGGGCTGGCCTACGCGCTGAAGACCCTGCCGCTGGGCACGTCCTACGCGGTGTGGGTGGGCATCGGGGCGGTGCTGACGGTGACGTGGTCGTTCGTCACCGGTACCGAGACGGTCTCGCCCCTCAAGGTGCTGTTCCTGGCGGGCATCGTCGGCTGCGTCGTGGGCCTGCGGCTGACCAGCAGCGGCTGACCGGTCGTGGCGCCGCCGGCCGGCGGCGCTCGAGCGGGGACGTCGTGCGTCCGACACGCCGCGAGCAGCCGCACCAGATCCCCGCTCGAGGACGAGAACTGACACCAGATCCCCGCTCGACCAGCAGCGGGACCCCCTGACCGCCGGCTCAGCGCAGCTCAGCCCCGGTCGTCACCGTCCAGGGGCGGGGCGTCGTCGGCCACCACCGCGCCGCGCTCCCCGAGCGGCGCCTCGGGGCCCACGGTGGAGTCACGCGCCGTCTGGCGCTCGGACTCGGCATTGACGACCGCGCCGACGAGCACCAGCAGCACGGTGATCCACACCCACAGCATGCTGATCGCCACCCCCGCGAGGGAGCCGTACGTGATGTCGTACAGCCCCGCCGTGCGGACGTAGGTGAACAGCGCGACGGACGTGGCCAGCCACACCACCGCGGCCCCGACGGCCCCCCAGCTGGTCCAGTGCCACCGGGGGCTCTGACGGTCGGGGGCGAAGCGGTAGAGCACGTCGAGGCCCAGCACCACGAGGACGGCCACCGCGATCCACGTCCCCGCGGTGCCGGCGTGGCGCGCCGTCCCGCTGGAGCCCGACAGCACCTGTGTCACGGTGCCTGCCGCGGCGAGGAAGCCGCCGATGAGGAGGGCTCCGCCCAGGACCCCCAGCAGGGCCAGCCCGGTCCGTCGCACGAAGGAGCGGGTGTCCTCCTCGTGGTAGGCGATGCTCAGGGCGCTCATGAGGTTGCCGGCAGCCGCGGTGGCCGTCCACAGGGCCACGAGCAGGGCGACGGCGCCGCGCAGGGTCAGCGCGCCCGTCGAGTTGGCGGTGAGCACCGCGAACTGCGAGGCCACGAGGCTCTGGAGCTGCTCGGGCAGCAGCTCCACGACGTCGGAGAGCTGCTCGAGCGCCTGCTCGGGCGTCACCACCGCGCCGTAGACCGACAGCGCGGTCAGCAGCACGGGAGCGATGGACAGCAGCGCGAAGAACGCGATGCCGGCCGCCAGCAGCGGGAGCCTCTCCGAGACCGTCCGGGCCCCGGAGCGGCGCAGCACCGAGACCCATCCGCGCAGGGGGATCTGGTGGGGAGCGACCGCGTCGCGCCCCCGCCGAGCGACGGGTGCGCCCACCGCGGCGGCTCTGCTCATGGGGTGAGTGTGGCCCGCCCGGGTGATCGCGCGCGACCAGCCGGGCCCCGCCCCGTTCCTGGGAACGCCCTACGCGGCGACGGTCGCCCGTTCGCTCAGGCGACCGTCGACGACCTCGACCACCGCGTCGACGCTGCCCAGGTGGGCGGTGTCGTGGGTGACGAGCACCGTGGCGATCCCCCGCTCCTGCGTCAGCGACGTCAGCAGGTCGATGACGGCGGCGCCGCGCTCGGTGTCCAGGGCCGACGTCGGCTCGTCGACGAGCAGGACCGAGGGGTCGTTCATCAGCGAGCGCGCGATGTTGATGCGCTGGCGCTGGCCGCCGGAGAGCTGGTGCGGACGGCGCTCTGCGACGTCGGCCAGCCCGACGACGTCGAGCAGCACCCGGGAGCGCTTCCGGGCGGCCTTCATCGACCGGCCGTCGACGTGGGCCATCACCTCGAGCTGCTCGGCGGCGGTGAGCGAGGCGATGAGGTTGGGCTGCTGGAAGACCATGCCGACGGCGCGGCGGCGCAGCGCCGTCATCTCGTCGCGGCCCATGCCGTGGGTGTCGGTGCCGGCGAGGACCACGCGGCCCGAGTCGGGGGTGATGAGCGTGGCGGCGACGGCCAGCAGGCTGGACTTGCCCGAGCCCGACGGCCCGATCACCGCGGTGGTGGTCCCGGCCGGGGCGGTGAGGGTCACGTGGTCGAGCGCAGTGAGGCGGCTCTGCCCGTCGGGGTAGGTCAGCGTGACGTCGGTGAGGGCGAGGGGGCGGGCGTCGTTCGAGGTCATCGGGCACTCCCCAGGGCGGTGAGGGGGTCGACGGAGGTGATGCGGCGCACCGAGAGCACGGCGCCGAGCGCGCCGAGCACGATCAGCACGAGCGGGGGCGCGAGCATGGTGGAGACGGTGAGGGCGAACGGCACGGTCCCCGCCGCGGCGGCGCCGATGGCCGCGGCGATGCCGGCGCCGAGCGCGGTACCGGCGACCAGCAGCACGAGCGCCTGGCCGATGGCGTCCTTCATGAGGTACCTCGTGGTGGCTCCCAGCGCCTTGAGCACGGCGATGTCGCCGCTGCGCTGGATGGTCCAGACGGTGAAGAACGCGCCGATGACCAGTGCGGAGATGCCGAAGAGCATGCCGCGCATCAGCTGGAGCGAGCCGTTCTCCGAGGCGTAGGAGCCGATCGCCTGCAGGGCGCCGGACGTGGTGACGGTGGAGGTGCCCAGCAGCTCGTCAGCATCGGCCAGGGCGGCGTCGTCCACGTCGTCGGTGGACAGCGCGATCACGGTGGCGCTGCGCTCGGCCCCGGCCGGTCCGCCGGGCACCAGGCGGGTGGCGTCGTCCAGGGAGGTCCACACCACGGGGGTGTGGCTGTAGGAGGCGCCACCGGCCACGTCCGCGACGACGAGGTCACGTCCCGCGATCCGCAGGTCGTCACCGCCGGCGACACCGAGGTCCTCGGCGGCGCCGGTCGAGAGCACCACCGAGCCGTCGTCGACCTGCGTGCCCCCTGGCAGCAGCGAGGAGCCGCCGCGCACGCCGAACACCGAGACCGCGGCGCTGCGAGCGACGTCGTCGCCGCTGCGCTGGCCCCCGGTCGCCTTCGTGGTGGCGATGGACAGCGGTTCCGCGGCGATGACGCCGGGGACCTGCGCCCACGCGCGCCACTGGTCCGCGGTGACGCTCGAGTCGGAGAAGGAGATGTCCTGGTCACCGGCCGGCGCCGCGAACGCCAGGTGGTCCGCGGGGAGGTCGGCGATCCCCGAGGTGCTCTCGCGCCCCAGGCCGGCGGTCAGGCCCGAGAGCAGGGTGACGAGCAGGGTCATGAGCACCACGACACCGCCCATGAGGGCGAAGCGCCCCTTGGCGGCTCGGAGGTCTCTCCAGGCGACGAACACGGCGGCGGTGGTCCTTCCCTCGGGTGCGCCACCTCTTCCGTGGCGCGATGCCTCCACGGTGCCCCGATCGCGGCGCCGATCCATCGCCCGGCGGGTCGGTCTTCGACGCACGGACGGTGGAGGTCCGTCTCCACCCTTCGATGGAGGCCGCAGCGGGGTCGACCACGTACCGTCGGGGATGCTGTGAACACGCCTGCCGACCCGCCCGCGCCGCTGCGCTGGGCGATGCACCTGCTCGTGACGCTCCTGCTCGTCATCGCCGCCGTCCGGGCCGTGCTCGAGCCGGGTGCGCTGTCCGCGCCGCCCGCCGTGGTGGTCACCACGGCTGCCGTGCTCGGCGCGCTCTACGCCGCCGGGGTCGCACGGCTGGCCGACCGGGAGCGGCCACGCGCGACCGCGGCGTGGCTCGGCGTGCTCACCGCCGCGTGGGTGGTCCTCGTGGTGCTCACGCCCGACGGCGTGTGGCTGGCGTTCCCGCTGTTCTTCCTGCAGGCGCACCTGCTGCCGCTGCGCCCCGGGCTCCTGGCCGTGGCCCTGACCACGGTGGCGGCCGTGCTCGGGTACGCCTGGCACCGCGGGGTCCTCGCGCCCGCGGCGGCCATCGGCCCCGTGATCGGTGCGGCCGTCGCGGTGGCGGTGGTGCTCGGGTACCACGCGCTGGCCCGCGAGAGCGAGCAGCGCCGGCGGCTGGTGGAGGAGCTGAGCGCCACCCGCGCCGAGCTGGCCGTCGCCGAGCGCGCGGCCGGGGCCGCCGGGGAGCGCGAACGCCTCGCCCGGGAGATCCACGACACCCTGGCGCAGGGCCTCTCCAGCATCCAGCTGCTGCTGCGGGCGGCGGGGCGCGCGCTGCCCGACGACCCGACGGTGGCCGCCGGCCACGTCGAGGTGGCGCGGTCCACCGCGCAGGAGAACCTCGCCGAGGCGCGACGCTTCGTCCGCGAGCTGACGCCTCCGAGCCTGGCCACCGCGTCCCTCCCGGCCGCCCTGCAGCGGTTGTGCGACACCGTCGCCGTCCAGGCGGGGATCAGAGTGAGCCTCCACCTCAGCGGCGACCCCGCGCCGGTGCCCACCCCTCACGAGGTCGCGCTGCTGCGCGTGGCGCAGTCGGCGCTGGCCAACACCGCCGCTCACGCCGGCGCGCAGCGCGCCGACCTCACGGTGACCTACATGGCCGACCGGGTGAGCCTCGACGTCGTGGACGACGGCGCGGGTTTCGACCCCGCCGCCGTACCTGCTGCGGGGTCCGGCGACTCCGGGTTCGGGCTCGCCGCCATGCGGTCCCGCGTGGCACAGCTCGGCGGGCACCTGGTCGTGGAGGCGGCACGCGGCGCCGGCACGGCGATCGCCGTGAGCTTCCCCCGCGACGCGGGCGGCGGCGGCAGCGTCGTCACCGGTACCGACGACGACGAGCACGTGATCACCGCAGAGGGGGAGCGTGCATGAACGACGAGATCCGCATCCTGCTGGCCGACGACCACCCGGTGGTCCGATCCGGTCTCCGCGCGGTGCTCGACGCCGAGCCCGACCTCCGCGTGGTCGCCGAGGCGTCGACGGGCGAGCGCGCCGTCGAGCTGGCCGCCGAGATGGAGCTCGACGTGGTGCTCATGGACCTGCAGTTCGGCGCGGGCATGCACGGCTCGCGCGCCACCGCAGCCATCACCGCGCGTGCCGGCGCTCCTCACGTGCTGGTGCTCACCACCTACGACACCGACTCCGACATCCTCGCGGCCATCGAGGCCGGCGCCACGGGGTACCTGCTCAAGGACGCGAGCCCCGACGAGCTCGCAGCGGCGGTGCGCTCCGCGGCGGCCGGTCGCTCGGCCCTCGCCCCCGCGGTGGCCCAGCGCCTCATGGGCCGCGTGCGCGCACCGGGCACCACCTTGACCCCGCGGGAGCTCGAGGTGCTCCAGCTGGTCGCCGACGGGCTCTCGAACCAGCAGGTCAGCAGCGCCCTGCACCTCAGCCAGGCCACGGTGAAGACGCACCTCGTGCACGTCTACGAGAAGCTGGGGGTCGACTCGCGCACCGCAGCGGTCGCCGCAGCGCGGGAGCGTCGGATCGTCCACGGGTGACCCGACCCGCGCTTCGTCGAACATACGTTCTGGCTCCTGTGCGATCCTCGTCCCGTGGCAGGGGGGACCGACCGGCGAGGCTCTGCGCTGCCGGCCGTGCTGCGCGAGGCGTCGGCGGCTCGCCGCGTCGAGCGGTCGCGGGCCTTCTGCTGGGTCACCGACCCCGGCGGCCCGTGGCCCGGCGTGGTCGTGGAGTGGCTGCGGGTGGGCCGTGACTGGCACGCCCGGACCACCTACGTCGTCACGGACGCCCAGGGCGCCGTCCAGGTGGTGGTCGCGGTGGTCGAGGCCTCGCGCCTGGAACCGTTCCCGCTCCCGTGACGCCTGCGGTCGCGGTCGCGGCACCGGGCTCAGCCCACGGCGCTCCCGTGCAGGGCCGAGCGACGCCCGCGGCGGCGCGGCGCTCCCGCCGGCCGCTCCACCGGCGCCTCGGCCGGACCGGGTGGGCCTGCCGAGGCGCCGGCCACGGTGGACACGGCCGTGTCCACCGCCGTGTCCACCACGGTGAACGGCAGCGTGCGCAGGAGGTCGTCGTCGAGGTGGAGGGTCAGCGCATACTCCCCCGCGCTGGGCACCGGCGCCACGAGCGTCGCTGCGAACGCGGCCGGACGGCGCCCGTCCTCCATCGGCACGTCAGGCACCTCCAGGGGCCAGCGGGCCACCACCGGCACGTCGCCGTCAGGCGTCATCGCCCCCAGGCTCAGCACCGGCGGGGGCTCGCGACGGGCGAGGAGCACCCGACCGGCGACGCAGAGCACGTGCTGGCCGGGCACCCCGGCGACCTCGAAGATCCTGCGGTGAGCACCCACCACGGTGAGCGTGCCGTCCTCGGCGACGGAGGCGAACTGCGCCAGCACCGCGTACTCGATCTCCGCCACCGCAGCGCCCACCCCCCTGTCCTCACCACACCGTTGCCGAAGGCCACCCACCGTAGCCAGGCGGTCGGCGTCGTGGGCGCGCACACGCCGTTCGATCATCGCCGTCCCGCCCGCACCGGGGGGTCGCTGGCGCGCCGGAGGCTCGCGCGAGAGGATCCGGTCGTGAGCGATGACCGGAACCGCCCCAGGTCCACCACGTCAGCCCAGCCCCGGACGGCCGAGCGAGCATCGGCCAGGCGCCAGGAGGCCCAGCACGAGCTGACCAAGAGCCGGAGGTCCGAGCGCCGGCTGGCCCGCCGCCAGGCCGCCGAGCAGCGCAAGGCGCGGAGCCGGTCGGCCGCGCGCCGCAAGGTCCAGCACGAGGCTGCGGAGCACCGCGCGGCCGAGCGCGACCTCGCTGCGCGGCGCAAGGCGCAGCACGAGCTGACGGAGCGCCGCAGGGCCGAGCGCGACCTCGCCGCACGACGCGCGGCCTCGCAGGAGCTGGCCGAGCGCGACGCCGCGCAGCGCCGCGAGGCCCAGCAGGCGGCGGCCGAGCGCCGCGCCGCCGAGCGCGACAAGGCCCAGCAGCAGGCCCAGCAGGCCCGGCAGCAGCAGGCCGTGCTGGAGCAGGCGCTCCAGGAGCGCGCACAGCATGAGAAGGCGCCGCGTGAGCCGTCCGAGACGAAGCGCAGGGGACCTGGCCTGCTGCTCCTGCTCGCCGGGCTGGCGGCCGGCGCGCTGGCCGTCGCCGTCCTGGGGGCCCGCCAGCGCAAGCAGGAGCTGGCTCCGGTCAGCGAGCTCGAGCTCGAGCTGCGCGACGAGCAGGCGTGGACCTACGAGACGAAGATGGTGATCTACGCACCGGCAGGAGCGATCGCCGGCCACGTCCACGACGTCGGCGGGCTGCCGGGGCTCGTCGGGCCGCTGGACGGGCCACCGATGGACCGCGTGGACTGGACCGAGCCGCACGGTGCGCGCCTGCGCTTCCAGGTGCACGCGCGCAGCGGCGGGGGCCCGTCCGACACCACCGTCCAGATCGCTCGCGGCGCCCGCACCGGGCCGCTCACGGACCTGGAGGGTGAGGTTCGCGACGCGCTCGCGGCGTTGCGCACCCGGCTCGAGCGCGCATGAGCCCGGCGCAGGGGCGCGAGGACGTGCCGAGCACCCTGGCGCGCTCGGACGAGAAGGCCCAGCGCACGTACGCGGAGACGCGCGACGCGGTGGAGGAGCGCTACGACGACGGCAGCCGCGCCGCCCGCACCGCGTGGGCGGCGGTCAAGCACACCCACGAGAAGGTCGGCGACCGCTGGGAGCCCAAGCCCGGCGGCGCCAAGGGCCCCTCGGACGCCCAGGCGCAGGGAGGCGTCGGGACCGACCGCGAGACCGCCGGCGGGGTGGACGCCCACGCCTCGAAGGAGCACCTGGCGGACGTGGCCCGGCGCCTCGACGTGCCGGGCCGCTCCTCGATGACGAAGGACGAGCTGGTCGAGGGGATCACCGAGGCCAACGATCGTCAGACCCGCGAGGCGCGGGAGGACGGCGGCTCCTAGCGGCGGGACGTGGCGGGGGCGCCTCGCGCCGGCTCCGTCCGGGGCGCGGACGGAGCCGGACGGAACAGGGCGATGGCGTCGACGAGCAGGTCGCGGAGCATGACGTCCGGCTCGGGGGCGCACGCCTCGGCGATGCTCACGGCTGCGTAGCCCACCACGTGGGGCACGGTCTCCCGGCGGTAGTCCTGGCTCCTGCCCGGGCTCTGGGCGCTGAACCTGCGCGCCCACGCGGCGGCGTGGGGAGCCTGGTCCAGAGCGGCGCGGGTCCCCGGCGCCAGCTCGCCGGCCTGGCGGCCGTCCCCGCCCGCGAGCGCCCGGTCGGCCGCCAGCGCTGCGACGGCCAGGACCTGCTGGCGCTCCTGCGCCGCCACGGGCAGCGCGCGGGTCGTGCAGAGCAGCGCCAGCCGGGCGTCCAGCGCCACCTCGTCGCCGCTCAGCCCCACCACGTCCGGGATGAGGGGGGCGAGGGCGCCGCGCGCGTCGTCGCTGCTGCGGTCGTTGACCGCCCGGGCCAGGGCGGCGAGAGCGGCGTGGGTGCAGGCCGGGTGGTCGCTCCACCGCTCGCCGGCGAGGTAGGAGGCCATCTCCATGAAGCACGCGCCCTTGCGGGGGCTGCGGTGGCGCCCCCGTGAGAGGACGGGCATCCCGGTCGGGGCTGACGGCGGGGTGCGGGGTGCGCGGGTGGCGAACACGGTGTGCTCCTCGTGGCGGCGGGACCGGCTCCTCCGGTGCGGACGCACGGCGGCCCGCAGGAGGGTCCTCCCAGTGTGCGTGACAGGACCGCGCGGCGCCAGGGCCCGAGCGCAGGGGCGCGGTCAGGACGCCCGCACCTCGGCGAGGTGGAGGGGCCTTCTCGCTGCGCGATCCCTGGACGACCCTGTGCGGGGCCCGCCCCCAGCAGCACCTCCCCGTCATGGCGCCGCTCGGGCGTTCGACCGCGGCGTGCGGTTCGCCAGGGCTGGTGGGCACCATGGGGTCATGAGCCCCTCCCTCGACCCCGAGACCCTCGAGATGGCTCACCGGGTCTTCGACATGGCCCGCGGCGGTGACGTCGACCGGCTGGGGCCGCTGCTGGAGGCAGGGCTGCCGCCGAACCTCACGAACTCCTCGGGGGACACGCTGCTGATCCTCGCGGCGTACCACGACGAACCCGCTGCGGTCGCTGCCCTGCTGAGGGCAGGGGCCGACGTCTCGCGGGCGAACGACCGCGGCCAGAGCGCCCTGTCCGCCGCGGTCTTCCGCCGCTCCGAGCCGGTGGTCAGGGCCCTGCTGGGCGCGGGCGCCGACCCGGACGGGGGCAGCCCCAGCGCCCGCGAGACGGCGTCGTTCTTCGAGCTGGACGAGATGACGGCCCTGCTGCCCCCACCCGGCGGCGGGGGCGTCGTCGTGCAGAGCGGCGATCAGGCGGCCGCTGCGGTGCGCGTGCACTTCCTCCCCGCACCCTTCGCCTCGTAGAGCGCGCCGTCCGCGGCGGTCACCACGTCGGACGCGAGGCCGCCGGAGAGCATCGTCGCCGTGCCGGCCGAGAACGTGGCCGGCTGCAGGATGGCCCACCGCTCGCGGAGGCGGTCGACCACCGCTGCCGCCTGTGCGGCGGTCGTCGCGGGGAGCACCAGGGCGAACTCCTCGCCGCCGTAGCGCGCCGCGTAGTCGCCGTCGCGCAGGCCGACGCGCAGCAGGGTGCCGAAGTCGGCGAGCACCCGGTCTCCAGCGACGTGACCGTGCCGGTCGTTGAGCGCCTTGAAGTGGTCGAGGTCGCAGATCACCACGGAGTCGCCGGGAGCCAGCCGCGCGAGGCGGCGGTCCAGGTCGCGACGGTTCCCGAGGCCGGTCAGGGCGTCGGTGTGAGCCGCGCTCCGCAGGTCACCGGCGAGCCGGCGCTGCTGGCTGGTCAGCCGCACCAGCAGCTGGGCCACCAGCATCCACACGGCGGCAGCGATGATCACGCGGATGCCGAACTCGGCGGTGAAGGTGCCGATGGCCAGGACGTAGGTCAGCGTCGCCGGGACCAGCGCCAACCAGTTGGTGCGAGCGCTCTGCGTCAGACCGGTCACGGTGAAGGCCAGGACCCAGAGACCGCCGTAGGGGGTGGCCACGCCTCCCACGAGGTTCAGCACGGCGAGCGCGACGAGGGGCAGGGCCGGCAGGACGAGCGCCGTCGCGGGAGGCAGCCTGTTCCACGGCAGGCGGAGGCTGACCAGCAGGACGACGAGCATCACGGCCGAGACCGCCCCGATGGCCCGCCACGCGCTGGCGGTCGGGGTGAGCAGCGGCACCGTGAGGGTGAAGACGGCGCCGCTCGCGAGCAGCAGCAGGTGGCCGAGCACCACGGCAGGTGCTTCGCTGGAGCCGCGCACGGCTCGGCGCAGCACGGCTGAGGGGCCGTCGGAGCGCCTGCCCCTCGGGCGGACGCGCGCCGGTGCGCGTGCCCCCGGGGCCTGCGTCCGCTCGTCGTTCATCGCCACGCCCTGAGCGTCGGTACCGAGGCGGTGGCGCTCCAGCGATCCTGCGCGTTCTCACCCGGACGGGTGGCGGAGGGCGTGGGATTCGAACCCACGGAGACGCATGACGCCTCAACGGTTTTCAAGACCGTCCCATTCGGCCGCTCTGGCAGCCCTCCTGCGCGCTCGATGCTACGGGGCGGCGTGGTGGCGTCACCGTCATCAGCGGTGGCTGCTCGTCACGGCGACCCCTGATCGGCCGTCAGCGGACCGCGCGGTCGTGCAGGATCACGGGATGGAGCAGCACGACGCGGCGACGGAGACCGGCGCCCGGTCGACGGTGCTGCGACCGGTGGCGAACCGCTGGACGCTCGTCTGGGTCCTGGTGTGCGTCGCGATCACGGTGGCGGGCATCGCCCTGGTCGTGGCGGCGCGCTCGTGGTCCTTCGTCCTGACGGTGGCGCTGGGCCTGGTCTTCCTCCTCCAGCACCTGCTCACGACGCTCTCCCGCGTCGAGCTCGACGCCGACGCCATGGTGGTCCACCGCCTGCTGGGGTCGAGATCCGTCCGGTGGGCGGACGTGGACGAGATGACGATCGACCCGCCCGGCGGCCCGCGACTGGTCCGGTACCGCATCGGTCGCGACGACCGCTTCCTGTCCGCCGAGCTGGCGGACGACGGCGGCTTCGCGGTGATCGACGCCTACCGGTCCTGGCGACGCCGCGGCGGTCGACCCCGCTGAGGGCGGCGGCCGGCCCAGCCCGCGGTACGCGCCGGCACACGATCGCGAGCAGCGAGTTGCATGTGGCGCGATGAACGCCACAGCAAAAGTCACCTCTTACGGGAAGAGTGACATCTCATGGGTGCGGAGCTCTTCTCGGGCAGCCCCACCACCCACCTCGTGCCGATCGGTGGCGACCATCCACGCTACGGCCCCTTCGAGGACGTGGCCTTCGTGCCGAGCCCCCTCCCGCGGGTCACGCCCCAGCTCAGCATGGGGACGTTCACCGCCGTCGCGGCCGCCCGAGCCGCGCTGGCCTCGCTGGACAGCTCTGCCCGGCGCCTCGGGAACCCCGCGATCCTCCGCCGCCAGACGCTGCGCCGTGAAGCGCCGAGCTGAACGAGGTCCTCGACGACGTGCGCGCTGCCGAGCACGGGTTCGCGTGGCTGGCCGACGACCGTCTCCTGACCCCCGGGCTGCTCACCGAGCTTCACCGCCGCCTGGTGGCCGACACCACCGCCGACACGGACCAGGCCGGCCGCCTCCGGAGCATCCAGGTCGTGATCGGTTGCGAGCGCGTCAGCGACGCCCGACTCATCCCGGCGCCACCCGGGCCGGAGCTGGACGCAACGGGATGGTGCACCACCAGTTCGAGACGCTGCACCCCTTCAACGACGGCAACGGACGCATCGGTCGCCTCCTCGTCGTCATGCACCTGGTGGCGACGGGCACGCTGACCGAGCCGAGCCTCACGGTCTCCCCGTGGTTCGAGGCGCGCCGCGCGGCGTACTTCGACCACCTGAACGGCGTCAGCACCGCCGGTCGCTGGGACGGCTGGCTGACCTTCTTCGCCAACGGTCTCCGCGTGTCCGCGGAAGAGACCGAGCGACTGCTGCTCGACCTCCTCGCGGTGCAGGTGAACCTCAAGGAGACGGCACGGGCCGAGGGACTGCGGGCGGAGAGCGCTGCGCGCCTGATCGACCTCGTGGTCGAGCGGCCCTACGTCACCGCCCGGCAGGTGGAGCGCCACCTGGACCTGACCTCCACGCGCTCCGACACGCTCATCAGCCAGCTGGTGACCGCGGGCATCTTGCGCAACGTCGACGACAGCGTGCACGCACGCCGGTTCTTCGCCCCGGACGTGCTGGCCGTGCTCCTGCGTGCGGCCGAATGAGCCCAGCCTCCCCGTCAGGGCCGAGCGGGCGGCGGTGGTCCCGGCTTGGGGCGCTCGCTCCCGGGGGCGGGCTCTGCGGCCGGCGCAGAGGGTTCCGCCGGCGCGTCGACGGCGGGAGCCGCTCGGAGCGAGGGCCCAGCGACCCGCCCGGCCAGTCCGGCCCTGAGCGCGTCGAGCGAGCCCGTCGCAGCGCCCGCGGCCGCGAGGTTCTGCGCCCGGACCGCCTCGAAGACCTCCTCGCGGTGCACCTGCACCGCCCGGGGGGCGTCCACGCCGATCCGCACGACGTCGCCTCGCACCTCGACGACCCTGACGGAGATCTCGGAGCCGATCATGATCGACTCGCCGGCGCGACGGGTGAGGACCAGCATGCTCCCAGGATAGACACTCTGGGTTGTGACGCGTGACGCTCCGGAGGAATCACGCGTATCCGCCACCTCCAGCGGCCTCGGGGCGCCTCCGGCAGCCTCCGGTCACCTCCGGTCGCCTCCTCCTCGTCGACCGGGGACTCGCAGCCGTGCTCACGACGCGCCCAGCACGGCTCGACGTCCCCGATCGGTGAGCACGGCACCCCTGCGCACGGCTCGACGTCCCCGGTCGCGCCCGGAGCCCCCGGGGCGCAGCCAGAGCGCGGTCCGAGCGCGGTCCGAGCCCAGCCAGAGCGCGGTCCGAGCGCGATCCGGCCGCCAGCGGAGGACGCCGGACGGCTCAGTCGGCGCCGCGACGGCGCGCTGCGCGCTGCCAGGCGAAGACCACGGAGCGCAGCTCGTCGGCGTGCGGGACGGGCTGCCAGAACTCGATGGACACGTCCACCAGGTCACGGCCCGGCTCGGTGGTCGACGACGGCAGCCACCGCAGCACCGTCCCCATGATCTCGTGCTCGGCCCAGGTGGTCGGTGCGCCGTCGTCGTCGAAGGCCGACGGGGCCGTGAGCCGGACGACGACCATCATCTCCACCTGCGGTCCTCCCCACCCGCTCACGGAGGCCCGCAGGCCCCCCTCGGAGAGGTCCACCACGTAGCCGTCGGCGATGCTCACGTCGCTGCCGCGCAGCGTCAGGCCGACGTGGACCTGCCCGCCGCTCGCCCGCGCGCGCACGAACGCCCGCCGCTGCACGGTGACGAGGGGTCCGGCCGGCTCGCACCACCACAGGGCCACGCCGTCGCGGTACCGCTCGACGACGCGCACGCGCAGGCCGTACACACCGCGGCCGCTGGGCCAGCGCAGCTCGACCTCCTCGCCGTCCGCCGGCGGCTCGAGGTCACCGCGCCCGCGCGGTGCGGCGACGGCGATGGCGTCGGTGTCGATGTCCTCCACCCGGCTGGGGCGCCCGTCGGCGCCCAGCCAGTGGTCCTCCTCGACACCCACGATGCGCACCAGGGCACCGATGCCGGGCACCTGGGCCGGCAGGGGAAAACCCTGCGTCCTCTTCTGGGCACGCCCCAGACCCCCGAGCAGCCCGCTCACGACGCGGCCCGGCCGAGGGCGTCAAGGTGCGCCTCGACGTCGTCGCGCGTGAGGTGCGCGGCGAGGGTGGCCACCCAGTCCACGGCCGTCGCCGGGCGCCCGTCGAGCAGCACGACGGGCGCGCTCAGGGCGAGGGACTCCGCCGGGGCGGTGGTCGCGGCCAGCCCCGTGAGGGCCACGGCGTCCACGCCGCCCGCGGGGCCCACGCTGCGCAGCCACGCCTCGACGTCGGTGGTGCGGCGGGTCGCGTCGACCACCGCCCACACCTGGTCGGCGTCGAGGGCCGCGAGCACCGACGCCGTGGCGGCGCGCTCCCCGGGGGCGGGGCTGAACGGCACGGGCACCAGCACCACCACCGGGTGGGCGTGGCGCCGGCCGGCGTGCGCCGCACGGGCTGCGGCGCCACGGTCCACCGGCGAGGCGCCCGGACGTGCGGTGCGCCGCTCCTCGGCGGCGAGCGCCACGACCTGGTCGGCGCGCAGACCGAGGCTCAGCGCCAGGGTGCGTGCGGTCTCGAGGCCGGTGCCGACCCCCTCCGCCAGCACGGCGACGACGGGGTGCTCCGACACCCGCGGGGTGCGGCGCGGGCGGGCCGGGAGCGCGCTGAGCCGCTCGGCCAGCACGCGCAGCGCCGGGACCTGGTCGTCGGGGAGCCCCTCGAGCCAGCGGCGCTCGAGCCCGAGGCGGGCCAGCCGGCCCCGGAGGTCCTCGCGGGGCGGCTCCTGGTCGTGCTCGCCCGCCGGGGCCCGGTCGTCGTCGCGGATCGTGGCGCGGGCCGCGGCGGCCGCGGCGGCCATCACGGCCTCGGGCACCGACGGCAGGTCGGGGAGCGGCTCGTCCGGGTGGGGCTCGCCGAGCTCGGCGAGGGTCCGCGGCAGGACGAGCAGCTCGGCGGGGTCCTCGCGGGTCTCATCGGGGCCTTCGGGGTCGGCCTGGTCCGCGGGGTCGACCTGGCCCGCGCGGTCGGCCTGGTCCACCTCGACGGGAGGCTCTGCGGTGGGCAGGGCGTCCGTCAGGCGTGCTGCCTCCTCCGCGCGGCGGCGCTCCCGGCGGGTGCGCGGCGGGGCGGCGCCCCCCGGCGCGGCGCCGTCGTCCCGCTCGGCAGCGTGATCCTGCCGGGCTGCGTCGTCCGGCTCTGCCAGGTCGTCCGGCTCTGCGTCGTCGTCCGGCGCGGCAGCGTCGTCCGGCTCAGCGTCGTCGTCGTCCGGCTCGGCGTCGAGCGATCGGGCCTGTTCCAGCTCCCGCGGCATCTCCTGCAGCAGGGCCACCGCGTGCTCGGGGGCGGGGTGCTCCTCGCCGCGGTGCTCCGGCGCACCGGGCCACTCGTCCGCCTCCGTGGGGCCGGTGTCGTCGACGGGCTCGTCCGCGCGGTGGGCGCCTGCGCCGTCGTCGACCGGGTGCTCCTCACCGGGCGGCACCTCCTCGACGGGTGGCACCTCCTCCACGGGCAGCGGCTCCTCCTCCGGCTGCGCCGTGTCGTCGACGATCCCGAGCGCGTCGAGGGCCCGTCGCAGCTGCTCCAGCGCGCTGGACCGGCCCGCGTCCTCGTCGTCCCCGGCGTCCCCACCGGTGTCGGCGTCCCCGTCGGGCTCCGTGGTGAGGGCGCGGGCGTCGTCCGGCGCCCTCGTCTCCTCGACGCCGTTCCCGCTCTCCTCGCCCAGCCCGCTGCGCACGCTGTCGAGCACCTCGGTGAACCCCGGCTTCTCGCTCGAGAGCGGCTGCCGCCCCGCAGCGCGGCTGGCCATGGCCTCGCGGACGGCCTCCAGCGCGGCGGTGCTCGGGGACGAGGCGTCGGCGGCCGGCGGCGAGACGGCGGCCCGCTCCGCCTCCTCGGCGGCGGCGAGCAGCGCGGCGATCCCTCGGGGCGCACCGGGTGGGCGGCCCTGCCCGGACGCCTTCCCGGTCACCGCGGGGCCGAAGACGCTGGGGGACGCGGCGGCAGCCTTCGCGGGCGGCGCCGGGGAGTCGTCGACCTCGAAGGTCACCTCGTACTTCTCCTTCGCGAAGAACCCGCCGACGCCGCCGACGCGCACCCGCTCGGCCTTGAGGACGCGCGCTGACTCACCGTGCTCGGCGCGCACCTGGCGCAGCAGCGGCTCGATCTCGGACCCCTCAAGCAGCAACTGCCGCGGCACCGCTGATCACCCCCACGGTCTCGATGCTGAGGCCTGGCCCCGACACCTCGCTGTAGGAGAGCACCGACACGCCAGGCACCGCCATGGTCACCAACTTCCGTAGTGGGGACCTCAGGGCGGGCGCGCACACCAGCACCGGTGAGATCCCGGCCTCCTCGGCCACGCGCATCACGCGGCCGAGCTCGTCGACGATCCGCTCGACGCGGGCGGGCTCCACCGAGAGCTGCGCCCCGGCGTCGGTCAGCCGCAGCGACTCCACGAGCTGGTGCTCCAGCAGCGGGTCGAGCGTGAGGACCCGCAGCACCCCCTCCACCGCGTGCGAGGCGGCGATGGCGGGGCCCAGGGCGCCGCGAGCGGCCTCGACGAGCGCCTCGGGCTCCGTGGCGACCTTCGCCTGGAGCGTGAGCCCCTCGTAGATCCGGGCGAGGTCACGGACGGGCACGTTCTCGTCGAGGAGGGATTGCAGGACCCGCTGCACCTCACCGAGGCTCATCAGCGCCGGCGTGAGCTCGTCGACGACGGCGCCGTCGGTGTGCTTCAGCGCGTCGGTCAGCGTCCGGACGTCCTCGCGGGAGAGCAGGCGCGAGGCGTTGGCCCGCACGATCTCGGCGAGGTGGGTGATGAGGACGGACGCGCGGTCGACCACGGTGGCCCCCGTCATCTCCGCCTGGTGGCGCATCTCCGCTGGCACCCACTTGCCGGCCAGGCCGAAGACGGGCTCGGTGGTCACGGTTCCGGGCAGGGAGTCGAGGTGGTCACCGAGGGCGAGCACCTGGCCGGCCGGCGCCAGGCCCGAGCCGACGTCGACGCCGGAGATGCGCACCGCGTACGTGCTGACGGGGAGGTCGAGGGAGT
>JARICT010000011.1 GCA_029257185.1 Quadrisphaera sp.
CGTTCTCGTGGCGCACCACGAGCACGCCGTCCTTGGTGCTGACGAGGTCGGGCTCGATGAAGTCGGCGCCCGTGCGGGCCGCCAGCTCGTAGGAGGCCAGGGTGTGCTCGGGCCGGTAGCCGGCGGCACCCCGGTGGCCGATGACGAGGCGACGCTCCGCGATCGGCTCGCTCGGGGCGACGGGGCCCGACGCGGTCGTCGCGCTCTGCGGCGCGGCGCCGGCGGGCTGCACGCCGCCGGCGGCAGCGCCGGGCGCGAGGAAGACGCTGGTGGCGAGCAGGGCGGCGGCTGCGGTGACGGCGGTGGGAGCGGTGACGGGGCGCATGGGGTCTCCGGGCAGGTTCGGACGGCGACCGTCGCCATCGACCCGCGCGCCAGAACATAGCGGACGCCAGTGATGAACGCGACACCCTCGGTGACGAGGAGCTGCGGTCGTCCGGGGTGCCGGCGGCGGCGCCGAGCGCTCAGAGCTTCTGCACCGGGGCGTAGCGCAGCAGGAGGCGCTTCACGCCCTCGTCGCGGAAGTCGACGTGCGCCACGGTCTTGTCCCCCGCGCCCTCGAGCACGGTGACCGTGCCCATCCCGAACGTGTCGTGGGTGACACGGTCCCCGACGGAGACGGAGATCACCGGGCGCGTCCCGGCGGTCCGCGCCCCGGCGACCCCGGCGAGGCGGGCGCCGGCCGACCCCCCGGCGTAGCCGCCGCTGCCGTACGCCGGGCCGTGGGCGACCGCCCCCGCCGGGGTCGCGGCCTCGGCCCGTTCCCAGCGCAGCAGGTGCGCCGGCACCTCGTCGATGAAGCGCGAGGCCGGGAAGTACTGCGGCTGTCCCCAGGCGCTGCGCATCGCCGCCCGGCTCACGCGCAGGAACCGCCGGGCCCGCGTGATGCCGACGTAGGCGAGGCGCCGCTCCTCGCTCAGCTCGCCCTCGTCGGCGAGGGAGCGCACGTGGGGGAAGGTGCCGTCCTCCAGGCCGGTGAGGAACACCGCCGGGAACTCCAGGCCCTTCGCGGTGTGCAGCGTCATGAGCGTGACGGCGCCCTCGTCCGGTGCCGGCTGCTCGGACCCGCCGTCGGCCACGGCGCCGCTCGGCACCTGGTCGGCGTCGGCGACGAGCGAGACGTTCTCCAGGAAGTCCGCGAGCGAGCCCTGGTCGCCGTTGGCGCTCTCGTACTCAGCCGCCACCGCCGCCAGCTCCGCGAGGTTCTCCACCCGGGACTCGTCCTGCGGGTCCATCGACGCCTGCAGCTCGGCGAGCATCCCGGTGCGGTCGAGCACCGCCTCCAGCACCGTCGCTGGCCCGGAGCCCGCTTCGACGAGGGTGCGCAGCTCGTCGATCATCGCCGTGAAGGAGCGCACCGCGTTCAACGAGCGGGCCACGAGCCCCGGCGCCTCCTCGGCGCGGTCGAGGGCTTGCGAGAAGCCGATGCGCTCGCGGTCGGCGAAGGCCGCCACCACCGCCTCGGCGCGGTCCCCGATCCCGCGCTTGGGGACGTTGAGGATCCGGCGCAGGCTCACCGTGTCCGCGGGGTTGGACAGCAGCCGCAGGTAGGCCACGGCGTCGCGGACCTCGCGCCGCTCGTAGAAGCGCGTGCCCCCCACCACCCGGTAGGGAAGCCCCACCCGGATGAAGACCTCCTCCAGCGCCCGCGACTGCGCGTTGGTGCGGTAGAACACCGCCACGTCGCCGTAGCCGAGGCCCTCGTCGTCGTGCAGGCGGTCGATCTCGGCGGCCACGAACGCCGCCTCGTCGTGCTCGTTGTCGGCGACGTACCCGACGATCTGCGCGCCGTCGCCCTCGGCCGTCCACAGGTTCTTCGGCCGCCGGTCCGCGTTCTGGGCGATGACCGCGTTCGCGGCCGTGAGGATCGTCTGCGTCGAGCGGTAGTTCTGCTCCAGCAGCAGGGTGCGCGCGTTCGGGTAGTCGGCCTCGAACTCGGTGATGTTGCGGATCGTGGCGCCGCGGAAGGCGTAGATCGACTGGTCGGCGTCACCGACGACGGTGAGCTCGGCCATGGGCGGGGGGCCTGCGACGAGGGGGTCGTCGCTCACCTGGTCCGCCCCCGTCGCGGCGCCGCCGCCGGCGAGCTCCCGCACCAGCACGTACTGGGCGTGGTTGGTGTCCTGGTACTCGTCGACGAGGACGTGGCGGAACCGCCGGTGGTAGTGCTCGGCCACGTCGGGGAAGGTCTGGAGGAGGTGCACCGTCATCGAGATGAGGTCGTCGAAGTCCAGCGCGTCGGCCTGGCGCAGACGCTCCTGGTAGAGGGCGTAGCACCTCGCGAGCACCTGCTCGGAGCCCGTGCCGTCCGCCGCGCGCGCCGCGAAGGCCTCGGGGTCGACCAGCTCGTTCTTGAGGTTCGAGACCTGGTTCGTCAGCGCGCGGGGCGGGAACTTCTTGGGGTCCAGGTCGAGCTCGCGGACCACCAGCGCCATGAGGCGGCGAGCGTCGTCGGCGTCGTAGATGGAGAAGCTCGAGCGCAGCCCCAGGTGCGTGGCCTCGCGGCGCAGGATCCGCACGCAGGCGGAGTGGAACGTCGACACCCACATGCTGCGAGCAGCGGGGCCCACGAGCGCCGCCACCCTCTCGCGCATCTCGGCGGCCGCCTTGTTGGTGAAGGTGATGGCCAGCACCTGCCCCGGCCGCACGCCGCGCGCGGCGAGGAGGTGGGCGATGCGGTGCGTCAGCACCCGCGTCTTCCCCGAGCCCGCCCCGGCGATGAGCAGCAGCGGGGGCCCCGAGTGCAGCACCGCCTCGCGCTGAGCGGGGTTCAGCCCCTCGAGCAGCGCCTCCGGCGTGGCGGGGGCGGCGCCGGGCACGCTGCCACCGCCCTCGTCGGGCTCGTCACCACCGGGGCGGAAGTCGGTGCCGGCCGCGGCGCGCAGGGCTGTGCCGCCACCGCTGGGGAGGCCGAGGTCGCCGGCGTCGTCGAAGAGGGTGCTCATGAGGGGACCACCGTAGGTCCGGGCACCGACACCCCGCGAGGAGGATGATGGGGGCGGGACGCTCGTCGCGGTGCGGCCCTCCACGGCCGGCGCCCGGCTCGTGGGCCCACCCTCCGCGGCAGGGACGAGGCGAGGTCATGACCGATGGCGCACCGGTGATCGTCGTGGGCATGGCTCCCGGACAGCCGGAGGTGACGGTGCGACGGGCCCTCGACCTCGCCCGCGGCCTGGGGGCGGAGGTGGTGTTCGCGGTGGTCGACCTCGGGGAGCCTCCCGGACGCGAGGCCGGGGCCTCCGGCCACGATGCCCACCGGGTCGGGCCCGGCGTCCACGTGCTCGCCGTGCACGAGACCCTCGAGCGCCTCGTCGGCGACCGACCGGTGACCTGGCGGGTGGAGCCGCTGGCTGGCGACCGGGTGCAGGAGCTGGCCCGGCTGGCGGAGCGGGTGGACGCCGTGATGATCGTGGTGGGCACCCGCCAGGCCGGGTTCCGAGGACGCGTCTCGGACTTCTTCGGCGGGTCCGTCGCCGCCCAGCTGGCGCACCACCAGCCGCGACCGGTGCTGGTGGTGCCCACCGCCCCGGTCGGCTTCGAGCAGGCCACCCCCTGGGAGTGAGCCGACGCCGCCTCAGGGCCGGGCGACCGGCGGTCCCCCCGCGCAGCCGGCGCACGCGGCGCACGTGCCGGACAGCGCGACGTGCAGCGGGTCGAGCACGAAGCCGGTGCGCCCGGTGACGACCGGGCCGAGGTCGACCATGAGGTCCGCGGGCAGGTCCACCACGGCGCCGCACCTGCTGCACTGCGCGTGAGGGTGGTGGGCCGCGGCGAGGTGGTACGCCGTCGCCCCGTGGCCGAGGTGGACGTGCTGCAGGACACCGAGCCGGGTGAGGGCGTCCAGCGTCCGGTACACGCTCGACCGGTGGACGCCGGCGTCCCCCACGTCGGCGACGACCTGCTCGGCGCCGACGTGGCCCCCTCGGGCCGCCAGCGCGAGCAGCACCGCCCGCCTCGGCGCGGTCATGCGCTGCCCCGCCTCGCGCAGCAGCGCCCGCGCCCGGTCGAGGACCTCGTGGTGGTCGACCGCTCCCGTCGCCACCATCACGCCAGTGTGCCCGAGGAGCGGGTCACGCAGCCCCCACGAGACGGTCGCAGAGCGATGCCAGCGCGTCCTGCAGGTCCGCGGCCAGCAGGGGGCCGGGGATGGGCGTGGGGCGGGAGCCCTTGACGTACCGAGCACCGTCCAGGCTCTCGAGGCAGGCCCGCGTCGCGAGCCGCGCGAGCGCCTCCCCGGGGACGTCCACGCTGCCCGACGCACCGGGGCTGGCCAGCTTGGTCGGCACCCAGCCGGGATCGAGCGCGAGCGAGGTCGCCGCCTCCAGGCGGGCGTCCCAGGCGAGGGCGAGCGCCACGTCGGCGGCCTTGGAGGCGGAGTACGCGCGCTCGGCCTCCCGGTCCCCTCGGGTGTCCGCCGTCGCCAGGTCCTCCAGGCGCCCGGAGCCCAGGTGCTTCGCCCCCGAGCGGGCCATGCCGGACCCCAGCCAGACCACCCGGCCCCGGGCGTCGTCGAGAGCGCCGGCCAGCAGGGACGTCAGCAGGTGCGGGGCCAGGGCGTTGACCGCGAACGTCGTCTCGTACCCGTCCGCCGACCGGGCGGGAACCTGCCCGCGCACCCAGACGCCCGCGTTGTGCACCAGCGCGTCCAGCGGGGCGTGCTGGCCCACCTGGTCCGCGAGGGCACGGACCTGGTCCAGCGAGGCGAGGTCCCCCGTCACGAGGTGCACCCGTCCGCCGGCCTCTCGCGCCGGGCCGTCCAGCTCGTCGACGACCGGGCGCCCCCTCTCGGCGGTGCGGGCGTGCACGAGGACGCGGTGGCCCGCGGTGACGAGGCTGCGCGCCGCTGCGAGGCCGATGCCGTCGGTGGAGCCCGTCACGCAGAGGGTGGCCATGCACCACCTCTACCCGCTCCTCGAGGTGCCCGCCCGGCGAGAGGTCCTCCGGCGTCCGGCTCAGGCCGCGCGCAGCGCACGGACGGCGGTGT
>JARICT010000015.1 GCA_029257185.1 Quadrisphaera sp.
GCTCAGGCGGGGTAGCGGGCCTGGGCCTCGAGCCCGAAGACGGGGCCGAGACCGCTGCGGCGCAGCACGGCGGACGCGGCCCTCGACGGGCGGCGCAGCAGCAGGCGGCCGTCACGGGCGTGGCACCTGCGGCGCGCCAGCAGGAGCGCCGAGAGCGTCGTCGACGTCACCGTCGCGACGCCCGCGATGTCGACCACCAGCTCCTCCTGCCCCCCGTCCAGCAGCTCGTCCAGGCGCCAGCGCAGCTCCGCCAGGCCCCCCGCGAGCGCGCCGTCGTCGAGGGCGACCACGGTGCGCTCCCGCGTGCGCTCCAGGACCCGGAGGTCTCCTCCCGCTGCACCCACGGCCACCCCCTCCTCCGAGGCGACCGTGGCCGGCCGCCGTGGCGACCACCCTGGCCCGCGAGGCGCCCGTCGAGGCGGAGCGACACGTGTCCGTCGTGTGACAGCTCGACGGCGGACGAGCAGCGAAGCCGACTCACTCAGCGTCTCCGAATGTCACCATGAGTAGATGCGGGAGCTGCTCATCGTGGACGACGACGACGGCATCCGCGCCTCCCTCACGCTGGCGCTGGAGGACGAGGGCTACCGCGTCCACGAGGCCTGCAGCGCCGACGAGGCGATGACGCTCCTGGCCGGCCGCCGCGGGATGGACCTGCTGCTCGTGGACCTCATGCTCGGCGGCCTCGACGGCTTCTCGCTCATCGCCCGCGTGCGGCCCACCTGCGACGCCCCGGTCATCGTGATCTCCGCCCGCCAGGACGCCTCGGACGTCGTCGCCGCCCTGGAGGCCGGCGCCGACGACTACGTGACCAAGCCCTTCGACGTCCCCGTGCTGCTGGCGCGGGTCAAGGCGCTGCTGCGCCGCGGGCGCGCCGCCACGTCTCTCGCGCCCCCCGCGGCGTCCGCCGCACCCGCGGACCCCCCGCCGGCGAGCGGCCCGTCGGCCGCCGGCCGCCGCCGCACCGTCCTCGACGCGGGGGCCGGGCCCCTCGTCCTCGACGTGGACGCCGGCACCCTGCGCCGGGGCGCCGACCAGGTGCACCTCACGGTCACGGAGTTCCGGCTCCTGTGCGAGCTCTCCGCCTCGGCGGGGCGCCTGCTCAGCCGCACCGAGCTGCTGGAGAGGGTGTGGGACCGCGACTGGTTCGGTGACGAGCGCATCGTCGACGTCCACGTGCGCCGCCTGCGCCTGAAGGTGGAGGAGGACCCGTCCGACCCCCGCCTGATCACCACGGTGCGGGGGCTCGGGTACCGCCTGGACGTGGCGTGAGCCTGCTGCTGGCCCGCCGGGCGCCCCGCAGCGGTGCCCCGCGGTCGCCGCGGCCCGCAGCCGTGGCCCGCCGGCGCGGCCGGCGGGTCTCCCGGCGCCCGCGCTCGCCCTGGGGGGTGCGGCGGGCAGCCGTCCTCGCCATCTCGCTCGGCTCCGCGGCGCTGGTGGCCGGGTTCGCGACCAGCGCCTACCTCGTGGTGCGCGCGGAGCTGCTGGCCCAGCGCGAGCAGACCGCCCTCGGGCAGGCGTACGTCGACGCGGCCTCGGTGCGCGAGGGGCTGCTGACCGCGGGGGCCGAGGTGGGCGACGTGCTGGCGGCCGCCTCACCGCCCGCGGACGCGGACGTCCTCGTGGTCCGCGGCGGCGAGGTGTTCTCCTCGTCGCTGACCCGCGGCCTGGAGTCGGTCCCCGAGCAGGTGCAGGACGCCGCCCGCGGCGGTGGCGTGGCGCAGGCGTGGGCGCGAGCGCCGGACGGCCCGGTCCTCGCGGTGGGGATCGCGCTGCCGGCGGTGGACGCGCAGCTCTACGAGGTGGCGCGCGTCGGCGAGCTCGAGGCGACCCTGACGACGCTGAGAGCGGTGCTCGCCGGCTGCGCGCTCGCCGGCGCGGTGGGCGGCGCGCTCCTGGGGCGGTGGGTCGCCGGGGCGCTCGTGGGGCCGCTCCGGGACGTCTCGAGCACGGCCGCCCGCATCGCCGGCGGGGAGCTGGGGACCCGCGTCCCCGCCACCGACGACCCGGACCTCGTGGCCATCGTCGCCTCCATCAACTCGATGGTCGACGTCCTGGAGGAGCGCATCGACACCGAGGCCCGCTTCACCGCCGACGTCAGCCACGAGCTGCGCTCACCGCTGACGACGCTGGTGACCAGCGTGGGCGTCCTGCAGCGGCGGCGCGGCGAGCTGTCGGAACGCTCGCAGCGGGCGCTGGACCTCGTCGACGCCGAGCTCGTCCGCTTCCGGGCGACGCTGGAGGACCTCCTGGTGCTGGGGCGCTTCGACGCCGGCGCGTCGGCCATGGTGCGCGTGCCCACCGACGCGGTCGTCCTCGCCCGTCAGACGCTCGCCTCGACCGGCCGGCCAGAGGGCCTCCTGAGCGGGCCCGGCCGCGACGGAGACGCCCTCGTGGTCGACGTGGACCGCCAGATGGTGTCCCGGGCCCTGGTGAACCTGCTGGACAACGCCGACCTGCACGGGCAGGGCGTGGTCGCCGTGCAGGTCCGGGGGAGCGGGTCGGCGGTGCTCGTCATGGTCGACGACGACGGCCCCGGGGTGCCCGACGGCGAGAGCGGCCGGATCTTCGAGCGGTTCGCCCGCGCCGGCTCGCGACAGGCCCGCCCCGGCTCCGGGCTGGGCCTCAGCCTCGTCGACGAGACCCTGAGGGCCCACCACGGGACGGTGTGGGCCGAGCGCTCGCCGTCCGGGGGCGCGAGGTTCGTCATGAAGCTCCCCGCGAGCCGGGCGTGAGCCGGCGACGCCGCGGGGCCGTGGCGCTCGCCGGTGGCCCGGTGCTGCTGGTGTGCCCGGTGCTGCTGGCGTGCCTGGTGGCCGCCGGGTGCGGGGTCCCGGTGCGCGGCACCACCGCCGTCCCCGCGACCTCGGTGCCCCGGGGGCTCCTGGACCCGGCGCCCTCCAGCGGCTCCGGCACCGGGGCCGCCGACGGGCCCGCGTCCTCTCCCGACGACGCGGTCGCGGCCCCGGGCCTGGACGGGCGTCCGCCCACCACGTACCTGCTCGACGCGGAGGACATGCTCACGCCGGTGGTCCTGGACCCGGCGCCCGCGGCGGGCCCGCTCGGCGGTGAGCCGGACGCGCCGGCCGTCACGGCGGTGCTGCTGCGCCGCCTCGCGGCCGGGCCGACCGCGAGCCAGCGCGACGCCGGGCTGTCGACCGCGCTGGGGCCGGGGGTCCCCGTGGTGCTCGTCGACGTCGTGGGCACCACGGCCCGCGTCGCGCTGCGCCAGCCGGACCGCGACCCCTCCGCCGACCGCCTGCCCCTGGCGGCCGGGCAGGTGGTGCTGACGGTCACCTCGGCGCCCGGCGTGGACCGCGTCCAGATGCTCCGCGACGGCGAGCCCACCGCCGTCCCGCTGCCCGGCGGGGTGCGCTCCTCGGGGCCCGTCACCGCCGACGACTACGCCGCCCTGACGGCCCCGACGCGATGAGCGGCGCGATGGCCCGCCCGATCACCCGCCTGATCACGCTCGCGCGAGCGGCACCGAAAGCAGCACGTCGGGTGTTGACGCCCCCATGAGCATGGAGAGCACCGCCTGGAACGCGCTCTACCGCACCACGTACGGGACCAAGGACTCGCGGCCGTTCTCCGGGGTCACCCTCAAGCGGATCCTGCGCTTCGCGCGCCCGCACCGCCGGCGCCTCGCGTGGTTCCTGGGCCTCTCGGTGGTGACGGCGGCGCTGGCCGTCGCGACGCCGGTCCTCGCCGGCGCCGTCGTGCGGGCGATCACCCCCGAGGAGGGAGACCCGGGCAGGATCGCCCGGTTCCTCGGCTCGCTGTTCGGTGACAGCCCCACGAGCCTCGTCGTGGCCCTCGCGGTGCTCATCGGGATCATCGCGATCGTCGGCGCCGGGCTGGGTCTGGTGGTGCGCTGGCTCTCCTCGCTCATCGGGGAGTCGGTGATCCTGGACCTGCGCACCGCCGTCTACGACCACGTCCAGCGGATGCCGATCGCCTTCTTCACCCGCACCCGCACCGGCGCGCTGGTCAGCCGCCTCAACAACGACGTCATCGGTGCCCAGCGGGCGTTCTCCGGGACGCTGTCCGGGGTGGTCGGAAACCTCGTCACCCTCGCCATCACCCTCGCGGTGATGCTCTACACCTCGTGGCAGATCACCCTGCTCGCGCTGGTGCTGCTGCCGGTCTTCGTCGTCCCCGCCCGTGCCATGGGCTCGCGCCTGGCCCGCCTGCAGCGGGAGTCGGCGAACCACAACGCCACGATGTCCACGCAGATGACCGAGCGGTTCTCGGCGCCCGGCGCCACGCTGGTCAAGCTCTTCGGGCGCCCGGACGCTGAGTCCGCGGAGTTCGCCTCGCGCGCCGCCCGCGTGCGCGACATCGGCGTGCGCTCCTCGATGCTCCAGTTCGTCTTCGTCACCGCGCTGACGCTCGTCTCCGCCCTGGCCCTCGCCCTGGTGTACGGGCTCGGCGGCTGGTACGCGCTCACCGGGCGGCTCGACGCCGGCGCCGTGGTCACCCTCGCGCTCCTGCTGACGCAGCTCTACGCGCCGCTCACCGCGCTGTCCACCGCCCGCGTGGACGTCATGAGCGCCATCGTCAGCTTCGAGCGGGTCTTCGAGGTCCTCGACCTGGAGCCCCTCATCCAGGAGAAGCCCGACGCCCGCCCCGCCCCCGACGGCCCGCTGTCCGTCGAGGTGGACGACGTCCGCTTCGGCTACCCCTCGGCCGAGCACGTCTCCCTCGCCTCCCTGGAGGAGGTGGCGGTGCTGGACTCCCGCGGCGGCGACGAGGTGCTGCACGGCGTCTCCTTCACCGCGCGCCCCGGCCAGGTGGTGGCCATCGTCGGGTCGTCCGGGGCGGGGAAGTCCACGATCGCCCAGCTGGTCGCGCGCCTGTACGACGTCGAGGGCGGGGCCGTGCGGATCGGCGGCACCGACGTGCGCGACCTGTCCTTCGCCGCGATGCGCGGCGCCGTGGGCGTGGTCACGCAGGACGGGCACCTGTTCCACGAGAGCATCCGGGCCAACCTGGTCCTCGCCGCGCCGGACGCGAGCGACGACCAGGTGTGGTCCGCGCTGCGCCGCGCGCGGCTCGAGCCGCTGGTGCGCGACATGCCCGACGGCCTGGACACCGTGGTCGGCGAGCGCGGGTACCGCCTCTCCGGCGGCGAGCGCCAGCGCATGACCATCGCCCGCCTGCTGCTGGCCCAGCCGCGCGTCGTCGTGCTCGACGAGGCCACCGCGGCGCTGGACTCCACCTCCGAGGCGGCCGTGCAGGCCGCGCTCGACGAGGCGCTGGAGGGGCGCACCGCCATCGTCATCGCCCACCGGCTCTCGACGATCCGCTCCGCCGACGTCATCCTCGTGCTCGAGGACGGCCGCGTGGTCCAGCGCGGCACCCACGACGAGCTCATCAACGCCGGCGGGCGCTACGAGGAGCTGCACCGCACCCAGTTCCGCCAGGACGCCGCCCGCGTGGTGGACGGCGTGGAGGCCGGCGCCGGCAGCGTGGGCGAGCTCGCCGGGCACGCCTGAGCGGGGAGTTCCTGCGGCGCCCAGGCGCCCAGCGGGGAGCTCCTTCGGCTGCTCTCGGCGTGTCGCCCGCACGAGATCCCCGCTCGAACGCCGCGGTCGGCATGCGCGCGGTCCAGGGCGGCGCGAGCTCATGACCCCGCGCCACCTCCGGCCGCCGGCGGTCCTCTCGCCGGGCCGGTCCGCTCCGAGCGGCCTATCCTCGAGGGCCGCGCCCCGACGGCGGGGTGGGGCCGAGGGAGGCACGCGCGTGAAGAGCTCATGAGCACCGACGACACCGCAGGGATCGACTCCGGGTCGTCCGACCCGGGCCCCTCGAGCACCGACGCGCCCGCCACGGGTCCCTCGGATCCCGGACCGGCCGTCGACGGTGGCGACGAGGCTCCGCAGGCCGGCTCCTCCGACCCGGGCCCGGCGGTCGACGACACCTACGGTGACGACGCCCCCGAGGAGGGCAGCTCAAGCCCGGGCGTGCCCGTCGAGCCCATCGAGCCGCCGAAGTAGGAGCCGCCCCTCGGGAGCACCCGTCCGCGCGGAGCACCCGACGCGGATCCCAGCGAGGCCCCAGGGGCGTCGGTGAAGATGACCCGGTGACCGACCAGCACGCCCGCGTGGCCGATCGACGCCCCGAGGCGCCCTCGCGGCGGCGCCCCACCGCGGAGGTGGTGGCGCTGGGGGTCGCGACCCTCCTGCTGGCGGCGGCGTTCCTCGCCGAACCGCTGGGGTGGTGGGGCGGCGACGTCCACCAGTGGCTGCCGCCGCTGAGCGCGCACGTCGACCCCACGCTCGGGTGGGCCCTGCTGTTCGTGGTGCCCCTGGCCGTCGCCGTGGCGCGGCGCGGGCCCGACCTGGCCCGCACCCTGCCGTGGGGGCGGCTGCTGGGAGCGACCTTTGGCGTCGGTGCCCTGTGGGGCGTGGGCAACGCCCTGGTGCGCGGGTGGTCCGGGGGCATCGTCGCGCCGCTGTCGAACGAGGACGAGTACCTCGTGGACGTCCCGCGGGTGGACTCCTACCTCGAGACCCTGCGGATCTACACCGACCGCATCCTGCTGACCGCCCCGGACCACTGGACGACGCACAACTCCGGGCACCCGCCGCTGCCGCTGTTCTTCTACACGTTCCTCGACCGCGTCGGGCTCGGAGGCGCTGCGGCGTCCGGCATCGTCACCGCGCTCATCGCCTCCACCGGTGTCATGGCCGTGCTCATCGCCCTGCGCGCGCTCGGGGACGAGCGCCGCGCCCGCGTCATCGCCCCCTTCCTGGCGCTCGCGCCGATGGTGGTCTGGACGTGGATCTCCGCCGACGGCGCCTTCATGGCGGTCGCCGCGTGGGGGCTCGCCCTGCTGGCGCTGGGGGCGACCGCGCCACCGGGCCGTCGCTCGCTGCTGCTGTCCCTGGCCGCCGGGTTGGTCCTCGGGCTCTGCCTGTTCCTCAGCTACGGGCTGATCCTGCTGGCGCCGATGGCGTTGACGGTCCTGGTCTCCGCCCGCACCCTGCGCCCGCTCCTCCCAGCGATCGTCGCCGCGCTCGTGCCGGTGGGGCTCTTCGCCCTCGGCGGGTTCTGGTGGGTCGAGGGCGAGCAGATCCTCGTCGAGCGCTACTACCAGGGCAAGGGTGAGCTGCGCCAGCACTCCTACTGGATCTGGGGCAACCTCGCCGTCTCGGCGTTCGTGCTGGGGCCCGCGACGGTGGCCGGGCTGGGTGTTGCGGTCTCTCGGGGGGTGCGGCGGGTGCGCGCGCTGCACGACGGGTCAGCCGAGCCGGCTCCCGCCTCCACCGAGCCCGTGGGCGGCGCTCCCGAGGCCGTGGTGGCTCGCCCCACCGTCTCGTCGCGGTTCGTCGCGTTCCTCGACCGCCTCGCCGTGCCCGCGACGGGGTGGATGGCCATCGGCGCGGCGGTCGCCATCATCGCGGCCACCGCCACCGGGCTCTCGAAGTCCGAGACCGAGCGCATCTGGCTGCCGTTCCTGCTGTGGCTCGTGCCGCTCGTGGCGTGGCTTCCCTCGGACCGCCTCCGCCTCTGGCTGGCCGTCGCCGGGGCGTGGACCGTCGCGGTCACCGTGGTCTTCCGCACCACC
>JARICT010000099.1 GCA_029257185.1 Quadrisphaera sp.
AGGCCCACAAGGGCGAGCTCGTGATGGGCGCGGGGGTCGACACCTACAACGGCTACGGCCAGCGCGGCTCCTTCCACGTCATCGAGCACCAGATGGCCGCCGCCGTCGAGCTCTTCCCGATCTTCGCCAGGGCCCACCTGCTGCGCACCTGGGGAGGGGTCGTCGACGTCACGCTCGACGCCTCACCGATCATGGGGCTCTCCCCCGTCGACCAGATGTACGTCAACTGCGGCTGGGGCACCGGCGGCTTCAAGTCCGTCCCCGGCGCGGGTCTCGCCTACGCGCACACCATCGCCCACGACGAGCCCCACCCGCTCAACGCGGCCTACGGCCTCGAGCGCTTCGTCACCGGCGCCCTCATCGACGAGCACGGCGCCGCCGCCGTGGCTCACTGACGGCAAGGAGCCCTCGCCATGATGGTCATCAACTGCCCGTTCTGCGGGCCCCGCAACGAGCCCGAGTACACGTACGGCGGACAGGCCCACGTGGCCTACCCGGAGAGCCCCGACCAGCTCACCGACGACGAGTGGGGGCAGTACCTCTTCTACCGGGACAACCCCCGGGGCACCCACGCCGAGCGCTGGCGCCACTCGGCCGGCTGCCGCAAGTGGTTCAACGTCATCCGCACCACCCACACCTACGTGATCAGCGCCGTCTACCCGATCTCCGAGATGAGACCGGACGGCTCCGCCACGGGGTTCGCCACCCAGGAGGCCGGCTCGTGACCCAGCACCAGGACCGTCAGCCGGGCCGTCTCGAGCGAGGGGGGGTCATCGACCGCGGGCAGCCCCTGGAGTTCACCGTCGACGGCACGAGGCTGACCGGCTACGCCGGCGACACGCTCGCCTCCGCCCTGGTGGGCGAGGGGCGCCTGCGCGTGGGCGACTCCATCTATCGCGGACGCCCGCGCGGCGTGCTCAGCGCGGGCGTCGAGGAGCCCAACGCCTTCGTGCGCGTCAACGGCGACACCGACGAGTCGATGCTGCCCGCCACCACCCTGGAGCTGCGGGACGGCCTGGACGTCACCCTGCTCGACGGGATCGGCGTGCTCGACCCGCGGGCGGACACCCACGAGTACGACAAGATGCACGTCCACACCGACGTCGCCGTCATCGGCTCCGGCCCGGCCGGGCTCGCTGCGGCCAGGGAGGCGGCGGCCGGCGGGGCGCGGGTGATGCTCTTCGAGCAGGACTTCGAGCTCGGGGGCTCGCTGCTGGCGGACCCATCCGCGATCGTCGCCGGCCAGAGCGCGCTCGACCACGTCGCCGCCGCCGCGGCCGAGCTCGAGGCCGCCCCGGAGGTGACGGTGCTGACCCGCACCTCGGTGTTCGGCAGCTACGACACCAACTACCTCGTCGCGCTGGAGAAGCGCGACGAGTCGGCGCCGCGGCGTGACGGCGTCTCGCGCCAGCGGGTGTGGCACGTCACCGCCGGGCGGGTCGTGCTCGCGGTCGGCGCCTTCGAGCGCCCGATCGTGTTCAGCGACAACGACGTCCCGGGCGTCATGCTGGCCTCCGCCGTGAAGACCTACGTGGAGCGCTGGGCCGCCCTGCCGGGCCGCGACGTGGTGGTCTTCACCACCAACGACTCCGCCTACGAGACCGCGCACAGCCTGCTCCGAGCCGGCGCGGGGGTCACCGTCGTCGACGCACGCCCGGAGGACACCGCTGCCGGCAGCGCGCAGGAAGCGGCGAGGCAAGCCGGCCTCACCGTGCACACGGCGTCCGCCGTGGTGGGCATCGAGGGCGTCGACCACGTCACGGGTGCCTGGGTGGCGCGCCTCGACGACGACGGCCAGATCGCTGGCGAGCCCCACCTCGTCGGTGGTGACCTCGTCGCGGTGTCCGGTGGCTGGACGCCGAACGTGAGCCTGCACAGCCAGCGCCAGGGCAAGCTCGCCTGGGACGACGCGCTGGCCGGTTTCGTGCCCTCCGCCCCCGTGCACGGCCAGCTCGTCGCGGGTGCGGGCAACGGCACGTACGCCACCGACGACTGCGTGACCGAGGGCGCGCGCGCCGGCAGGAGCGCGGCCCTCGCGGTCGGCTTCCCGGCGCCAGGCCACGACGGCACCCCCGTGGTGCCCGAGAGCGCCGACGTGCGGGGTGCCCGCCAGCACCGCGCGGCCGGCACGGTGCGGCAGGTCTGGGCCGTGCCCGCGCCCGACGGCTCGCTCGACACCCACTTCGTCGACCCCCACCGCGACAACACCGCGGCCGACGTGCTGCGCGCGACCGGGGCCGGTCTGCGCTCCGTCGAGCACGTCAAGCGCTACACCTCGATCGGCACCGGCATCGACCAGGGCAAGACCAGCGGCGTCAACACGATGGGCCTGCTCACCCAGCTCCTCTCCGGCCACGACGTCAAGGCCATCCCGGCCGGGCAGCCGGGGCAGGACCCCGAGGGCACAACCGCCTCGGGACAGCCGGCCAGCCGGCCCACCCCGGGCGAGATCGGCACGACCACCTTCAGGGCACCGTTCACCCCGGTGGCGTTCACCGCGCTGGCTGGCCGCGGCCGCGGCGTCCTCTTCGACGCGGCACGCACCAGCCCGGCGCACCCCTGGCACGTCGCGCACGGCGCGCTCTTCGAGGACGTCGGCCAGTGGAAGCGCCCGTGGTACTACCCCAAGGACGGTGAGGACATGGACGCCGCCGTCGCCCGCGAGTGCCGCGCCGCCCGCGAGGGCGTGGCCTTCATGGACGCCACCACGCTCGGGAAGATCGAGATCCGCGGCGCTGACGCACCGGAGTTCCTCAACCGCGTCTACACCAACCCCTTCCTCAAGGTGCCCGTCGGCAAGGGGCGGTACGGCGTGATGTGCACCGCGTCCGGCATGGTGATGGACGACGGCGTGACCCTGCGCCTGGCGGACGACCGGTTCTTCATGACGACGACGACCGGTGGTGCGGCCAACGTGCTCGACTGGCTGGAGGAGTGGAGCCAGACGGAGTGGCCCGAGCTGGACGTGACGTTCACCTCCGTCACCGAGCAGTGGTCGACCGTGGCCGTCGTGGGGCCGCGCTCGCGCGAGGTCATCGCCGCGATGGCCCCCGACCTCGACGTGTCGAAGGAGGGTTTCGGCTTCATGGAGTTCCGGGAGACGACGCTCGCCTCCGGCATCGACGCCCGGATCTGCCGGATCACGTTCTCCGGCGAGCTCGCCTTCGAGATCAACGTCCCGAGCTGGTACGGCCTCGCCGTGTGGGAGGACGTCGCGGCGGCCGGGGCTCACCTGGACATCACGCCCTACGGCACCGAGACGATGCACGTGCTGCGGGCCGAGAAGGCCTTCCCCATCGTGGGGCAGGACACGGACGGCACGGTCACCCCGCACGACCTCGGGATGGACTGGATCGTGTCGACGAAGAAGGAGTTCATCGGCAAGCGATCGTTCTCGACCAGCGCGCTCTGCGCGCCGGGGCGCAAGCAGCTGGTGAGCGTGCTGCCGGTCGACCACTCGCTGCGCCTGCCCGAGGGGAGCCAGATCGTCGAGGCGTCGGCGCTGGGGGACTACACCGGCGAGGGCTTGCCCGCCGCGCCGATCCCCATGCTGGGCTTCGTCACCTCGAGCTACCACAGTCAGGCCCTCGGCCGCAGCTTCGCGCTCGCGCTCGTGAAGGACGGTCCCACGCGCGTCGGCCAGAGGCTGGTCGCCTCGTTCCGTGGTGAGTTCGTCGAGGTAGAGGTCGCCGAACCCGTGCTCTACGACAAGGAAGGAGCTCGCCGCGATGGTTGAGCAGACGATCGCCGCGCCGGAGCGGTCCACGAACCCGGACGCGTCGGTGCTGGACCGCAGGCGCAGCCCCGCCCACGACCACGCCGCGCTGATGGCCCAGGCCAGCAGCGAGCAGGTGCGTCTGCGGGAGGTGCCCTTCCTCACCCAGATCGCGATCCGGGCGGCGTCGGTCGACGCCGCCGAGGCGGTGGGTGCGGCGCTCGGCGCCCGGCTCCCCGTCGACGGGGCCGCGGTCGCCGCGGGGGAGCGGGCCGGCCGACCGGTGTCGGTCGTCTGGCTCTCACCCGACGAGTGGCTCGCCGTGCTCGCCGACGAGGCGCAGACGGGCGAGCCCGGCCCCGCGGTGGCCGCTTCCCTGGAGGCGGCCCTGGAAGGGCACCGCGGCCAGGCCGTGGACGTCTCGGCCAACCGCTCCACCCTGGAGCTCTCGGGCCCCCGTGCCAGGGCGGTGCTCGACAAGACGATCGAGCTCGACCTGCACCCCCGCTCGTTCCCCGTCGGCCGGGCCGTGACGACCACCATGGAGTCGGTGGCCGTGATCGTCTGGCGCTCGGCGGAGGACACCTGGCGGCTGATGCCGCGGACGTCCTTCACCGAGCACGTCGTCCGGTGGTTGGCCGACGGGATGCGGGAGTTCGCCTGATGGCGCTGAGTGCCCTCGACCTCTTCTCCGTCGGGATCGGTCCCTCGTCGTCCCACACCGTCGGGCCGATGCGCGCCGCGCGGACGTTCGCCCTGGCGCTGTCCGAGCTGGACCTGCTGGACTCCACCCGGCGCGTCCATGCTCAGCTCTACGGATCGCTGGGCGCCACCGGCCGGGGGCACGGCTCGGACCGGGCGGTGCTCCTGGGGCTCCAGGGAGACGAGCCGGAGACGGTGGACACCGACCAGGCGCTGCTGCTGGTCGACGCGGTGCGCGAGAGCGGGAGGCTGCGGCTGAACGACACCCACGAGATCGACTTCGACATCGACACCGACCTCGAGCTGCACCGTCGCAAGACCTTGCCCACGCACCCCAACGGCATGACCTTCGAGGCGTTCGACGACAGCGGCGCCTCCCTGCTGCACCGCACCTACTACTCGGTCGGGGGCGGCTTCGTCGTCGACGGGGACGCCGAGGGGAGCGACCGCGTGGTCGCGGACGAGACCCCCGTCGCCCACCCGTTCGAGACGGCTGCGGAGCTGCTGGCGCAGTGCCGGGACCACGGGATGTCGATCGCCGAGGTGATGATGGCCAACGAGCTGTCGTGGCGCTCGGAGGCCGAGGTGCGCTCCCAGCTGCTCACCCTGTGGTCGGTCATGCGGGAGTGCGTCGAGAACGGGAGCACGCGACCGGAGCCCGTCCTGCCGGGTCGGCTCGGGGTGCCCCGCCGGGCGCCAAGGCTCAGGGTGCGGCTGCGCGAGCAGGAAGCGGCTGCCCGGGTCGGGGGCGCGCCGGTCCGCGACCCGCTGTGGGCGATGGAGTGGGTCAACCTCTACGCGCTCGCGGTGAACGAGGAGAACGCCTCGGGCGGGCGGATCGTCACCGCGCCCACCAACGGTGCGGCGGGGATCATCCCGGCTGTGCTGCACTTCTACGACCGCTTCGTCGACGGCGCCGACGACGACGGGGTGGTCGAGTTCCTCCTGACGGCGGCAGCCGTCGGCATCCTGTTCAAGCTCCGCGCCTCGATCTCCGGCGCGGAGGTGGGCTGCCAGGGCGAGGTCGGCTCGGCGTGCTCGATGGCCGCCGGCGGCCTCGCCGCCGTGCTCGGGGGAACGCCCGTGCAGGTGGAGAACGCGGCGGAGATCGGCATCGAGCACAACCTCGGGCTGACCTGCGACCCGGTGGGGGGGCTCGTGCAGATTCCCTGCATCGAGCGCAACGCCATCGCGTCGGTCAAGGCCATCAACGCGGCCCGGCTCGCCCAGCACGGCTGCGGGTCCCACAAGGTCACCCTCGACCAGGCCATCAAGACGATGCGCGACACCGGTGCGGACATGAAGTCCAAGTACAAGGAGACCTCGCGCGGCGGCCTCGCCGTCAACGTCATCGAGTGCTGACACCGCGAGCGAGGATCGTCTGACGACGCACGCGGTGGCCGCAGCAGGCGGCCACCGCGTGCGTCTCGTCGTGTGAGGGCCGGGGGACCGCGACGGGCCTGGCCGGGGTCGCGCCACCGCCTGCGGCGCACCGCGACGGCCTCGGCGACCAGCTCGGGTGCGCCTGTCGAGCTGGTGATCCTGGTCACACCGGGAGTGCCAGAGTTCTGACCTGCAAGAACGAAGGTGCCCCCGGCGTGATTCGAACACGCGACACACGGTTGAGGAACTCGAACAGGTGCCCGTGAGGACCTGCGGTGATGAGCCATAGTCCGCTTGGGACCGAGGTTTCAGCGTTGGTGGCCGTCGGCCGGAGATGGTCAGGGGCGGACCTCGTACGGACCTTTTGCGGAAGTTGAGTCCCGTGGAGTGGTGTAGCGGCGGTTGGTGTGTGAAGTCTCAGGACTTCGTGGACGGTTCTGTCTCAGGAGATCGTGGACGGTCTGGCTCATGACTTCGTGGTCACTTGACCTGCGTGTTCGTCTCGGGCATGGACTTCAACCACGTGCCTGCCGACGTGCGCTGGGCGATCGCGAACTGGCCCGAGAACTCCGAGCGCGGGGCCGTGACGCGCTTCTGCGAGCGGCATGGC
>JARICT010000155.1 GCA_029257185.1 Quadrisphaera sp.
TGCTCTGCGCGGCGGCCGTGGTCGTGGCCATGACGGTGAACCGCCTGGCCCCGGGCCTCAGCCCCCTCATCGTGGCGATCGTGCTCGGCATCGCGGTGACCAACCTCGTCCGCCTCCCGGCGGCCACCGCCCCCGGCATCGCCCTGGCGTCCAAGAAGCTGCTGCGCCTCGGCATCGTCTTCCTGGGCCTGAAGCTCGTGCTCTCCGACATCCTCGGGCTGGGCGCCCCCATGCTGCTGGTCATCGTGTGCGTGGTGGTCGGCGGCATCCTCGCCACGGTCCTCATGGGCCGGCTCATGGGGATGCGTCCCGCCCAGACGCTGCTGATCGGGTGCGGCTTCTCGATCTGCGGCGCGGCCGCCGTCGCCGGGGTGGAGGGCGTGGTCGACGCCGAGGAGGAGGACGTGGTCACCGCCGTGGCCCTCGTGGTGATCTTCGGGACGCTGATGATCCCGGTCGTCCCCGTCCTGGGGCCGCTGATGGGCCTGAGCACCGAGCAGAGCGGGCTGTGGGCCGGGGCCTCGGTCCACGAGGTCGCCCAGGTCGTCGCCGCCGGCGGGGTCATCGGAGGCGGCGCGCTGGCGGCAGCGGTCCTCGTCAAGCTGGCCCGCGTGCTGATGCTCGCCCCGGTCGTCGCCGTCCTCAGCCTGCGCCAGCGCTACCTCGGCACGGCGCCTGCCGGGGGCGAGCGGCCCGCCATCGTGCCGCTGTTCATCGTCGCCTTCCTGGCCATGGTCGTCCTGCGCTCCACCGTCGACCTGCCCGCGAGCGTGCTGGACGCCGGCGACTGGCTGCAGAGCGCGCTGCTGTCCGCGGCCATGTTCGGTCTGGGCTGCGGCGTCAAGATCGCCTCCCTGGCCCGCGTCGGCGCCCGGCCGTTCCTGCTGGCCGCCGCCTCCACCGTCGTGGTCGCCACCATCGCCCTGGTCGGAGTCCAGCTCGCCGGCCTCGCCGGCTGACGTCGCCCCTGCCCCGGGGCCGGCCTCAGCCGGTGATCACCGAGGACCGCGCCAGGGCGGCGGCGCCGACCACCCCGGAGTCGTCGCCGAGACCGGCGGGCACGAAGCGCAGGTCCGGCTCGGGACGCAGCACCCACGGCAGCGTCGCGGCCTCGACCTTCTCGGCGAGGTCGGTGCCCAGCTTCTCGGCCAGGCCGCCGCCGATGACGACGAGGCCGACGTCGAGGAGGTTGAGCACCGAGCCGATCCCGGCGCCCAGGGCGTCGATGCCGAGGTCGAACACCTCGGTGGCCAGCTCGTCGCCGTCCTCCAGCGCGGCCTCCCAGACCTTGGACGTGAAGGAGTCCTTCTCGTGCTCCTCCTGCAGCTCCAGCATCGAGGTCTTCCGCCCGGCGGCGACCTGCGCGCGGACGGCGGCCTCCATCGATCGGCGTCCCGCGTAGGCCTCCACGCAGCCGCGACGCCCGCACCCGCAGATCTGCCCGTTCTGGCGCACGATGACGTGCCCCACCTCACCGGCCGCGCCGCGCACGCCCGAGTAGGGGCGGCCCTCGAGGATCATCCCGCCGCCCACGCCGGTGCCGAGCCAGATGCCCAGCACGTCGTTCGAGCCCTTCGCCGCTCCCGCCAACCACTCCCCGAGCAGCCCGACGTTGGCGTCGTTGCCCAGCACCGTCGGCAGCCCGGTGCGCTCGGTGAGCCCGGCGATGAGGTCGATCGGGTCGCCACCCCAGTTCGGGAGGTTCGGCACGGTCAGCGCGCGGCCCTCGTGGACGACGCCCGGGATGCCCAGCCCGACGGCCGACGGCTCGCCCTCCAGGCCGTCGACCAGCTCGGCGATGGCGTCGAGGACGGCCTCGGGACCCTCGTCCGGGGTGTTCTTCTTGCCGCGCTCGAGGACCTCGTGGTCGTCGCCGACCAGCCCCACCTCGACGTTCGTCCCGCCCACGTCCGCTCCGACGACCTGCATGGCTGCTCCCTCGCTGTTCGTGCGCCCTCGGTGGGCGGCGTCGGGAACGCCCAGCAGCGACCCCGTCGACGAGCCTGCCACCGCCGGCGGGCAGCGGCGGACGGCCACGGGGAAGCGCCAGGGTCACTTCTCGTCACCCATCCGGAGCAGCGCGCCACGACTGGCTCAACTCCGCCATCGTGCTTGACGATGGACAGTCACGTACATACCGTGGATGTACACCGAGGAGGATGACATGGCCGAGGCCAAGGCTGCCCGCGACCCGCGAACCCTGAAGGACCAACGCATCAACCTGAGGACCAGCGATCGCCAGGAGCAGGTGCTCCGTCGTGCTGCGCTGGCGACGGACAGCACCATGACCGACTTCATCCTGTCGAGCGCTGTCCAGCAGGCCGAGCGCGTGCTGGCCGACCGCCGCTGGTTCATGGTTGACGACCACCAGTGGTCGGAGTTCCAGCGGCTGCTGGACGCCCCGCTCCCGTCGACGGCTCGTTTCGAGGCCCTCGCAGCCCGACCGAGCCCCTTCGCGCCGTCTGACGAGTGACCGACGACCAGCCCAGCGCTCCGAGGAAGCTCGAGCGCACCGATGACGTCTCGAGCTTCCGCAGCGGGGCCGGCGAGCTGGACGAGTGGCTCGCGCGCTACTCCTGGACGAACCAGCGGGCCAACAGCGCCACGACCTACGTGTCCGTGCGGGGCGGCCGCGTCGTCGGCTACTACGCGATCACCGTCGCGTCGGTGGCCCTGAACGAAGCACCGGACCGACTGCAGCGTGGCGGCCGGCCGGCCCAGCTCCCGTGCCTCTTGCTGGCCCGGCTGGCCGTCGACACCGCGACGCAGGGCGTCGGCCTCGGAGCCGGGCTGCTCCTCGACGCCCTGCGACGGTCTGCCGCGGTCGCCGACGGCATCGGGGCGGCGGCAGTGCTGGTCCATGCGCGCGACCTGGCCGCGCGCGACTCCTACCTCGCCAACGGGGATTTCCTCGCCTCACCTCATGACGACCTTCAGCTGTTCGTGCCGATGAAGGACGTCAAGCGCCTCTATGGCTGAGCGACGGCGGCTGCCGCTTCGACGACCCAGTCCTTGATCTTGTAGCCGCGGAGCGCAGGTTCTCCCGCTCGAGGTGTCAAGGTTCGGGGAATCCACGGCCACGCCTCGGTCTCACCGCAAGTGGCGCCCAGGCGCCCGAGGAGGATCTGCGCTTCGGCACTGTCTCCCTCCGCACGGTAGGTGCTGATGAGATCGGCTTCGTGCAGGGAGCGCTCCGGACCGCCAGGTGGTAGTCGTTCCAGAACCATCTTTCGTGCTTCGACCGGATCATCCGGTATGGCGCACGATGCGCGACAAGGCCGTCACCGCACCCGCTCAGCACGCTCGTGGGTCGACCTCTGCGCCACGTCATCGACGGTGTGTGGTCGACGACGACCGACGTGGGCCCCGTGGGGCTCGAACCCACAACCCGCGGATTAAAAGTCCGCTGCTCTACCCATTGAGCTAGAGGCCCGGGCCGGTGTGGCCCGGAGTCATCGTCCCAGACGGGTGCGTGCTGCGCCGTCCTGAACGTCGGCGTACAGTATCGAACATGCCAGTTCGGGAGTCGCTGACGCAGGTGGCCACACGCGTCCTCGCGGCCGACCCGAGCGCCAGCCTGAGCGAGGTGGCCCGCGCCGCGGGCATGAGCCGCACCAGCCTCCACGCGCGCCACCCCTCCCGCCTGGACCTGCTGGTCACGCTGGCGCACCGGGCGATGGACCTCATCGAGGATGCCTACGCCGAGGCCGACCTCGACGTCGAGGAGGACGTCGAGAAGGTCCTCCACCGCCTCGTGGGCCTGCTCCTCCCGATCGCCGCCCGGGTGGAGTTCCTCCTTCGCGAGCGCTCCCTAAACGGCGTCGCCGAGGTCAGCTCGCGCTACGCCCTGCTCGACGAGCCGCTCCACGCGTGGGTGGCTGCGGCCCAGGCGCGCGGCGCCCTCGAGCCCGCGGTGCCCACCTGGTGGGTCGCGGCCACGCTCCTCAGCTCGGTCATCACCGCGCACGAGTACGTCGCGGGGGGCTACCTGGCGCCGCGGGACGCCCCGGCGCTGGTGCTGCGCACCGTCCTGGGCGGGGTGGGGCCGAGATGAGCGCGCAGGCCCGCGCCGACGCCGCGCCCGACCCGCTGGGCACCCCGCTCGCCCGCGCCCGGTCCGCTGTGAGCCTGGCGACCACCTGGGGCCTGGTGACCGCGCTCTCGCGCACCGGCGACCCGGTCGCCCGGCGTCTCGCCGCCCGCGGCCCGCGGTCCGTCACCGCCGACCTGCGCCGGCTGCGCGAGGCCGGGGCCGTGGTGACGAGCCGCGTGGGCATCACCGCGATCACCACGCAGGCCCTGTGCGAGCAGGTGCTCCGCGACCCGCGGTGCCGCGTGCGGGACCTGGACGGCGAGCTGCCGGGCTCGGACCCGGTGTCCCTGGCTGCCGGCGGGCCGCTGAGCGAGTCCTTCCTCGAGCTGGACCCGCCCGACCACACGCGGCTTCGACGCCTCGCGGCCCCGGCGTTCCGCCCGCGGGCGATCCGCGAGCGCGCGGCGCGCATCGAGGCGACGACCGACGAGCTGCTGGACGCCGCCCTGGCGCGCGGGCGCTTCGACGCGGTCTCCCAGCTCGCGGCGCCCCTGCCGGTCGCCGTCATCAGCGACCTCCTCGGGGTGCCGGTGGCCGACCGCGCCCGCTTCACCGAGATCGGCCTGCTGGTGGGCGTCTCGCTCGACGGCGTGCGCTCGGTGCGCCAGGCCCGCCGCCTGCGGGCCGCCGCGGGGGAGCTCGAGGAGCTGTTCACCCGGCTGGCGGCAGAGCGCCGGCATCGCGGCGGTGCGGACGGCCACGGCGACGCCGACGTCGTCGGCATGCTCGCGGGGGCCGTCGACGACGAGCAGATGACGCCCGAGGAGCTGGTGTCCACGTGCGGCCTGCTGCTGGTGGCCGGCTTCGAGACCACCGTGAACCTCATCGCCAGCGCCGTCGCCCTCCTGCTGGCGACGCCGGGGGAGTGGCAGCGTCTCGTCGACGACCCCTCGCGGGCCGAGCGCGTCGTCGAGGAGGTGCTGCGCCTCGAGCCACCGGTGCAGCTGGCTCTGCGCTGCGCCCACGAGGGCCTCGACCTGGGCGGGGTGCACGTCGCGCGCGGCACCGTGCTGCTGCTGGACCTGGCAGCGGCCGGCCGTGACCCCGCCGTCGGTCCCCACCCGGACCGGTTCGACCCCGACCGCGAGGCCGGCACCGACCACCTGGCGTTCTCCAGCGGCATCCACTACTGCCTCGGGGCCCCGCTGGCGCGGCTGGAGGCCGTCGTCGTGCTGCGGCGCCTGGCTCAGCGCTGCCCCGACCTGCGCGCCCTGCGCGGCGCGCGGCGCCGACCGGGCTCGGTGATCCGGGGCTACCGCAGGTTGCCCGTCACGACCTGATGCGGTCGCCGCGGAGCACGACGGGCCGCGCAGGAGGAGGCGTGGCAGGCTCGTGCGATGAGCGATCAGCCGCAGGACACCGACGTCGACCCGGACTCCGACCCCGAGAACCTCGCCTCCACGCACCCCGGCCACGGCGGGTCCGGGGAGCCCGTGGACGGCGCAGCCGCCGCGACCCCCGTCCAGGAAGACCCGGAGGACGAGGACGACCCCGACGCCGACCCCGAGATGCTGGGGAGCTCCTCATGACCACGTCCCCGGACGCCTTCGCCGACGAGACGGTGCCCACCGAAGGCGTCGCAGAGCGCGACAACGCCGAGTCGCTGGCCAACGAGGCCGACCGCAGCCCCGGCGTCGCCCGCGGGCCCGGAGCCTCGACGCCCCCGCCGATGATCGACGACGCCTCGGACGACACCGCGCCTGCTGGCAGCGCCGCCGGCGACCCCCTGGCCGGGGTGACGATCTCCGAGGAAGACGCCGCCACCGCGGTGCCCGGCGACACCGGACCCGAGAACCCCGGGACCCGCCCCAGCTGATCCCCACGCGCACGCCATCGCCCCACCCCACATGAGCTCCGCCCTACCGCAATTCGCGCGCAAGATGCTGGTCCCCGGCGGCCCGGCACAGCATCTTGCGCGCGAATTGCGATGAGGAGGGCGGAAGGCACAGCGTTGAGCGCGCGAATTGCGGTAAGGGGGGTGGTGCGCGGTGGGTAGCGGCGTCGCGGTGACCCTGCAGCGTCCCGGGGCCCGCCGGGAGAGGATGGGGCCCTCATGCCTGCTCCCTCCCTGACAGACCGCCTCCCCGTGGGGGCCGACGCCTCCGACCCCGACGCCCTCTACGGCGCCTTCGATGACTGGACCGCCTCGAGGGACGTCGCGCTCTACCCCGCGCAGTCCGAGGCGCTCATCGAGCTGGTGAGCGGGTCCAACGTCATCCTCGCCACCCCCACCGGCTCGGGGAAGTCGCTGGTGGCCCTCGGCGCCCACGCCTCCGCGCTCGCCCAGGGCCGGCGCAGCTACTACACCGCCCCCATCAAGGCCCTGGTGAGCGAGAAGTTCTTCTCCCTCGTCGACGTGCTCGGCGCCGACAACGTCGGGATGATCACGGGTGACGGCGCGGTGAACTCGAAGGCCCCCGTCATCTGCTGCACCGCGGAGGTCCTCGCCAACACCGCGCTGCGCGAGGGCGCCGACGCCGACGTCCAGCTGGTGGTGATGGACGAGTTCCACTACTACTCCGACCCCGACCGCGGATGGGCGTGGCAGGTGCCGCTGCTGGAGCTCCCGCGGGCGCAGTTCCTCCTCATGTCCGCCACCCTGGGCGACGTCACCCGCTTCCAGGAGGACCTGGACCGCCGCACCGGGCGCCCCACCGCGGTGGTCGCCGGCGCCGAGCGCCCGGTCCCGCTGACGCACCAGTACGTGCTGACGCCGATCCACGAGACGATCGAGGACGTCCTCGCCGCGAAGGAGTCCCCGGTCTACGTCGTCCACCCCACGCAGAAGGGTGCCCTGGAGCGCGCTCAGGCGCTGCTGTCGACGCCGGTGGCCAGCCGGGCGGTGCGCGACGAGATCGCTGCGGCCATCGGCGGCTTCCGCTTCGCCGCGGGCTTCGGCCAGGTGCTCAGCAAGCTCGTGCGCCACGGCATCGGCGTCCACCACGCGGGGATGCTCCCGAAGTACCGCCGCCTGGTGGAGACGCTCACCCAGCAGGGCCTGCTCGCCGTCGTGTGCGGCACCGACACCCTGGGGGTGGGCGTCAACGTGCCCATCCGCACCGTGCTCATCACCTCGCTGACGAAGTACGACGGTCGCCGCACCCGCCTGCTGTCCGCCCGGGAGTTCCACCAGATCGCCGGTCGCGCCGGTCGCGCGGGGTTCGACGTCGCGGGCACCGCCGTCGTGCAGGCGCCCGACCACGTCATCGAGAACGAGAAGGCGCTCGCCAAGGCCGGCGAGGACCCGAAGAAGCGCCGCAAGGTCCAGCGCAAGAAGCCCGCCGACGGCGAGATCACCTGGGGGATGCCCACGTTCGAGCGCCTCGTCGCCGCGCCGCCGGAGCCGCTGGTCTCCCGCATGAAGGTGACGCACGCGATGGTGCTCAACGTCATCGCCCGCCCCGGCAACGCCGCCTCCTCCCTGCGCCGGCTGCTGCGCGAGAACGACGAGCCTCGGGAGCGACAGGTCGACATGGTCAAGCGGGCGGTGGCTATCACCCGCGACCTGCTGACCGCCGGTGTCGTCGAGCGCCTGGACGCCCCCGACGAGAGCGGGCGGATGCTGCGCCTGACCGTCGACCTGCAGGCCGACTTCGCGCTGAACCAGCCGCTGTCGACGTTCGCGCTCGCGGCCCTGGACGTCCTGGACCCGGAGTCACCGACCCCGGCGCTGGACGTCGTGTCCGTGGTGGAGGCCACCCTCGACGACCCGCGGGCGATCCTCGTGGCCCAGCAGCACGCCGCCCGCGGCGAGGCCGTGGCGCAGATGAAGGCCGAGGGCATCGAGTACGAGGAGCGCATGGAGCTCCTCGAGCAGGTCACCTGGCCCAAGCCCCTGGAGGAGCTGCTGCTCGCCGCCTTCGAGCAGTACCGCGTCAGCGCCCCCTGGCTCCCGGAGGACGCCGTGAGCCCGAAGACGGTGGTGCGCCTCATGCTCGAAGAGGCCATGACCTTCGGGGACCTCGTGCGCCGCTACGGCCTGGCGCGCAGCGAGGGTGCGGTGCTGCGCTATCTCTCCGACGCCTACCGCGCGCTGCGCCAGACGGTGCCCGAGCAGCTGCGCACGCCCGAGCTGAGCGATGTCATCGAGTGGCTGGGGGAGGTGGTGCGCCAGACGGACTCCTCGCTGCTCGACGAGTGGGACGCGCTGACCGACCCCGAGAAGATCGCCGAGGCCGCCCGCACCGGAGCGCCCCCGCCGCCGGTGGTCCGCGGGTTCACGTCCAACGTGAGGGCCTTCACCGTGGCGGTGCGCAACGCGATGTTCCGCCGCGTGGACCTCATGGCCCGGCGCCAGTGGTGGCCGCTGGGCGAGCTCGACGCCGCGAACGGTTGGGACGCCGAGCGCTGGGCCGCCGCGGGGGAGGAGTACTACGCCGAGCACGCCGACGTCGGCACCGGGGCGCATGCGCGGGCACCGTCGATGCTGCAGATCACGCAGGAGCGCGAGCCCCGGCGCTGGCACGTGCGCCAGGTGATCGACGACCCCGACGGCGACGGCGACTGGGGCATCACCGCCGAGCTGGACCTCGACGAGTGCGACGACGCGGGCGCCGCCGTCGTGCGCCTCCTCGACGTCGCCCGCCTCGGGGGGTAGCGCCGGCGGCCGGCGGGGACAAACCACCTTCGTCGAGCGGGGAGTCGGAGCGACGGCCGCGCGTCGAGCGGGGACCTGGAGCGGACGACACGCCGGGAGACGCCGCACCGACCCCCCGCTCGGCCGGCGGGTGGAGCACGAACTCCCCGCTCGGCGAGCGCCGGTGGCCCTCGCCGGCCGCTGCGCCGGACCACCTGTGGTTCGGTAGCGGCATGCGCATCCTCGTCACCGGCGGAGCCGGGTACATCGGCAGCCACACCGTGCTCACCCTGCTGGAGGCCGGCCACGACGTCACCGTCGTCGACGACCTGTCCAACTCC
>JARICT010000056.1 GCA_029257185.1 Quadrisphaera sp.
AGCTGCTCGGCGGTGACGTCGGCGCGGGAGTACGTCCAGCCGTCGAGGCCCAGCGCCTCGTAGGCGGCGGTGTGCAGCGCCGGGGACAGCGAGTGCTCGACGGGGTGGCCCAGCACCGCGGCCCTCACGCCCGGGTCCCCACGACCCGGGACTCCACGACCCGGCGTCCCCCGCGGCTCGTCACCGTCCCGCTCACTGGTCCGGGTTCGCCCGCGCCCAGGCCTGGAAGACCTTGACGTTCTCGTCGTGCTCCTCCTTGGTGGTGGCGAACCTCGTCTCCCCGGTGTCGGGGTTGACCACCACGAAGAACAGCCACGGCCCGTCGACCGGGTTGAGCGCGGCGGTGATCGCCTCCTCCCCCGGGTTGCTGATGGGCCCCGGCGGCAGGCCGTCGACCAGGTAGGTGTTGTAGGGCGAGTCGCTCGCCCGGTCCTCGTCCGTGGTGGTCAGACCGGTCTTGCCGGTCGCGTAGTTCACGGTGGTGTCGAACTGCAGCTGCATGCCGGTGGAGAGGCGGTTGTCGATCACCCTGGAGACCTTGGCCATGTCGTCGCTGGGCCCTGCCTCGGCCTGGATGAGCGAGGCCTTGGTCAGCACCTCCTCGCGCTGCTCGACGGGCACCCCGGCGACGTCGAGGGCCGCGGCGGTGCGCTCGACCATCGCCGAGACGATGTCGACGGGCGTGGCGTCCAGCGGGAAGTCGTACGTCACGGGGAAGAGCCACCCCTCGAGGTCGCCCTCGGCCTCCGGAGGGAGAGGCACGGCCGGGGACGCGGTCGCGGCGCGCAGCTCCTCGACGGACGTGCCCGTGACGTCGGCGACCCGCTCCAGGGCCTTGAGGGCGGTGAGGCCCTCGGGGATGGTGAAGGAGTACTGCTGGAGCGACGCCGGGTCCAGCAGGGCCCCGAGCGCGCCCTTGGCGCTCATCTTGGTGGGCAGCGCGTACGTGCCGGGCTTGATGGTGGCCGCCCGCGGGTCCGACCCGGCGACGGCGGAGAACGCCCGCTCGGTCTTCACCACGTCGGCGGCGGCGAGCGTGCTGGCGATGTCGCGCCCGGAGTCCCCGGTCTCCACGACGACCTCCGTCGAGCCCGAACCGGGGCCGGGATAGTCGTCCGGCTGGGTGACCTGGTCGGCGAGGTCCTTGAGCGGGGAGCTCACCGCCACCACCCCCACACCGATGACGAGGAGGGCGAGCACCAGGACGATCAACGAACGGATGCGACGGCGGCGGCGCCGGCGCTGACGGTCACCCGAGCCCCGGCGGCTGCCGGGCGGGTCCGTGTCCGGTCCGGCGGGCGGGTCGGAGGGCGAGCGCCCGCCGGTCAGGTCGGCGAGGGTCATGCCGTCCATGGCGTCACCACGCTCCCTCCGTGATCGTCGGCGGTGGCACCGCCGTGGCCTGGGTCGCCGTCGGTCTGCCGTGCTCGGCGCTGGCGTGGCTTGCGGGGGCGGCGAGCCTCGGCCGGCTCACCGGCGTCGACGCGCCCGTCCGACGCCTCCGCCCGGGCCCCCGCCCGCCGCGGCGCCCACTCGACGAGCTCACCGGCCGGCTCGCCGGTCGCGCGCTCGCGGTCCAGCGCCGCCTGCAGGAGGATCACGGCGGCCACCTGGTCGACGACCTCGCGCTGACGCCGTCCGGGGCGCCCGGACGCGGTCATCACCTGGTGGGCGCTGACCGTCGTCAACCGTTCGTCGACCAGGCGCACGGGGACGGGGGCGACGGCGGCGCTCAGGCGCTCGCCGTAGCGGCGGGCCGCCGTCGCCGCGGGTCCCTCGGCCCCGGAGAGCGAGAGGGGCAGACCGACGACCACCTCGACGGCGCCGCGCTGCCGCACGTGCTCCGCGAGCGCCACGACGTCGGAGCCGCGCCCGGCGTCCCGCGCCAGGGTCTCCACGGGGGAGGCGACGGAGCCTGACGGGTCGCACGACGCCAGGCCGACGCGGACGGACCCGACGTCGACCCCGAGCCTCACCCCGGGGCGCACCCCTAGACGCTCCCTGCCGCGGACGAGACGGCGGTGCGCACGGCCTCCAGGGCGGCGGGGACGGCGGAGACGTCGGTGCCGCCCCCCTGCGCGAGGTCGTCCTTCCCCCCGCCGCCGCCGCCGAGCGCTCCGGCGGCGGCCTTGACGAGCGCGCCCGCCCGCAGGCCCCGGTCGCGGGCCGCGGGCGTCGTCGCGATGACGACCACGGGTCGCTCCTTCGCGACGCCGGCCACCGCGACCACGGCGGCCCCGCCCGGCCGCGAGACCAGGCGGTTCCGCACGTCGAGCACCAGCGTGCGCAGGTCGTCGGCCGAGGCGACGTCGCCGGCGCCGACGGCCACGAGCCACACGCCGTCCACGTCGAGCGCGCCGTCGGCCAGCGCGCCCGCACCGGCGAGCACGTCGGCCGTGCGGGCCGCGGCGATCTCCTTGTCGGCGGCCTTGAGCTGTTCCAGCAGGGCTCCGACACGGTCGGTCAGCTCCTCGGGGCGCACCCGCAGCATCGAGGTCAGCGAGCTCACCAGGGCCGACTCGCGGGCGACGTGCGCGTGGGCGTCGGCCCCGACCAGTGCCTCGACGCGCCGCACCCCGGAGCCCACCGAGGACTCCCCGAGCAGCGTCACGAGCCCCAGCTGGCCGGTCCGCTCGACGTGGGTGCCGCCGCACAGCTCCTTGGACCAGTCCCCGATGGAGACCACGCGCACCCGGTCGCCGTACTTCTCCCCGAACAGGGCCATGGCCCCGGACGCGCGCGCAGCCTCGAGGTCCATGACGTCGGACTCGATCGGCACGTCGCCGGAGAGGAAGGTGTTGACGTGCGCCTCCACCTCGGCCATGGCTCCGGCCGGCGGCGCCGAGGTCGCGGTGATGTCCAGGCGGAAGCGCCCGGGGGCGTTCTCGGAGCCGGCCTGGCGGGCCGTGGGGCCCAGCGCGTCGCGCACGCCCTGGTGGACGAGGTGCGTGGCGGTGTGGGCACGGCTGATCGCCAGGCGCCGGGTGGCGTCGACCACGGCCTCGACGGCGTCACCCACGGCTACCTCACCGACGGTGACCCGCCCCCGGTGGACGAACAGGCCGGTGAGCGGCCGCTGGACGTCGTCGACCTGCACGATCCCCGCCGTGCCCGTCGACGAGGTCACGGTCATGGTGCCGCGGTCGGCCAGCTGGCCGCCGCCCTCGGCGTAGAAGGGGGTGGAGTCCAGGACGACCTCGAGGTCGTCACCGGCGAGGGCGACCGGGACCGAGGCGCCGTCTCGCAGCAGGGCCACCACCCGTCCCTCGCCGGCGGTCGCCCGGTACCCGGTGAAGCTCGTGGGGCTCTGGCCCGCAGGGCGCGCCAGGGCGTCGACGATCTCGCGGTACGTCGTGGTGTCGGCCCGTCCGGCCCGCTTCTCGCGGCTGTCGGCCTTGGCGCGGTCGCGCTGCTCGGCCATGAGCTCGCGGAACCGGGGCTCGTCGACGGCCACGCCCTGCTCGCCGGCCATCTCCAGGGTGAGGTCGATGGGGAAGCCGTAGGTGTCGTGCAGGGCGAAGGCGTCGTCGCCCGACAGCCGCGGGCCGCTGCTGCCCGCGCCGGCCGGACGCTGCTTCACGGTGGCGACCGCGGTGTCGAGGATGGTGGTGCCCGCGACGAGGGTGCGCCGGAAGGACTCCTCCTCGCCGTAGACCACGGGGGCGATGCGCGCGAAGTCGCTGGCCAGCTCGGGGTAGCTGGGCGACATGACGTCGCGGCTGACCGGCAGGAGCTCGCCCAGGCTCGGGGTGTCGACCCCCAGCAGGCGCATCGAGCGGACGGCGCGTCGCAGCAGGCGGCGCAGCACGTAGCCGCGGCCCTCGTTCGACGGGGTCACCCCGTCGCCCACGAGCATCAGCGAGGCCCGGACGTGGTCGCCGACGACGCGCAGGCGCACGTCGTCCTGCGCGTCCTTCCCGTAGCGCGTGCCCGCGAGCTCGGCGGCGCGGTCCAGGACGGGACGGACCTCGTCGATCTCGTACATGTTGTCGACGCCCTGGAGCACGAAGCCCATGCGCTCCAGACCCATGCCCGTGTCGACGTTCTTGCGGGGCAGCTCACCGACGACGGGGAAGTCGAACCCGTGGCCCTCGCCGCGCAGCTCCTGCATGAACACGAGGTTCCAGATCTCGAGGAAGCGCTCCCCCGACGTGTCGACCGCGGGGCCGCCGTCCGGTCCGAAGGCGGGGCCGCGGTCGAAGAAGATCTCCGAGTCGGGTCCGGCTGGGCCGGGGACCCCGGTGTGCCAGTAGTTGTCCTCGCGGCCCAGGCGCTGGACCCGCTCGGGCGGCAGCCCGGCGATCTCGTGCCACAGGGCCGCCGCCTCGTCGTCCTCGCGGTAGACCGTCACCCACAGGTCCCGCTCGGCGAAGCCGAAACCGCCGTCGGCCACGGAGGAGGTGAGCAGCGTCCAGGCGTGCTCGATGGCGCCGCGCTTGAAGTAGTCGCCGAAGGAGAAGTTGCCGTTCATCTGGAAGAAGGTGCCGTGCCGGGTGGTCCGTCCGACCTCCTCGATGTCGAGGGTGCGCACGCACTTCTGCACGCTGACCGCGCGCGGGTACGGCGCCGCCTGCTCCCCCGTGAAGTAGGGGATGAACGGGACCATGCCCGCGACGGTGAACAGCAGCGTGGGGTCGGGGCTGATCAGCGACGCCGAGGGGACGACGGTGTGGCCGCGCTCCTCGAAGAAGGTGAGGAAGCGCCGGCGGATCTCAGCGGTCTGCATGGCGTCCCGAGGGGTGGTCCAGGAGGGCCTGCGCCGCGTCCTCGTCCATCACGCCGGCGTCCACCTCGAGCGCCACGCGCAGCTCGTGCTCCCGCTCGCGCATGCCGGCGCGCACCTCGGCGCCGAAGTCCTTCGCACCGTCCCACCAGCCGCCGGCGCGCTCGGCGACGCCGCCGGGGGTGTAGGCGCGGGTGGCTCGCTGGATGCGGCGGAGCCCCATGGCCCCTCCGACGACACCGATGCCCAGCACGATGAGGCGCCCCACGGCTCAGCGCCCCCCGCCGCGCGCGGCGACCGGCAGCGGCGCCCTCGCGGCGGCCGGTGACGGCCTGGCGCACGCCGTACGTGAACGCGGCGGCCTTGATGATCGGTGACCCCAGCGTCGCGGCGAACAGCGACGTCAGCGCCGACGCGTTGGTGGAGATCTGCGAGGCGTTGGAGGTGATGGTGTCGAGCTTCTCGATCTGCTCGTTGGCGTTGCCCACCGTGGTGGTCACCTCGCCGATGAGCGGCACCGTGGAGTCCGAGATGCCGCGGATGGTGATGCGGGCCTCGTCGAGCACCCGCCCCAGCTTCATCAGCGGCACCGCCAGCAGGATGACCAGCACCACGAAGGCTCCGGCCGCGATCAGTCCTGCGATGTCTCCGCCCGACATGCTGCTCCTGCCTGCGTGGGCTGCTCGCCCCGTGGGTGGCCCGGCGGCTCGTCGAGGTCGACGAGCCGCTGACCGGGCCCTGGTCGCGGGCGAGCGTACCGTCCGAGCCCGCCGACGACCTCATCGGCGCAGATCGGGCCAGCCCGCCAGCCCGCCAGCCCGCCAGCCCGCCAGCCGATTGTTGCGGGTCCGAGGAATGCTGCACCCTCCCCAGAGATCGACCGTCTGCTGTGGCGGGTGCAGCATCCTGTGGACCCGCAGCAATCTGACGGCCTGATGGTCACCGAGCGATGGGTTCCCTCCGCAGAGAGGAACGGCCGGGTGCTCCGCGAGCGCCGCCCGCTACCCCTGGGCCCGCCCGGCGCGCCGTCCACGCTCCTTCGGGGCTCGCGCCCGTCCACAACCGCGTGGCTCTCGGCGCTCCCGTCCACAGCCTCAGCGCTCCGAGCGTCGCGGCGCGCGGTGCAGCATGAAGGTGGTGCGAGTGCTCACCGACCCGTCCACCGTCCCCGGGCCGCGGCACGGTCGTGGACACCTGCCGCGTCAGGCTCAGCAGCCGCCGTCCGCTCGGTGGGAGCCCACGCCCCACGAGCGAGCGGCCGCGGTGGCGAGCCTGTACCCGGAGGTCCCCCTCGGGGGATGGGCCGCGGCGCGCCTGCTGGGCGTCCCCGACATGGACGGGAGGAGCGCAGGCACGCAGCTGCCCGTCCTCCTGTGCCCCGGACGCTCCGGCCGCGTCCGTCGCCGCGGCGGCATCGCCACGCTACGCAGCCCGCTCTGTGAGGACGACGTGGTCGACGTCCGCGGCACGGCGGTCACCTCGCCGCTGCGCACCGCCTTCGACCTCGCCCGTACCGCCGCGGACGTCTGGGCCGCCGTCGAAGAGATCGACTGCGTGTTCCGAGGTCGCGACCCGGCGTTCCTGCAGCGACTGGCGGCCTACGCCGGGGAGCGGCCCCGCTGGAAGGGAGTGGGCAGGGTCCACCGAGCAGCGGCGCTGGCGTCGACCCTCACGTCGTCCCGCGGTGAGACGTGGCTGCGCCTGGTGTGGACCGAGCTGGCCGGTCTCCCCCCACCCCAGGTCAACGTCCCCCTCGGCGACACCGCGGGCCACCACCTCGGGAGACCGGACCTGCTGGACGAGGCGAGCGGGCTGGCCGGTGAGTACGACGGAGCGGGTCACCGCACCGCGGCGCAGCAGCACGCCGACACCGTGAGGGCGGAGCTGTTCGCCGCCGCCGGGCTGACGCTGCTTCGTGCTTCGGCCGTGGACCGCCGACAGCACCCCGGCCTGCTGGCCCGGCGCATCATCAGCGCCCACGCCAGGGCTCAGCGTGTGGGCGTCCACCGTTGGTCGGTCTCGGGGAGGTGAAGCCCCACCAACGCGGAGACGCCGCAGGGGCGCACCGCCGGCTCGGCGGTGCGCCCCTGCGGGAGTGCTGCTGGGTCAGCGGGCGTAGAACTCCACCACGCGGGAGACCTCGCAGGTCACCGGGACCTCAGCGCGCTCGGGACGACGCGAGAGAGTCGCCGTGAGGTTCTCGAGGTTGACGTCCAGGTAGCCCGGGAGCGTCGGCAGGACGTCGCGGTGCGCTCCGGCGGCGGCCACCTCGAAGGGCGTCATCTTCTGCGACTTCGGCGCGATGGAGATCGTCGAGCCCGGGGACACCCGGTAGGAGGGACGGTCCACGCGCTGGCCGTCGACGAGGACGTGGTGGTGCACGACGGCCTGACGGGCCTGCGCGATGGTGCGGGCGAAGCCGGAGCGCAGCACGAGGGCGTCGACGCGCATCTCCAGCAGCTCGATCAGCACGTCACCGGTGCGGGCGGCGGCGCGGCGCGCCTCGTCGAACGTGTTGCGCATCTGCGCCTCGCGGATGCCGTACTGGGCACGGAGCAGCTGCTTCTGGCGCAGGCCGAGCGCGTACTCGCTCTCGGTGCGGCGACGGGCACGGCCGTGCTCGCCCGGGGGGTAGGGGCGGTTCTCGAAGTAGCGGGCGGCCTTGGGCGTCAGCGGCATCCCCAGCGCACGGGAGAGGCGGACGGTACGGCGGGTGCGGTCCGACGATGCGGGCACGATGGTTCTCCTTCAGCGGGGGTGGACGGCTGCGCGACGCCGCGCCGACACGCCACGGGGGCGCTCGTGCGGGGTGGAGCCGGGTCTGACAGCGGCTCACGAGCAGGGTGCCCGGTGACCAGCGGCCGAGTGTACGGCAGCCCGACGCCCACCCGTGCCCTCAGCCAGGTCGAAGGGAGCGGGACGGCCCAGCCGCGGAGCGCCAGCGGTCGAGCGGGGCTCAGACCTGCTCGTCGCGCCCCAGCAGCGCGTCCACCCGCGCGAGCCGCTCGCGCAGCGTCCGCTCCAGGCCGCGATCGGTGGGCCGGTAGTACCGGGCCGCCGCCAGGTCGTCCGGCGCGTACTGCTGGGTCGCCACGCCGTGCGGCGCGTCGTGGGAGTAGACGTAGCCGCTCCCGTGGCCCAGCGCCGTGGCCCCCGCGTAGTGGGCGTCGCGCAGGTGCGCCGGGACCGGCCCGCCCCGCCCGGCCCTCACGTCCGCCACGGCCTGCTCCAGCGCCGCGTACGAGGCGTTGGACTTCGGGGCGCTGGCCAGCGTCACCACCGCCTGGGCGAGGACGATGCGCGCCTCGGGCATGCCGATCAGCGCGACGGCCTGGGCCGCGGCCACGGCGACGCCGAGCACGGAC
>JARICT010000121.1 GCA_029257185.1 Quadrisphaera sp.
AGGTTGTCGCTGCACATCACCATGTCCAGGCTCGTGCGGTCGTCCTCGTCCTGGCGGACCCGGCCGGCCCACGCGGGGTTCACGCCCACCGCGTCCACGGGCGTGGGCAGGTCGCCGTCGCCGTCGGGCCCGCCCTCGAGGTCGTCGCCGCTGCCGGCGTCGACGAGCACCACGCCGGGCGCCTCGAGGATCTCGCGGCGAGCCTGCCCCACGTCCACGGCGCGCTGGAACGTCGCGTGCACCACCACGGTGTGCGAGGCCACGACGGGCACCACGAGGCACGTCGCCGAGACGTTCAACGACGGCTCGCCGAGCACCCGCCGCAGGTCACGGCGCACGTCGGCCTCCTCGCAGGCCCAGCCGTGACCGGCACGACCCCCGTAGTACGGCACCACGTTCAGCGCCAGCGGGGCCTCGAAGGGCGACGACCCGGCGGGCAGGGCGTCGGCGAGCGCGGAGCGGACGTCGCCGGTGCGCTGCCCCAGCCCGCGCTGCTCGGCGACCACGCCCGTCTCGTCCGCGAGGCGCTCGATGCCGCTGCGCCCGGCGATCGAGGCGGCCAGGCACGAGGTGACGACCACGGACGTCAGGCCCCAGCGGCGGTGCAGGGGGGACAGCGAGTCGAGCACCGGGATGGACGTGCACCCCGCGAGCGCGAGGATCCCGCCGTGGTCGCCCCGCACCCGCGCGGGGTTGACGTCGGGCGCGATGACGGGCACGTCGAGGTCCTGCTGGAAGGCGGGAGAGATGTCCACGACCGTCACTCCGAGCCTGGCGACCGGCGGGGCCCAGTGCTTGCTGACGGCGGCGGGCACCGCGAAGATCGCCACGTCCACGCCGTCGAGGGCGGAGAGGCTCAGCTCGGTGACCGTGACGTCGCGCCCGAGGACGGGCAGCGAGCGCCCCGCGGAGGCGCGCGAGCCGATGAGGCGCACCTCGCCCCACACGTCGTCGCGGGTGGACAGCAGCGTGCGCAGCGACGCGCCCACGGCCCCGGAGGCACCGACGATCGCCAGCACGGGTCCGTGAGGGCGATCACCCGCGCCGGTCACCGGCCGGTGCCGGCGTAGACCACCGCGGGGCCGTCGTCGGGGTCCGCGTCCAGGCCGAAGGCGTGGTGCACGGCGCGCACCGCGGTGTCGAGGTCGTCGGCGCTCGTCACCACGGAGATCCGGATCTCGGAGGTGGAGATCATGATGATGTTCACCCCGGCGTCGCGCAGGGCGGCGAAGAACGTCGCGGTGACGCCCGGGTGGCTGCGCATGCCCGCACCGACGAGGGACGCCTTGCCGATCTGGTCGTCGTACAGGTGGCTGGCGAAGCCCACCCGGTCCTTGACCGCGTAGATCGCCGCGACCGCCGCCTGCCCCTCGGACATCGGCAGGGTGAAGGAGATGTCGGTGAGGCCCGAGGCGGGGTCGGAGACGTTCTGGACGATCATGTCGATGTTGATGTCCGCGAGCGCCACGGCCTCGAAGATCGTGGCCGCGGTGCCGGGCAGGTCGGGCACGCCCATCACGGTGAGCTTCGCCTCGCTGCGGTCGTGCGCCACTCCGGAGATGATCGGGTTCTCCACGTTCTCGTCCTCCATCGATCCGGTGACCAGGGTCCCGGGCAGGGACGTGAACGAGCTCCTCACCCGGATGGGCACGGCGGCCCGCCGTCCGTACTCCACGCAGCGCAGCACCAGCACCTTCGCCCCGCACGCCGCGAGCTCCATCATCTCCTCGTACGTCACCGTGTCCAACCGCCGGGCGGTGGGGACGATGCGCGGGTCGGCGGTGTACACGCCGTCGACGTCGGAGTAGATCTCGCACTCGTCGGCCTCCAGGGCCGCGGCGAGCGCCACGGCGGTGGTGTCCGAGCCGCCCCGGCCGAGGGTGGTGATGTCCTTGGTGTCGACGCTGACGCCCTGGAAGCCCGCGACGATGGGGATGTGCCCGGCCGACACCGCGTCGGCGATGCGCCCCGGGGTGACGTTCATGATGCGGGCCCGCCCGTGGACGGAGTCGGTGATGACGCCGGCCTGGCTGCCGGTGAAGGAGCGGGCCTCGTGGCCCAGGTCGGCGATGGCCATCGCCAGCAGCGCCATGGAGATGCGCTCGCCGGAGGTGAGGAGCATGTCGAGCTCCCTGGCCGGGGGCAGCGGGCTCACCTGGCTGGCGAGGTCGAGGAGGTCGTCGGTGGTGTCGCCCATCGCCGAGACGACGGCGACGACGTCGGACCCGCGCTTGCGCGTCTCCACGATGCGGCGGGCGACGCGCTTGACGCCCTCGGCGTCGGAGACGGACGAGCCGCCGTACTTCTGGACGACCAGGGCCACGGTGGCGCACCTCCTGGGGACGACGGGCGGGGCCGGGCGGCGCCGCGGCTGCACGCTACCCGGCCGCCGGCCCGCGGCGCCGCTGCGTGACACCCGGCCGTGCGATCGCTAGCGTCGCCGGCATGCCGAGGCCGACGCCGCTCGCCGAACCCCCACCGGCACCCGCAGCCGCTGAGCAGGTGGAGCGCGGGATCGTGGCGCGCGGGGTGAGGCGCACCTTCCGCGGGGCCGTGGCGGTCGACCACGTGGACGTCGACGTCCCCGCGGGACGCGTGACCGCCCTCGTGGGGCCGAACGGGTCGGGGAAGACCACGCTGCTCCTCGTCCTCGCGGGGCTCCTCGTGCCCGACGCCGGGACGGTGCGCGCCGCGGGGGTGGACGTCGTCGCGAACCCGGTGGCCGCCCGGGCCCACGTCGGGTGGATGCCGGACGTGCACGGCACCTGGGACACGCTGACGACCACCGAGGTGCTGCGCACGGTGGCCGCGGCGTACCGCATCCCCCAGGCCCGGGCCGCGGCGCGCGTCGAGGAGCTCCTGGCGACGGTTCACCTGGCCGACTACGCCGACGCCCCCGCGCACGTGCTCTCGCGCGGGCAGAAGCAGCGCCTCGGCCTGGCCCGGGCGATCGTCCACTCCCCCGGCGTGCTGCTCCTCGACGAGCCGGCGTCCGGGCTGGACCCGCGCTCACGGGTGGAGCTGCGCGAGACGCTGCGTGCCCTGGCCGCCGGCGGGGCCGCGGTGCTGGTGTCCTCGCACGTCCTCGCCGAGCTCGACGAGCTGGCCGACCGCGCGGTGTTCGTCACCCGCGGCACGGTGGCCGCCGTGCACGAGGAGGTCCAGGGGTCCAGCGGCGGGGCAGGCCTCGACGACGGCGCGACGGACGGCGCGGTGGCCGCGCCCCCGCGGCGCTACCGGGTGCGCGCCCTGGACGCCACCTCCCTGGAGCGCGCCCTGTCCGACCTCGGGGCCGCGGCCGCCCCCGCGGACCAGCGCCGTCCCGGCACGCTCGAGGTCGACGTGGCGGACGACGTCGCCGCCGCCCGGCTCCTGACCGCCCTGGTCTCCGCCGGGGTGGCGGTGACGTCCTTCGCGCCGTCCAGCGGGACGCTCGAGGCGGCCTACCTCGGCCTCGACGAGCAGGAGCGACGATGAGCACGACGACGGCAGCCCCCCGCGACGACGCGGCCCCGCCCGCTGCCCGCCGACGGCGCCGGCCCGACCTGCGCCTGAGCGGCCACGGCGTCGCGACGGTGCTGCGCCTGGAGCTGCGCCAGCGGGTGCGCTCGACGCGGTGGCTCGTCGCGCTGGGGGTGTGGGTGGCGGTGCTGCTCCTCGTGACCGTGCTCATCGGCTACGCGCTCTCCACCCTCACCGACGGCGACGCGGGCGGCGCCGACGGCGTGGGGCCCGTGGTGTTCGACGCGGTCGTGACGCTGGTCCTCACCATGGGCCTGCTCGTCTCACCGGCGCTGGCCGCGACGTCGATCAACGGCGACCGCTCCGCAGGAACCCTGGCGCCGATGCAGGTGACGCTGCTCAGCCCCCTCGACATCGCGCTGGGCAAGCTCCTCGCGGCGTGGACGGCGTCGCTGGTGCTCCTGGCCGCGGCGACGCCGTTCGTCCTCTGGGCGTTCACGCGCGGCGGGGTGCCGGGCACCGCGCTCGTGTCGACGCTGGCGCTGACCGCGGTGACCCTGCTCGTCGTCTGCGCGATCGGTCTGGGCTGGTCCGCCGTGTCCTCGCGCCTGGCGAGCTCGGTGGTCCTCACGTACGTCTCGGTCGCGGCGATCTGCTTCCTCAGCCCGCTGGTCTTCGCGCTCTCGATCCCGCTGGTGCTCACCGAGGAGAGGGTCACCGTCCGCGAGCAGGACTTCGCCAACGCGGAGTTCGACGAGGCCGGCGAACCGATCGGTGGTGAACCGCCCTGCGTCACCCGGGAGCAGCGGCTGGACGTGGCCCACACCGAGCGCACGTGGTGGCTGCTCGCTCCCTCGCCCTACGTGGTGGTCGCCGACGCCACGCCGCGGGCACCGATCGCCGCGGGGGGCGGCCCGCTCAGCGTGGTGGGCGACGGGGTCCGCGCCGCGCGCCAGGGCGAGACCGATGCGATGCGCGACTACTGCTCGGGCTTCTCGGAGGAGGAGTTCATCGCCGAGGAGCAGGAGCGCCGCGACGCCCTCGACCGGGTGGGCGCGGTGTGGCCGTGGGGGCTGGCGGCCGACCTGCTGGTCGGCGCGGTCGCGGTGGCCGCCACCGTCCGGCGCCTCCAGGTGCCGTACGCCGCGCTGCCTCGCGGCAGCCGGGTCGCCTGAGTCGGGGCTCTGATCCCCGGCTCGAACAGGCTCAGACCTCGACGACCCGGCGGCCCTCGAAGGCGCGGCCGAGGGTGACCTCGTCGGCGTACTCGAGGTCGCCGCCCACCGGGAGCCCGGACGCGAGTCGGGTCACCCGCAGGCCCATGGGCCCCAGCAGGCGGGACAGGTACGTCGCGGTCGCCTCCCCCTCGAGGTTCGGGTCCGTCGCGAGGATCACCTCGGTGACCTCGCCGGAGGCGAGGCGCGTCATGAGGTCGCGCACCCGAAGGTCGTCCGGGCCGACGCCCTCGATGGGGCTGATGGCGCCGCCCAGGACCTGGTAGCGCCCGCGGAACTCCCGGGTCCGCTCGATGGCGACGACGTCCTTGGGCTCCTCGACCACGCAGATGACCGAGGCGTCCCGGCGGGGGTCGCGGCAGATGCGGCACCGCGTCTCCTGGGAGACGTTGCCGCACACCTCGCAGAACTTCACCCGCCGCTTCACCTCCGTGAGCGCCGAGACCAGTCGCTCGACGTCGTCCTCGTCAGCGGCGAGCAGGTGGAAGGCCAGACGCTGGGCGCTCTTGGGCCCCACGCCGGGCAGACGCCCCAGCTCGTCGATGAGGTCCTGGACCGCTCCCTCGTACACGACGGCGACCCTACGTGCGGGGGCCGACGCTCACCGGCCGCCGTCCTGGACCACGCGCCCGCCCAGGCGCTGGGCCACGAGCGCGGCGCCCACCAGGCCGGAGTCCTCGGCGTCGACGTCGTCACGGCTCGGCTCGTCGTCCGCGGACGTGCCGGTCGGGCCGCGGCCGTCGCCCTGCAGCCCGGCGCCCGCCGACGGCCCCGGCGGGGGCTGGGACGCCATCTGCTCGCGCAGGACCTGGGAGCGGCGCCGCGGGGCGCCGGCGGCCATGCCCTCCGGCGGGATGGCGTCCTCGTCGGGCGGGACGTCGTCGTCGCTGGGCGGCGGGCCGTCCCAGCCGGGCACGAAGCCGGCGGGCACCGGCGCCGCGTCGACGGGGGTCGGCGCGGGCGCAGCCTCGGCAGGCACGGGAGCGGTGGGTGCGGGGCTGGGTGGGCTCGGCGCTGATGCTGTCGGCGCGGCCGCGGGTCTGTCCACCGACCCCGCGGCCGGCGGGCGGGAGCCCCGGGGCGGGTCCGGCGGCGCGTCCTCTGCGCCCACGGCGACCACCCGGCGGTCGAGCGACAGCACGGAGAGCAGGGCAGCGCGCACGTTGTCGGCGTGCACGCCCTGGGAGAAGGCAGCCAGGAGCCCCGGCTGGCGGAACTGCAGCACCACGGACTCGTCGTCGACCCGCAGCACGGCGGCGTCGTGGCTCACCCGCGTCCACGTGCGGCGGCTGGTCCGCGCGAGCTCTTCGAGGACGTCCGGCCACATGCGGCGGACGCCCTCGGTGCTCTCCGCCGACGACCCGCTGCCGGGGTCGCCCGGGGAGATCTCGGGGCTTCCGCCGGCCGCCGCGCTCGCCTGGCACGCACCGTCCGCGGACGGCACGTCCG
>JARICT010000033.1 GCA_029257185.1 Quadrisphaera sp.
CCTGCAGCACGCGGGCCGACGCGAGGTTGTCGGCGAAGCAGCCTGCGGTGACCCGTCGGACGCCGAGGCGCTCGAAGGCCGCGATCAGCAGGCCGCGGGTCAGGTCGCTGACCACCCCCTGTCCGGCGTGGGCGGGGTCGACGATGGAGCCGATGAGGGCCTCGGTGTGCGCCGGCTTCCCGGGCTGTCCCATCCCGTCCTCGAGCTCGAGGAAGCCCATCACCATCACCTGACCGTCTCGCTCTGCGACACAGGAGAAGTCGCTCTCGCCGGTGGGCACGGCCAGCCACTGGCGGCGGAAGGTCTCGGGCTCGACGGAGGTGTGGATCATGAAGCGGTTGACCTCGGGGTCGTTGCGCACCGCCAGCATCTGCTCGAGGTCGTCCTCGACGGCGTGGCGCAGGAGCAGGGAGCCGACGCGCATCGGCCACGGGCTGGAGGGCATCGACGAAGCCTGCCAGCACCGGGGTGCCGTGACCGCCCCCGGCGACACGGCCCGCGCTCCCGCGACCGCGCCGTGCCAGGCTGGGTCGCATGATCGAGGTGGGGGCCCGCGCGAGGACCCAACCGGCGCCTCCGTGGGCGCTCTTCGAGGCGCTCACCCAGCCCCGCAGACAGTCCGCGCGAGCGTGGCTGGGGTTGCTGGACGACGAGGTCGAGCCGGCCGTCGTCGAGGCCGAGCACCCGTACCTGGTCGTCTGGTCATCGCTGTGGACGGAGCGACCGGACGCGCGGGTGCGCTTCGAGCTGGCGCGGGACGGCTCGGGGTCGGTCCTGCGATGGGTCCTGCTCGTCGAGGGGCCCGAGCCGGAGGCGGCGGTGCTGGGCCACCTCCGCAAGCGGCTCAACCAGCTGATCAACGCGAGCCTGCGGTACTCCCTGGGGAGGTGATCGCGGGCTCGGGCGTCGAGCCGCCCTCCGCCGGCCGCTGGCTCAGAGCTGGCGGCGGCCGTCGATCACGGGCGGCCGGTCGAGGTCGGTGGTGGCCAGGTCCTCGTCGAGGTGGACGGTGAGGTACGGCGAGACGATGGGCGCACCGGCGTCGTCGAAGACGCGGGTGCGCCGGCGCAACAGGTGGCCGGGGGCGGGGCGGTCGGTGAGGTCCACGACCATCTCGGTGCGGGGCCACGGGCCTCGGGGCGGACCTGGACGTCGGCGTACTCGCTCTGCACGCCGTACCCACCGTGCTCGTCGGCGGTGCGGACCGGGCCGGTGGGGTGGAAGGCTACGCGCAGCATCCCGACGCCGGCGACGTCGATCCGGGAGACCACCCGCGAGAGGGTCATCTCCTCGCGGGCGCCGTCGGCGCCCACCCGGTGCAGGGCCACCGGCCCGGTGGGTGATGGCGGTGGCGGGTCCCCCAGCGGCGCGGCGGCGAGGGACCGCTCGACGGCGACGGCCCTCCGTGCGTCGCTGGCCTCGCGCACGACGCGCCCAGAATCCTCCCAGGACTCCACCGGAGCGCTCAGAGCCCATGCCGGGGGCCGCTCGAGGACCTCGCCCTCGTCGTCGGGCTCTTCTGCGTCGCCGTCTGCTGAAGCCTTCTCCATCGCCAGGTACGGGGAAGGGCTGAGCCACACCCCGACGTCGTCGGACCCGATGGCTCGAAGGATCCCCAGCTCGCGGCCGGCCACGCTCCCGTCGGCGCCGACGCGCACCGCGGTGGACGCGGGGTCGGCCGCGTCGTCCACGCTCTCCTCGGCGTCGACCACCCACACGCAGCTCGGTGCCGCCAGCACCGAGGCAGTCGCGGAGCGGGCAGGCAGGGGCGCCCCCGCCCACGTCACCACCTGCACCGTTCCGTCCGCAGCGCGACGGGCCGCGACGGGACGGGCTCGGTCGACCAGCACGGTGGTCGAGCCGCACTTCACCGGGGGGAGCGGATCGCGAAGGTCATCGGCTGCGGTCATCACTGCAGCCTGCCGGGGCAGCGCTCTGGACCGGCTCGCTGCGTCGTGGCGTCCTGCGCCGTGGCAGCACGGGCCCCGCCCCAGCGCCAGCCGGGCACCACCAGCGTGGTGACCGTGCTCGGTGGGTGTGCGCCGCAGCCGGAGGTCCACGTCGGGACGCAGCATGGGGTGATGGAGACGCGGGGCATCGGTGACGTGGCGGATCACCTGCGGCTCGACCCCGACACCCTGCGGTGGTTCGAGCCCCGCCCCGAGCGCGACCCGGGAGGAGGTCGCCCGGCTGACCGCCGTCTCCGCGCCGAGCCTGCCGCCCTACCCGTACGGGATGGTCTCCGACTTCTGCGACGTGGCGCACCGGACCGACCTCGGCACCGCGACGGCGGACCAGCGGTGAACCTCGCGCGGAAGCTGACCCTCGTGGACCAGCAGCGATCGCCGAAGGCGTCCCCCCGCGGCCACCATCGAGCGGGCTGGGACGGTCAGCACCCACGAGCTGACCTCACCCCACCACGAGGAAGGTGACCACCGACCCAGGCGCCCCGCTCGGCGGGCACCATGATCGAGGGGTGTGCACAGTAGGGACGCACACGGCGCACCGCTGCGCGCACCACCGACCCTGGAGGACCCCCATGGCTGACGACCAGACCCCCGACCTCACCGCCGGCGTCGCGCTGAGCGACATCCCCACCGGCGGGCTGCTCGCCGGCACCGTCGGGGACACGGAGGTCATGCTCGCCCGGTACACCGACGACGCGGGCCGCGAGCAGGTCAGCGCGCTCGACTCCGCCTGCACCCACGTCGGCGCCCCGCTGACGAACGGCCTGCGCACCGGGAACTGCGTGCGCTGCCCCTTCCACCACGCCACCTTCGACCTGCGCACCGGTGAGGCACTGCTCGCCCCCGCCTACGAGCCGCTGGCCGCCTACGACGTCACCGTCGCCGACGGCACCGTGACCGTGGGCGCCCGCAAGGCCGCCGGCGCCGCAGGCACGGTCCCCGAGCAGGTGCCCAACACCCGCGGCGTCACCTCCGTCGTCGTCATCGGCGGGGGAGGGGCCGGGTTCGCCGCCGTCGAGCGCCTGCGCCGCGTCGGCTACGACGGCGCCATCACCGTGCTCAGCGGTGAGAGCGCGAACCCCCTGGACCGCACCAAGCTCTCCAAGGCCTACCTCGCCGGCGGCGCCGGCCCCGACAAGCTGCCCCTGCTCGCGGAGGGCTGGTACGCGGAGCACGACGTCGACGTCCGCACCACGACGAGCGCCACGGGCATCGACCTCGCCGAGCGCACCGTCACCCTGGAGGGCGGTGAGCAGCTGACCTACGACGCGCTGCTCATCGCCACCGGCGGGGAGCCGCGCCGGCTCGACCTCCCCGGCTTCGACTCGAGCCACGTCCACGTCCTGCGCACCCGCGAGGACGCCGACGCGATCATCGCCGCCGCCCAGGCCGCGAAGGACGGCGGGAGCATCGCCGTGGTCGGCGCCGGGTTCATCGGCCTCGAGGTCGCCGCCGCGCTGACGGGCCGCGGGGTCGAGGTCACCGTCGTCTCCCCGAGCGAGACCCCGCTGACGGGCCCCCTCGGTGAGGACCTCGGAGCGTTCGTCAAGGCCATCCACGAGGACAACGGCGTCACGTTCGTCACCGGCAAGGCCGCGGAGTGGACCGGGAGCGAGCTGGTCTGCGAGGACGGCACCCGCGTGAGCGCCTCGGCCGTCGTCGTCGGCGCCGGCGTGGTGCCCCGCACCGACCTCGCGGAGGCCGCCGGGCTCACCGTCGACGACGGCATCGTCGTCGACGCCCGCGGCGAGACCAGCCACCGCGGGGTCTTCGCCGCCGGCGACGTCGCCCGCTTCCCCGACCCGGTGACCAAACGCTCCGTCCGCGTCGAGCACTGGGCCGTCGCCCAGCGCGCCGGGGCGCTCGCGGCCATGAACATGCTCGGCGCCGGCCAGGACCTCGACGAGCCGGCGTATTTCTGGAGCGCGCACTTCGGCACGAACATCCGGATGTCCGGCCACGCCGAGTCGACGTCGGACTACGAGATCGAGGGATCGCTCGCCGACGTCGACGCGATGGTGCGCTACCGCGAGGACGGCCGGGTGACCGCGGTCGCCGGCATCAAGCGCGACCTCGAGACCCTCGAGCTCGAGGAGGAGCTGCTGCGCCAGAGCGTGTGAGCCGACGAACCGGCCCGCGTCGTCCCGCGCGGCGCGGGCCCGCTCAGGCGCCCGCGGGCAGCGGCGGGGGAGTCCCACCCCACTCGGGGCAGATCGACTGGAACGAGCACCAGCCGCACAGCTTGCTCTTGCGCGGCCGCCAGTCCCCGCTCGCCCGCGCCGCGGTGATGGCCTGCCACAGCGCCTCGACCTTCCGCTCGGTGGCGCGCAGCTCGTCGGCGTCGGGGCTGTACCGGACGATCTGCCCGTCGCCGAGGTAGACCAGCTGCAGCATCGCCGGCACCCTGCCGCGCAGCCGCCACAGCACCAGGGCGTAGAAGCGCATCTGGAACAGGGCCTTGCCCTCGAACCCCGCGCCGGGGGAGCGCCCGGTCTTGTAGTCGACCACGCGCAGGTCCCCGGCGGGCGAGACGTCGACGCGGTCGACGTAGCCGCGCAGCACCAGCCCCGAGTCCAGCGGCGCCTCCACGTAGAGCTCTCGCTCGGCCGGCTCCAGGCGGGTGGGGTCCTCCAGGGTGAACCATCGTTCGAGCAGCTGGTGGGCGCCGCGCAGCCACGACGCCTGCTCGGGGCGACGCTCGCCCCCGGCGTCAGGGTCGGCATCGGGGTTGGTGCCGTCCGGCGCGGCGTCGGCGAAGAGCTGTGCCAGCTCGGGCTCGCCCGCGAGCATCGCCTCCCACTCCGGCTCCAGCAGGTCGGCCGCCGCGCCCGGCGTGCGCTCCGGCGCCGGCAGGTCGAAGAGGCGCTCCAGCACCGAGTGCACCAGGGTGCCGCGGGTCGCCGCGGGGCTCGGCGGCTCCGGGAGGCGGTCGATCGTGCGGTAGCGGTAGAGCAGCGGGCACGTCATGAAGTCCGAGGCCCGCGACGGCGACAGCGAGGTCGAGCTCGACCCTCGCCGCGGCCCCCGACGACGGGCCGGTGGCCCCGGTGGCCCGGACGGCCCCGGTGCGGCGGGCGG
>JARICT010000066.1 GCA_029257185.1 Quadrisphaera sp.
CCGCAGGCGGCCGGGGTGATCCACACCGACTTCCAGCGTGGCTTCATCAAGGCCGAGGTGGTCGGCTTCGACGACCTCGTGGCCGCCGGCTCCATGGCGGAGGCCAAGGCGAAGGGCCGGGTGCGCATCGAGGGCAAGGACTACGTGATGGCCGACGGCGACGTGGTGGAGTTCCGCTTCAACGTGTAACGGGCCACCGGATGGAGGCAAGACATGAGGAAGATGCGACCTGGGCGCCGTCAAGATCCTCACAGCCGTGGTGGTCGCCGCGCTGCTGATGGCCGAGGATCGTGGCCATGTCGCTGAGAGACCTGGAGCAAATTCAGCACGACGTCGTCGAGCCGCGTTCCCGCGCATTGCTGGCTGAGGTCGTCAAGTGCTACGAGGGCGGTGCGCACCGAGCGGCTCTGGTCTCTTTGTGGATTGCGGTGGTCGCTGATCTGACGAGTAAGGTTCGGTATTTGGCAGAGTCTGGCGACGGGGAAGCCGCGAAGGTGATCGAGGACCTCGACCGGGCTCGAGAGAACCAGGTGGTCCGTAAGGTCCAGGAGTACGAAAGGAACATCCTCGACACGGCAGAGCAGCGTTTGGGTGTTCTTCTGGCTCGCGAGAGGCTAGAGCTCGAGCGGCTGAATGAGGATCGGAACCTCTGCGCTCACCCAGGTTACGTGGACGAGGTTGAACTGTTCGTGCCTGATGCCGAGGCTGTTCGGGCTCATCTGGTTGCAGCACATCGAGCAGTGTTCTCGCAGCGCCCGTTGGCAGGCAAGAGACTTCTGGTGACGCTGGAGGTTGAGATGAAGGGTGAGTCATGGCCGAGCGACGGTGAGTATTTTCTCGACAGATTCTTCCGGCATGCCCGTGAGACCGTGCAGGCTAACATGGCGAAGCTACTGATCAAGCACAGTCTGGCGCCGCCAGAGGGTAGCGACACGGTAGCTCAACGAGCGCGAAGCTCGATGAAAGTGATAGCCGGGGAGTCTCCTGCCGTGTTTGAGTCGGGTTTACGATCCGTCTTGCACCGTTGGGAAGAAGCCGGCTCCCTGGTCGATTCAGCGCTGGTGCGCGCGCTGGGCGCATATGGCTCCAGCTCCACGTTTGGATCGGCTTTGCCCGGCACCGGAAAATCTCGACTGGTTGCGCTTTTGAGACGTTGCGATGTCGACATGTTGATTGAGGAGAGGTTCTTTGTCTCCGGCGTGCCCAGCGACGAGCTTCTCGCCGCGTCCTTCGTGGAGATCGTATCTGGTTTGAGTGCGGAGCAGGCGCGTAAAGCGATCGGTCAATCCGAGAGTCGCCGCCCATTTGTCCGGTCGACGATTTTCCATGTGAAAAACTCACCCAATTTTCGCGGGGCGGAGACGAGTCTGCGCTTAGTTGAACTGTGCAGTGCACATCTTGAGCACCAGGATGTTGTTCACCTGCGACAAGCCATCCAAGAAAACCCGCACGATCAAGTGAGACTTGCTGGAGGCACCGAAGCGATTCTGAGCAGCATCTATTCCGCGAGCTCGCCGACGGCTGACACGCGCGAAGAGTGGCGTGCTCTTGCGAGGTGGCTCCACGAGCGCGGCGTCGAGAAGAATGATGAGTTCTACCTGTACGATGATCTGAAGACGTTGGTAGAAGCAGATCAATAACATGTACTTGGTGGCGTTGTGCTGTCACGAATGATGCGCAGCGTGTTGTCACGGTCGATCACGAACCGACGGACACCTCGTTGGTGGGCGCGGGCCTACGGCGCCCTGCCGCGCACGTCCGGCAGCGGGTGCACGCGTCCGCCCTCCGCCCGCACGAGCGTGGCGAGCGGGACGTCGGACGTGGCCAGCGGCAGGGACGACGTCAACGCGGCGGCTGCGGCCACGCAGTCGGCGAGGCTGACGGCGCAGCGGGTCCGGTGGTAGTGCTTGGCGCGCAGCTCGCCGGCGAGCAACCCCGTGGAGGAGTCGACCGGCGCCGTCTCCATGCCGGCGACCCGGAGCAGCGCGAGGTCGCCGCTGACCACGTCCACGTCCCAGCCGTAGGCACGCACGAGGCGGTCCACCACCTCGGCCGCGTTCACCGACGTCAGCACGCTGGGGCTAGAGATCAACGTCCTCACCGCGTCCATCGCCGGTTCGCCCCTGAGGTATGCGAGCACGGCGAAGGCGTCGAGAACGCTCACCCGTCGACGGAGCGGACGTCGTCACGCTCGGCGTCCTCCGCCCGCTCGCCCGCCCGCAGGTCGTCGGTGCTCGGTCCCGGCCCGGAGTAGGCGCCGGCCAGGGCGCCCGGCACGTCGTCGGGCACGGGCCGCACGATCGCGTAGCCACCGCGATCGACGACCACGACCGACCCGGACGCCCAGCGGTGCCGCAGCTCAGCGGGCAGGGACATCTGACCGTTCGCCGTGATCTTCACCGTCGGTGTGGGCATCACATCATCATATGTCGGGGCCGTATCGCATGATGTCGACCGTGAAGGCCGTGAACGCACGGCTACCCTTCACGCCACCCTGCCGCGTCGGACCGGCGCCGGTGATGGCCTCATCGTGTCCCGCCCCCGGACCGAGACAGCACGACGAACGGAGCACTGATGTCGACCTTCGTGCTGTACCTGGTCGTCATCTTCGCCTCGGGGCTGCTCGCCCTGCTCGTCCGGCTGCCCTCGCTGGTCGGGTTCCTCGCCGCGGGCTTCGTCCTCAACGCGGTGGGGGCCGAGGACGTCGCGATCCTCCACGACCTCGCCGACCTCGGCGTCGTCCTGCTGCTGTTCGGCATCGGGCTCAAGCTCGACGTCAGGAGCCTGCTGCGCCGTGAGGTCTGGCTCACCACGGTCGCGCACCTGCTGCTCACCGTGGTGGTGGCCGTCGGGCTGCTCGCGGTGCTCGCGGCCGTCGGCCTGTCGCTCGTCGCCGGGAGCAGCCTGGGCACCCTCGCCCTGCTCGGGTTCGCCCTCTCCTTCTCCAGCACCGTCGTGGTCGTCAAGATCCTCGAGGACCGCAACGACACCGGCTCGCTCTACGGGCGGACCGCCATCGGTGTGCTGGTCCTGCAGGACGTGGTCGCGGTGGTCTTCCTCGCCGCCTCCGGCGGGGGCGCGCCGAGCCCGTGGGCCTTCACCGTCATCCTGCTCGTGCCCGCGGTGCCGCTGCTGCGCCGGGTCTGGGCGCGGCTCGACCACGGCGTCATGCAGGTGCTGTTCGCCATCGTCATGGCGCTGGTCCCCGGCTACGCGCTGTTCGAGGCGGTGGGGCTGAAGGGAGAGCTGGGAGCCCTGATCATCGGTCTCCTGCTGGCCTCCGACGCTCGGGCCGAGGAGCTGGCCGCCGCGATCTTCTCGCTCAAGGACCTGCTCCTCGTGGCGTTCTTCGTCGGCATCGGGTTCGCCGGGCTGCCCACCGCCCAGACCTTCGTGATCGCCGCGGCGCTGCTGCTGCTCGTCCCGGTCAAGGTGTTCGGGTTCACCGCCCTGCTCTGGCTCAGCGGGTTCCGCGAGCGCAGCGCGGTCCTCGGAGGGACCACCCTGGGACAGTTCTCGGAGTTCGGCCTCATCGTCGGCGCCGTGGGGGTCTCCAGCGGGCTCCTCGCCGAGGAGTGGCTGGTCACGCTCTCGTTGACGGTGGCGTTCAGCTTCGTCGCCTCGGCGCTGCTCACCGGCCGCAGCAGCACGACGTCGACCCGGCTCTGGCTCTGGCTGCCCACCCACCGGCCGGAGCGCGTCCACCCCCAGGACCGGCCCATCGAGGTGGGCCAGGCGCACGTCGTCGTCCTCGGCATGGGCCGGGTCGGGCTGGCGGCCTACCAGCGCCTCGTCGACCACCACCGTCTCGACGCCCTGGGCATCGAGCACGACGCGGTCCGCGTCGAGCAGCTGCGGGCCGTCGGCGTGGCGGTCGTCGAGGCCGACGCCACCGACGCCGACTTCTGGGACCGGGTCGTCCTCGCCGGCAGCGTGAGCACGGTCCTGCTCGCCATGCCCGACCAGAACGCGAACCGCCTGGCGCTCGACCAGCTGCGGGCCGGCGGCTTCTCCGGCGAGGTCACCGCGGTCGCGCAGTTCGACGACGAGGCCCGGGAGCTGCGGGAGCTGGGGGGCGGGTCGGCCCTCCAGCTCTACGACGGGGCCGGCGCCGCGCTGGCGGACCTGGCCATCGACGGCGACGACGACGACCGGCACGGCCACGAGTCCCGCGGGTCGGTGCGGTGGGGTCCTCCCAGCAGCGCCGGGGTGGCGGGGCCGCCGCCACGTCCCGACGAGCGCGCTGGGTGACGGCTGCCGGCACGGCGTGGAGCCGGGACCCGGCTGGCGGGGGCGGCCCGTTCCGCTGACGATGGTCGGCCGGCCGACGCACCACCGAGAGAGGACCCACCCCATGACCGTCCAGGACGCGCAGGACCGCCCCGTCGACGACGCGCTCGTCGCGCGCACCGTCGACCTCGCCGCCCGCAACGTCGACGAGGGGGGCAAGCCGTTCGCGACGCTGCTCGTCAAGGACGGCGAGGTGGTGCTCGAGGCCACCAACCAGGTCTCCCAGACCGGCGACATGACGGCCCACGCCGAGATCACCGCGATCCGCCGGGCTGCCGAGCAGGGCATCACGAGCCTCGAGGGGTACGAGGTCTACGTCACCGCGTCGCCGTGCCCGATGTGCCTCGGCGCGCTGTACTACGCCGCGCCGGACCGGGTCGTCTTCGCCGTCACGCGCGAGGAGGAGGGCGAGGAGTACGAGGACGGGGGCAGGTACATGACCCTCGCCACCTTCTACGACGAGCTCTCCAAGCCCACCGGCGAGCGCAACCTGCCGCACGTGCAGGGCGAGGCGGACGACGCCACCGAGCCGTTCCGCCGCTGGACCGCGAAGAACACCTGAGCCGGGGGCGCCGGCCACGCGCGGTCGCGGGACGGCAACGGTGCGCCGCTCAGCCGGTCAGGTCCGCGCAGCCGCGCTCGTCGGGCGTCAGGGGCCGCAGGGCCACGGACCACTCGCGGTCGTCGGAGACCCACCGCGTGATGGTCGTCGCCGATGCTGCCGCGTCCAGCACGGCCCGCGCCTGCTCGCCGGTCGCGGTCACGCACCCGGTGTCGCGGACCCCGCCGAGCGGCTCGCCCGGCAGGGACGGTCCCGGCCAGCGCACGGCAGCGCGTGCCGCGTCAGGGCCCTCCGCCGGGTCGTGGGGGGAGGCAAAGGCGGCGACGCGGTGGGGCTCGTAGGGGGCGGCAGCGCTGACCGCGTCGGCCCCGAGGGTGGCGGGCAGGTCCTGCAGGGCGGCGAGCAGGTCCAGGAGCCTCTGCCGCGCCGCCCGCTGATCCGCGCTGAGGCTCGGGTCCGGCGACGCCCCCGGCAGGCCGTCCGGCTGCCCCGGTCCGGAGGACGCCTCGACGAGCGCGTACGCGTCGAGCCGGTGGCGCCCCGCCTCGCTGACGACGGTGAACGACGTGGTGGTGGCGTCGGCGATCAGCGGCTGCCCGAGGTCCGGCGCGGGCCCGCCGTCCACGCCGGCGTCGGCGGCCAGGCGCACCAGCTCCGGCAGCCGTGACGGGTCCACCGCGCGCACCAGCAGGCTCGGCAGCGCGGGCGCCGGGTAGATCGTCACCTGGGGGCCGGGCTCGATGGCCCTCCCGTCGGCGTGGACCGAGACCAGCGGCAGGCGGGTGGCGAGCTCGACGGGGGTGGTGAAGCCGCCGGTGCGCTCGACCCGGACCACGACGTCGTCGGCGGCAGGGCTGTCGACGGTAGGGCCCCCGGTCGCGGTGCCGCCGGGCGTCGTCGTCCCCGGTGCTGGTCCGGCGCCGCTGCCGGCCCCCGCACCGCCGCAACCGGTCAGCGCGGTCCCCACCACGAGGGCGGCGGCGAGGAGGGCACGGCGGCGCAGGACCATCGACCCATCATCGCCGCCGACGCCGCCTCAGAGGCCGACGCCGAGGTGACCGGCGAGCCGGTCGTGCCGCGCTGCCGAGTTCCCGGTCAGACCCTCGATCTCGAGCGTCTTGCCGCGCGCCCGGTACTTGGCCTGCACCGCGTCGAGCACCGCGACGGAGGACGCGTCCCACACGTTGCTCCGCGACAGGTCCACGACCACGCGCTCCGGGTCGTCCACGTAGCTGAACCGGTGCTCCAGGTCGTTGGAGGAGGCGAAGAACAGCGGCCCGTCCACGACGTAGCGCTTGGTGCCGTCCTCGTCCATCACCGACGTCACGTCCACGAGGTGCGCGATCCGGCGCGTGAACAGCAGCGCCGCGACGACCACGCCGGTCACCACGCCGATGGCCAGGTTGCTGGTGACCACGGTGACCACCACGGTGGAGAGCATCACGATCGTCTCGCTGCGCGGCATCCGGCGCAGCGTCGACGGCGCGACGGAGTGCCAGTCGAAGGTGCCGACGGCGACCATGAGCATCACCGCGACCAGCGCGGCCATGGGGATGTCGGCCACGATGTCGCCGAGGCCCACGACGAGCACGATGAGGAAGACCCCCGCGAGGAACGTCGAGATGCGGGTGCGGGCCTGTGAGGCGCGGACGTTGATCATCGTCTGGCCGATCATGGCGCAGCCGCCCATGCCTCCGAAGAAGCCGGTGATGATGTTGGAGGCGCCCTGACCCCACGACTCCCGGGTCTTGTCCGAGCGGGTGTCGGTGATGTCGTCGACCAGGCGCGCGGTCAGCAGCGACTCCAGCAGCCCGACGAGCGCGACGGCGAACGCGTAGGGCGCGATGATCCGCAGCGTCTCGACGGTGAGGGGCACGTCCGGGACGAACAGCGTCGGCAGGCTGCGCGGCAGCTCTCCCTCGTCGCCCACGGTCGGCACCCCGAGCGCGAAGACCATCGTGACGGCGGTGACCACGACGATCGCGACCAGCGGCGCGGGCACCGTGGTGGTCAGGCGCGGGAAGAAGATGATGAGGACGAGCGCCGCCGCGACCAGGGGGTACACCAGCCACGGCACGCCCAGCAGGTACGGCACCTGCGAGACGGCGATGAGGATGGCGAGCGCGTTGACGAAGCCGACCATCACCGAGCGGGGGATGAACCGCATCATCCGCGCGACGCCGAGCAGGCCGAGCACCACCTGGATGATGCCGGCCAGGATGATCGCGGCGATGAGGTGGTCGAGACCGTGGCTGGCCACCAGCGGTGCGATGACCAGGGCGACCGCGCCGGTCGCCGCGGAGATCATGGCCGGGCGGCCGCCCAGGAAGCTGATGGAGACGGCCATCGTGAAGGCCGCGAACAGACCGACGCGCGGGTCGACGCCGGCGATGACCGAGAAGGCGATGGCCTCGGGGATCAGCGCGAGGGCGACGACCAGCCCGGCGAGCACCTCGATGCGCAGGCGGCGCGGGCTGCGCAGGGCCGAGCGCACCGTGATCGGCTCGTGCGGCGGGCCGCTGACGGTGTCGGGCAGGGCGGAGCCGGCAGGCGGGACCGGCGGCGACGAGGCGGGTGGCGGTGCTGCGGCGGAGGACAGGCGGGGCTCCAGGCGTCGGGTGCGGCGTTCGGGCGGCGACGCGGCGCTGCGCCTGGGGTGGCCCGCGCGGCGGCGGGCCCGTGGTGTCGCCGGGAGGGCGACGTCGGTGGACCGTGGGGTCCGTTCACTGTAGCCGCGCGGACGGAGGCAGGTATTCCTCTCGCCGCCGCCCTACCGGGAGGTCGCGCGCCCGGTGACCGGCTCAGAGCGCCGCCAGCTCGCCGACGAGGTCGTCGAGGCCCAGGGAGCCCTGCGCCAGCGCGGCGGCGTGCCAGGCCTTGAGGTCGAACCGCTGTCCGCGGGCGGCCGCCGCCTCCTGCGCCGCGGCCCGCCCGGCCCGCCAGGCGCGCTCGCCGAGCTTGTACCCGACGGCCTGCCCGGGCCACCCGAGGTAGCGGACGACCTCGGAGTCGAGGAACTCCGCCGGGCGCCCCGAGCGGGCGCCGAAGTACTGGCGCGCCAGCCCGGGCGTCCACGGTTGCCCCGCGGCGCCCTCCAGCCCGTCGTCGAGCCGACCGGTCGCAGCCGGCACCGGCCGGCCGGTGTGCATCCCGATGTCGACGACCACGCGCAGCGCCCGCATCATCTGCGCGTCCAGGTACCCGAGGCGGTGCCCGGGGTCGCCGAGGTAGCCCAGCTCGTCCATGAGCCCCTCGGCGTACAGCGCCCAGCCCTCGAGGTTGGCGCTGACCGAGCCGACGGTGCGCTGGTAGGTCGACAGCCCCGGCGTCGCCACCCACTGGGCCAGCTGCAGGTGGTGGCCCGGGACGCCCTCGTGGTACCAGGTGGAGACGAGGTTCCAGAGCGGGAAGCGGGTGCGGCCCAGGGTGGGGAGCCAGGTGCGGCCCGGCCGGGAGAAGTCCAGCGACGGGCGCGTGTAGTAGGGCGCCGCGGCGCTGCCCGGAGGGGCCAGGCGCGCCTCGACGGTGCGCAGCGGCTCGGAGAGGTCGACGTGGGTCCCGTCCAGGTCGGCGATGGCGGTGTCCATGAGCTCCTGGAGCCAGCGCCGCACCTCCTCCTCGCCCTCGACGGCCGGCCCGCTCTCGGACAGGTGCGCCATGGCCTGCAGGGCGGTGGCCCCCGGGAGCACCCGCTCGGCCTCACGCGCCATCTCCCCCTCGAGGCGCTCCACCTCCGCGAGGCCGTAGGCGTAGGCGTCGTCGAGGTCCAGGTCCGCGCCGGTCTGGACCCGGGCCGCCACCGCGTAGCGCTCGGGCCCCGCCGCGTCGGGAGCGCCCACGGCGCGAGGGCCGTAGCCCTCCAGGAGATAGGTGCGCAGCGCGTCGACGGCCGCGGTGGCCGCGGCGGCGCCGGCGTCCAGCCCGGCGCGCAGGCGCTCGGGCCCCGGAGCAGCCAGCGCGGCGAACCAGCTCGAGCCCCGCGACCCGTCGCCGGTCCACGAGGCCAGCTGGTCGGCGAGGGTGGCCACCTGGCGCGGCGCGCTCAGCAGCCCTCGGGCCGCGCCCTCCTCCAGCGACGCCTGCCAGCCCGCCAGCGCGTCGGGCACCGCGCCCATCCGCCGGGCCAGCGCCGCCCAGTCCTCCTCGGTGTCCGTCGGCATCATCGTGAACGCGGCGCGGACCTGGTGGACGGGCGAGCCGATGGTGCGCACCGCGCGCAGGTGCTCGCCGTCGCGTGAGCAGGCCAGCTCCGCCTCGAGCCGCTCGCGCAGCAGCCGCGCGCAGCGGCGGGCCTCGCCGTCCAGGGCGGGGGCGGTCGAGCCCGCGTCCTCGACCGCACCCAGGTCGGCCAGCGCGGTGCGGGCGAGGTCGTCCAGCTGCTGCTGGCCGCTCGGGGAGAGGTCCGGCAGCCGGTCCTCGGGCTCCGCGGAGCCCAGCGCCGTGGAGGTGAGCGGGTCGAGCGCGACCAGCCCTCGGACGTAGGCGTCGGCGACGTCGCGCGGCGTGGCGGCAGCGGCGGGGGTCATCGCGGCAGTGTCCGCTCGCCGGCCGCCTCAGCGCCAGCCCTCGGGCCTCGCCGGTCGGTCCTGACGATCACGACTGGGTCACGAAGCACCCTGGTGGTGGTGATCGCAGTGCCCACCCCCTACGGTTCCGGGACGTGCCGCACCGACGCGGCGCCGCGCCTCACCGACGAGCTGGACGACCCCCCTGTGGAGGACCATCGTGATCTCGAGAAGGACCGGCGCCCTCGGCGGCGCCATCCTGGCCGGAGCCCTGGTGCTCGCGGGGTGCAGCGGCGGCGGTGAGCGTGGCGGCAGCGCCGACGGAGGCGGCGGCTCCGGTGACGGCCCGCTGGACCAGACGATCACCGTGGCGCACGAGGCGGAGTTCAACGCCTACAACAACAACACCGCGGCGCAGAACGCGGTGCAGAACACCGTGGTGCTCAACCAGGTGCAGCGCGGGTTCTGGTACTTCGGTGGCAAGGGCGAGGTGGTGCCCGACACCGAGTTCGGCTCGTACGAGCAGGTCAGCGACGACCCGCTGACGGTCGAGTACACCTTCGCGGAGGACGCGGTGTGGTCCGACGGCACCCCGGTCGACTGCGTGGACGCACAGCTCACCTGGGCGGCGCAGTCCGGGACCTTCACCTCCGACGAGACGGACGAGGACGGCAACGCGGCCTCCGGGTTCTCGCCCGTGTCCACCACCGGCTACGAGCAGATGCAGCAGCCCGACTGCCAGGCCGGCGACAAGGAGTTCACCATCACCTACGACACGCCGTTCGCCGACTGGCGGGCGATGTTCGGCGCGACCGAGATCCTCCCGGCGCACGTGGTCGAGCGGGAGGCGGGCGTCGACGACCTCGTCGCCGCCATCACCGACGAGGACCAGGCAGCGATCACCAAGGCCGCGGAGTTCTGGAACACCGGCTGGGTGGGCGACCCCGGCACCATCGAGCCGGAGCTGATGCCCTCGGCGGGGCCGTACGCCCTGACGTCGTGGCAGGCCGGCCAGTCGATCACCGAGGAGCACAACACCGAGTGGTGGGGCGAGGCGCCCGGCGTCAAGACCGTCGTCATCCGCTTCATCGACGCGGTGCAGCAGGCCCAGGCGCTCGCCAACGGCGAGATCCAGGTGGCGGCCCCGCAGCCGGCGCAGGACATCCTCAACCAGCTGGAGGCCGTGGGCGACAGCGTCGTCATCAACCAGGGCGACGAGTACAGCTACGAGCACCTCGACCCCAACTTCGCGGGCGTCATGGGCGACGCGGACATCCGTGAGGCGTTCGCGCTGTGCGTGCCGCGCCAGCAGATCCTCGACACCCTCATCAAGCCGGTCAACGAGGAGGCGACCCTCCTGGACAGCGTCTACAAGCTCCAGTTCCAGGACGGCTACGACGAGATCGTCGAGGGGTCCTACGAGGGCCGGTACGACGAGGTCGACATCGCCGGGGCGAAGCAGATCCTGGACTCCAAGGGCGCGGCCGGCACCCCGATCCGTATCGGGTACCAGACCCCCCAGCAGCGGCGCAGCGACGCGGTGAAGCTCATCGCCGACTCCTGCAACCAGGCCGGGTTCGACGTCCAGGACGCCGGCCAGGCCGAGTTCTTCGGCGGTGGTCTCGACTCCGGGGACTTCGACGTCGCCCTCTTCGCGTGGGCCGGCTCACCGCTGGTCTCGGGCAGCTCCACCAACTACGTCACCGGCGGCGGCAACAACAACGGCAACTACTCCAACCCGGAGGTCGACGAGCTGACGGAGACCCTCGACCAGACCACCGACCTCGACCAGCAGACGCAGCTCATCACGCAGATCCAGAAGCGGCTCTGGGACGACGTCGCGACCATCCCGCTGTTCACGTTCCCGGGCCTCCACGCCAACTCGGCGGACATCGAGGGACCGGCGTTCCAGCCGGCGCAGAGCCAGCAGACGTGGAACATGCAGGAGTGGGTGCCGAAGAGCTCCTGACGCAGCGCCCTCCCGTCCCGCCCGGACCCGCGACACCCGCGGGGCCGGGCGGGACGCACCGGACCAGCCCGCTCGGTCCCGCGCACGCCCCCGAGGGCGGACGCTGAGCCACCACCCCCGGGAGCCCGCATGATCGCCTTCGTCGTCCGGCGACTGATCATCTCGCTCGGCGTGTTCCTCGCCGCCACGTTCGTCCTCTACGCGCTCACCGCCTCCTCCGGCAACCCGCTGGCGGACCTCGCGAACCTGCCCAACGCCGCGGACCGCGAGCTCCGGATCGCCGCCCGCACCGAGCTGCTCAACCTCGACGACCCCATCCCGGTCCGCTGGGCGAAGTGGCTGGCCGGCGTGGCCGGCTTCCTGGTCCCCGGGGTCGATGGCACCTTCGGGCCGAACGTCCTCGGCCAGGACGTCGGACCGCTCCTGGCCCTGGCCGTCGGGGCCACGATGCGGCTCGTGGTCGTGGCGACGCTCGTCGCCGTCGTCACCGGGGTCCTGGTCGGGACGCTGTCGGCGCTGCGGCAGTACACCGGCTTCGACTACACCATCACCTTCGCCTCGTTCGTCTTCTACGCCCTCCCGATCTTCTGGGCGGCGATCCTGCTCAAGCAGTACGGCGCCATCGGGTTCAACACCTGGCTGGCGGACCCGGTCATCACGTGGCCGTGGCTGATCGGCCTGTCGTTGCTCTCGGGGCTGCTCTGGTCCGGCGTCATCGGCGGCACGACGCGGCGCAAGCTCGTGGTGCTGGCCGTCGCCGGGGCAGCCACCGCCGCCCTGCTGCTCTTCCTCTCGCAGGCGCGGTGGTTCGAGGACCCGTCGCTGGGCCCGGTCACCGTCATCGTGCTCGGTCTGGGAGCGGCCGTCGGGCTGACGGCGCTAATCTCCGGGTTCGCCCGGCGCCGGGTGCTGTACGCCGGCCTCGCGGGCGCCGGCGTCGGCATCGTCGTGTACCTCGTGACCCTGGCGACGGGGATCTTCCTCGACCCGACGTGGCTGCTGCTGCTCGGGGTGGCGGCGGGCACGCTGGTGGTGAGCGGCGTGGTGGGGTTCCTCATCGGCGGGATCGACCGCTCCCAGGCGGCGCGCGTCGCGGTCGGCTCCGGTGCGGCCGTCGCGGCGCTCGGCTTCGTCGACTGGGCGCTGGTCTACTTCAGCGCCTACAGCCGATCGGTCGGCGGCCGGCCCATCGCCACCATCGGCTCGAACACGCCGAACTTCTCCGGGAACCTCTGGGTGACGTTCCTCGACACCACCACCCACCTGGTCCTGCCGTCGATCACCCTGATCCTCATCTCGTTCGCCCTCTACACCCGCTTCCAGCGCGGCTCGATGCTCGAGACGATGAACGCCGACTACGTGCGGACGGCGCGCTCCAAGGGCCTCACGGAGCGCTCGGTGATCGTCCGGCACGCGCTGCGCAACGCTCTCGTGCCGGTGACCACGCTGGTGACGCTGGACATCGCCTCGATCCTCGGCGGCGCCGTGCTCACCGAGACGGTCTTCGGATGGGTGGGCCTGGGCAAGCTCTTCGTCGACGGGCTCGCGGCGGTCGACCCGAACCCGGTCATGGCGTTCTTCGTGGTCTCCGGCATCGCCATCCTCGTGGGCAACATCATCGCGGACGTCCTGTACTCCTACCTCGACCCGAGGATCACGGTGTCATGAGCCAGCAGCCCGCCCCGCAGCCCGACGCCCAGACCACGGCGAAGGCCGACGACCAGGGCCTCGACATCGTCGCCCGCACCTCCGGCCAGCTGGTCCGGCGCCGCTTCGTCCGGCACCGGGGGGCGCTGGCCGGGACGGTCCTGCTCGTCGGCGTCGTGCTCCTCGCCTTCACGTCGATCGGGTACGGCCCGGTCCCCGGCTGGTGGTCGCTCTCGGCCCGCTCGCCGAGCCCCGGGGGCGTCGTCGACGGGGGCGCACCGACCCTGGACCTGATCCCGTGGCTCGACGGGGACGGGCTCGCGTGGGGCGCCCACCCGTTCGGGCAGGACAACATCGGCATCGACTACTTCGCCCTCACGATGCGCGGGACGCAGATCTCGCTCATCATCGCGTTCGTCGTCGGCATCGTCTCCACGATCGTCGGCACCGCGATCGGCGCGGTGGCCGGCTACTACCGCGGGTGGCTGGACGCGGTCCTCATGCGCGTGACCGACGTCGCGATCATCATGCCGGTGCTGCTCGTGGCCGCCGTGCTGGGCCGCCGGTTCGGGGGGCTCGGCATCTGGGTGCTGGCGCTGGCGCTGGGCCTGCTGGTGTGGACCCAGCTGGCGCGCCTGCTGCGCGGGGAGTTCCTCGGGCTGCGCGAGAAGGAGTTCGTGGAGTCGGCCAAGGCCAGCGGCGCCTCGGACCTGCGGATCATCACCAAGCACATCCTCCCGAACACGCTCGGCGTCATCATCGTCTCGGCCACGCTGACCATCGCCGTCGCGATCCTCCTCGAGGCGGCGATCAGCTTTCTCGGGTTCGGGGTGCGGCCCCCGGACACCTCGCTGGGCCGGCTCATCATCGACAACCAGAGCTCCTTCAGCACGCGGCCGTGGCTGTTCAGGTTGCAGGGCATCTTCATCGTCCTCATCGCGCTGTCCGTCTCCTTCATCGGGGACGGCCTGCGCGACGCCTACGACCCCAAGCAGAACCGGGTGCGCAACTGATGTCCATGCGAGAGAGCTCCCGCACCGCTCACGACCCGGACGCTGCCACCCGACTCCCGCCGGGCGCCGGCGAGGCCGCGGAGGTCCTGCGCGTCGAGGACCTCACCGTCTCCTTCCCCACCGACGACGGGCTCGTCCAGGCGGTGCGCGGGGTCTCCTACACGGTGCGCGAGCGCGAGGTGCTCGGCATCGTGGGGGAGTCCGGCTCCGGCAAGTCCGTCTCCTCGCTCGCGGTGCTGGGGTTGATCCCCAGGTCGGCGCAGGTCACCGGGCGCATCGTCTACCGGGGCGACGACGTGCTGGCCATGAGCGCGAAGGCCCAGCGGCAGCTGCGGGGCAACCGCATCGCCATGGTCTTCCAGGACCCGATGACGGCGATGAACCCGGTCCACACCGTGGGCGACCAGATCGCGGAGATGGTCCGCAGCCACGAGCCGCTGCCCCGCAAGGTCGCCCTGGCCCGGGCCAAGGACGCGCTGGACCTGGTGGGCATCCCGCAGGCGGAGACGCGCCTGCGCGCGTATCCGCACGAGTTCTCGGGCGGCATGCGCCAGCGCGCGATGATCGCCATGGCCATCGTCAACCGCCCGGACGTCATCCTGGCCGACGAGCCCACGACCGCCCTCGACGTCACCGTCCAGGCGCAGGTGCTCGACACGCTCCTGGAGATGAAGGACGCGGTGGGGGCGGCCATCGTGCTCATCACCCACGACCTCGGCGTGGTCGCCGACGTCGCGGACCGGGTGCTGGTCATGTACGCAGGGCGCCCGGTGGAGCTGGGGGAGTCCCGGGGCGTCTTCCGCGACCCCCGCATGCCGTACACCGCCGGGCTGCTGGGCTCGACCCCCTCGGGCAGCGGGACGGCGGCGGGCGAGAGGCTGCGTCCCATCAGCGGCAACCCCCCGTCGCTGATCGACCTGCCGTCGGGCTGCTCCTTCCACCCGCGCTGCCCGCTGGCCGACGACGTGTGCTGCAGCGAGGTGCCGGCGCTGCTCCGGCAGGAGCGCGCGCACGGTGCCCCGGGGCAGCTGCACCTCGCGGCGTGCCACCACAGCGACCGGCTGGCGGAGGCCAGCGACCCGATCGACTTCTTCCGTCCGGAGACCACCACCGCCAGGGGAGCCCAGCGATGAGCGTGCAGAGCACCGCAGAGCTGAGCGCACCCGGCGACCAGGGCCGCCACCTCCTCGAGGTGCGCGACCTCGTCATGGAGTTCCCGGTCCGCGGGGGCGGGGTGCTGCGGCGGGTGGTCGGCACGGTCGAGGCGGTGTCCGGGGTGTCCTTCACCCTCGACGCGGGCGAGACCCTCGGGGTGGTCGGGGAGTCGGGGTGCGGGAAGTCCACCACCGGGCGGGCGATCCTCCAGCTCCACACCCCCACGTCGGGCGAGGTCGTCTTCGACGGGCGCGACCTGACGACGATGTCGAAGGACGACCTGCGGGCGGCCCGCCGCGACGTGCAGATCGTCTTCCAGGACCCCTACGCGTCGCTGAACCCGCGCATGCCCATCAACGACATCATCGGCGAGCCCATGGTGATCCACGGGCTGCACGGTGACGCCGCGGGGCGCAGGGCCAAGGTCGCGGAGCTCCTCACGCTCGTCGGGCTCTCCCCCGAGCACGGGAACCGGTACCCCCACGAGTTCTCCGGCGGGCAGCGCCAGCGCGTGGGGATCGCCCGCGCCCTGGCGCTGGAGCCGCGCCTGCTCATCCTCGACGAGCCGGTCTCCGCGCTGGACGTCTCCGTCCAGGCGTCGGTGGTCAACCTGCTGGAGGAGCTGCAGGAGCGTCTCGACCTGGCGTACGTGTTCATCGCCCACGACCTGTCGATCGTGCGCCACATCTCCGACCGGGTCGCCGTGATGTACCTGGGGCGCATCGTCGAGATCGGCGACCGCGACACCATCTACGACGGCGCGATGCACCCGTACACGCAGGCGCTGCTCTCCGCGGCGCCGAGCGGGGACCTCACGGCCGGCCCGAGCGACAAGACCGAGCGGATCATGCTCGACGGCGACGTGCCCTCGCCCATGGACCCGCCGTCGGGCTGCCGGTTCCGCACGCGGTGCTGGAAGGCGGAGGACGTCTGCGCCGAGGAGCAGCCGGGGCTGGTGCACCGGGGCGGAGCGCCGGGACAGCTGGTCGCCTGCCACTTCGCCGAGGTGCGTCCGGTCGCCGCCGGCTCCGGCACCGACGCGGTGCGCGGCTAACGATCCGAGAACGGTGTGGCCGCTGACCCGCTGTTTCGCTGCACGGCGGGAGCGCCGGGGCCACCATCGGGGGAGGGGCGTGGCTACCATCAGCAACACGCGCCCACGGGGGCCATCGATGGCTCCCTCAGCGCGCCCACGGCCTTCGGGCGCGTGCAGTTCCACGACGACGGGGCGCCCTGCGCCCCCTGAGACACCAGGAGGCGCCATGAGCGCAGACCCCACCCGCGGATTCAAGCCCACGAGGCGCAACGTGCTGTTCGGCGCGGCCCTGAGCGGCATGCTCGTCGCCACCGGCTGCTCGAGCGACGACGGCGGGAGCGGCGGCGGCGGAGGTGGCGGTGGTGGCGGCTCGGACCAGAAGGTCATCACCGCGAACGGCTCCGAGCCGCAGAACCCGCTGATCCCCACCTCGACCAACGAGACCGGCGGCGGAAAGATCCTCGACGCCATCTTCGCAGGCCTCGTGTACTACGACGCCGAGGGCGAGCCCCAGAACGACGTCGCGGAGTCCATCGAGACCGAGGACGAGCAGAACTACACGATCACCATCAAGGACGACCAGGTCTTCTCCGACGGCTCACCGGTCACCGCCCAGAGCTTCGTCGACGCGTGGAACTACGGCGCCCTGATCACCAACGCCCAGCTCTCCAGCTACTTCTTCGAGCCGATCGAGGGGTACGACGCGGTGCAGGCCGACCCGCCGACCGCGGAGACCCTCTCCGGTCTCGAGGTGGTCGACGAGAAGACCTTCACCGTCAGGCTCGTCGGGCCGACCGCGGACTTCCCGCTGCGACTGGGCTACTCGGCGTACTTCCCGGTGCCGGAGGGCTCGCTGGCCGACGCTGACACCGCCGCGGCCTTCGGTGAGAACCCCATCGGCAACGGCCCCTACAAGCTGGCGCAGGAGGGGGCCTGGCAGCACAACGTCCAGATCGACCTGGTCCCCAACGAGGAGTACAAGGGCGGGCGCCAGGCGAAGAACGGCGGCCTCAGCCTGGTCTTCTACCAGTCGCAGGAGACCGCCTACAACGACCTGGTCACCGGCAGCCTCGACGTGCTCGACGCCGTCCCCGACTCGGCCTTCGGCACCTTCGAGTCCGACCTCGGCAAGGGCGCGATCAACCAGCCGGCGGCGATCTTCCAGTCCTTCGTCATCCCCGAGGGCCTCGAGCACTTCGGCGGTGACGAGGGCAAGCTGCGCCGCGCCGCGATCTCCTACGCCATCAACCGCCCGGAGATCACCAAGGCGATCTTCCAGGACACCCGCACGCCGGCCAAGGACTTCACCTCCCCGGTCATCGCCGGGTGGAAGGCCGACGTCGAGGGCAACGAGGTCCTCACCTTCGACGAGGCCAAGGCCCAGAAGATGTGGGCCGACGCCGAGGCCATGTCGCCCTACGAGGGCACGTTCACCATCGGCTACAACGCCGACGGCGGGCACCAGGGCTGGGTGGACGCCACCTGCAACCAGATCGCCAACGTCCTCGGCATCCAGGCGCAGGGGCAGCCGTACCCGACCTTCGCCGAGCTGCGCACCGACGTCACCAACCGCACCATCAAGGGCGCGTTCCGCTCGGGCTGGCAGGCGGACTACCCGGGTCTGTACAACTTCCTGGCGCCGCTGTACGCGACGGGGGCCGGCAGCAACGACGGCGACTACTCCAACCCGGAGTTCGACGCGCTGCTGCAGCAGGCGCAGGAGTCGAAGAGCATCGAGGAGGGCAACGAGGTCCTCATGGACGCGCAGACGATCCTCTTCACCGACCTCCCGGTGATCCCGCTGTGGTACTCCAACGCCACCGGCGGGTACTCGACCGAGACGGTCACCGACGTCGAGTTCGCCTGGAACAGCGTGCCGATCTACGAGAACATCGTCGCCGCCTGACCTGGGTCGATGCCCTCGGACCGCTGGCGCGTAGGGTGCGCGTCAGCGGTCCGCCGCGGGGCCGTCAGCGGTCTCGCGCGTTCTGCGCCACTTCCGTCGTTGATGCCGGAGCCCCCCGGGGCGAGGCCTGAGAGAGGACGCCATGGCCTGGTACGTCGGCCGCCGCCTGCTGCAGATCATCCCGGTGTTCTTCGGCGCCACGCTGCTCGTCTACGCGCTCGTGTTCCTGCTCCCGGGAGACCCGGTGCAGGCCCTGTTCGGCGACCGCGCCGTGAACCCCGCGGTGGCGGACCAGATCCGGGCCCAGTTCAACCTCGACAAGCCCTTCATCGTCCAGTACCTGCTCTTCCTCAAGGGCATCGTCAC
>JARICT010000096.1 GCA_029257185.1 Quadrisphaera sp.
ATCGCCCGCGAGGTCGAGCTCGACGACCCGTACGAGAACCTCGGCGCGCAGCTGTGCAAGGAGGTCGCCACCAAGACCAACGACGTCGCCGGTGACGGCACCACCACCGCGACCGTCCTGGCCCAGGCGATCGTCCACGAGGGCCTGCGCAACGTGGCTGCCGGCGCGTCGCCCGCAGCCCTGAAGCGCGGTATCGACCAGGCCGTCGAGGCCATCGGCAGCGCGCTCGGCGAGGCCGCCCGCGACGTCGACGGCAAGAGCGACATCGCCCAGGTCGCCACCATCTCCGCGCAGGACGCCACGGTCGGCGACCTCATCGCCGAGGCGTTCGACAAGGCCGGCAAGGACGGCGTCATCACCGTCGAGGAGTCCTCGACCCTGGCGATGGAGCTGGACTTCACGGAGGGTCTGCAGTTCGACAAGGGCTACATCTCGCCGTACTTCGTCACCGACAACGAGCGCATGGAGGCCGTCCTCGAGGACGCCCACATCCTCATCCACCAGGGCAAGATCTCGGCGGTCACGGACCTGCTGCCGCTGCTCGAGAAGGTCCTCCAGACCTCCAAGCCGCTGTTCGTCATCGCCGAGGACGTCGAGGGCGAGGCCCTGTCCACGCTCGTCGTCAACAAGATCCGCGGCACCTTCACCGCGGCCGCCGTCAAGGCCCCGGGCTTCGGGGACCGCCGCAAGGCGATCCTCCAGGACGTCGCGGTGCTCACCGGCGCCCAGGTGGTCTCCGCCGAGGTCGGGCTCAAGCTCGACCAGGTGGGCCTCGAGGTGCTCGGCACCGCCCGACGCGTGGTGGTCACCAAGGACGACACGACGATCATCGAGGGCGCCGGCTCGGCCGACGACATCGACGCCCGCGTCGCCCAGATCCGGGGCGACATCGAGCGGAGCGACTCCGACTGGGACCGCGAGAAGCTCCAGGAGCGTCTCGCGAAGATGGCCGGCGGCGTCGCGGTGATCAAGGTCGGCGCGGCCACCGAGACCGAGCTCAAGGAGAAGAAGCACCGGATCGAGGACGCCGTCTCCGCGACGCGCGCCGCGATCGAGGAGGGCATCGTCGCCGGCGGCGGCTCGGCCCTGGTGCACGCCGCCTCCGCGGTGGACTCCCTCGACCTGTCCGGCGACGAGGCCACCGGCGCGCAGATCGTGGCTCGCTCCGTGGTGCAGCCGCTGCGCTGGATCGCGGAGAACGCCGGCATGGAGGGCTACGTGGTCATCGACCGCGTGCGCTCCCTCGCCGCCGGTCAGGGCCTGAACGCCGCGACCGGGGAGTACGGCGACCTCGTCGCCCAGGGCGTGCTCGACCCGGTGAAGGTCACGCGCTCAGCGCTGGTCAACGCCGCGTCCATCGGTTCCATGGTGCTGACCACCGACACGCTCGTGGTCGAGAAGCCCGAGGAGGAGGAGCCCGCGGCCGGCGGCCACGGGCACAGCCACTGACCTCCTGACGCACGACGAGGGCCCCGCACCGATCGGTGCGGGGCCCTCGTCGTGCGTGGGGGCTGCAGCGCGGCGCAGCAGCCCCCAGCGGCGCGTCAGCCGGCGCGGGGCACCGGTGCGGCGTCGACACCGCGGCTGCTGCGGCGGGCGGCGTACACCCGCTCGCGATCGTCCTCGGTGAGACCGCCCCAGACGCCGTACGGCTCCTTGACGGCGAGCGCGTGCTTGCGGCACGACTCGATGACGGGGCAGGACGAGCAGACCGCGATGGCCGCGGCGTCCCGCTTGCGACGGGCGGGACCGCGCTCACCCTCGGGGTGGAAGAACAGGGTCGTGTCGTACTCGCGGCAGGCGCCGTCGAGCTGCCACTCCCAGACGTCGGCGATGGGTCCGGGGAGTCGTGAGATCTCAGCCATGTTGTACTCCATGATCTACTGGCAGGGGTCGAGCGATGAACGGCTCGGTCTCCCGCGACAGATCACGGCCACGGTGTCGACGGCCACCGATGGTGGCTGCCGGCCGAACTTCCGTGACCCTACAACCGTTTCAGGAGTTGTTCAACCATCGTCGACGAACCCGGGTGCCAGCGCCGGTCGTCCATGGTCGTGGCTCCGCTGGCAGCAGGTCGTCGTTCCCGCCACACTGGGGTGATGGGGGCGGATCACGGGACGGGGGCGCCAGCCTCCCCGACCCCCGGCGGGGTCTCTGACGCCGACCACCACGACGCGGACTACGCCGCCGCCGAGGACGTCGGCCTGCCGGTCGCCGCGGTGGCCCGCCGCCTCGGCATCGCCGCGGGCACCCTGCGCACCTGGGACCGCCGCTACGGCCTGGGGCCGAGCGCCCACCGGGCCGGCTCCCACCGCCGGTACAGCAGGGAGGACCTCGAGCGCCTGGTCGCGATGCGGCGGCTGACGCTCGAGGGGGTGTCGCCGGCCGACGCCGCACGCACCGCCGCGGCCGCCGCCGACGACGTCACCCCCTCCTGGTCCGACCGGGCGGACGACATCCCCGCGGCGCGCCCAGCACCTCCCCGCGGCAGCGTCGACGGCTCCGTCGCGTCAGCGGTGGCGGAGCGCAGCAGCGACCAGCACCACGCCCCGCAGCCGCCCTGGGGCCAGACGTTCGACCGCGACGCGGTGAGCCTCGACCTGGAGCAGACGACGGCGTCCGTGAGCCGGGCCTTCGAGCAGCACGGGCTCGTCCGGGCGTGGGAGCAGCTCGTCGGGCCGACGGTCCACGCGCTCTCGCGCCGCTGGGCCACCACCGGCCCGGGGTACGACGCCGAGCTGATGCTCACCTCCGCGGTGCTCACGGCGCTGCGCGAGCGCGGGCCCGCGGAGCCGCCGACGTCTGCGACGGTGCTGCTCGCCCCCGCGGAGGACGAGCGCGACACCCTGGCCCTGCACGTCCTGGCGACCGAGCTCGCCGAGCGGGGCCTGAGCACCCAGGTGCTCGCCCCCGGACGCCCCCGAGAGGCCCTCGGGGAGGCGCTGGTGGTGACGGAGCCGGCCGTCGTGCTCGTCCTGGGCACGGCGGCGGTGCGCGACGTGGCGCAGCTCGACGTCCTGGCGCAGCGGAGCCCCGGGTGCGCCCTGGTGCTCGCCGGACCGGGGTGGGCCGGCGTCGAGGTCCCCGGCGCCCTGGGCGCCGAGACCGTGCCGTCCCTGGCCTCCGCGGTCGACCTCGTGGCCGACCTCGCCTCCTCCGCCCAGGGTTGACGGCGCCCACGGGGAAGCGGCGCCGCCGGCTCATGTCGGCGCCAGGACGTGCCGATGGGTCGGTGGCCGCCCCGACCGGGGAGGCCACGACCCCAGCAGCGAAGAGGCACCGATGTCCACGATCATGGTGTGTGACGACTCCCCCGTGGTGCGGGAGACGATGCGTCGCACCGTCGCCGGGATCCCCGGCGTCACCCGCGCCGTCGCGGCGTCCTCCGGGGAGGAGGTCCTGGAGCGGTGGGGCTCCGAGCGCCCCGACCTCGTGCTCCTGGACGTGCGGATGCCCGGCCTCGGAGGTGTGGAGGCCGCGCGCCGGTTGTTCTCCCGCCACCCCAGCGCCGCGGTCCTCATGCTGACCGTCGCGGAGGACGTCGACGGCGTCGCCCGCGCCATCGCGGCGGGCGCCCGGGGCTATCTCGTCAAGGATGCCACGCGCCCGGAGATCACGGCAGCGGTGCTCGGGGCCGTCGCGGGGGCGACCCGCCGCAGGCCGGCTCGGCCACGCTCCGAGGACGCGGTACCGGCCCTGACCGAGCGTGAGCTGCAGGTGCTCACCGGCATGGGCCGAGGGCGCTCCAACGCGGAGATCGGCCGAGAGCTGTTCCTCTCCGAGGACACCGTGAAGACCCACGCGCGGCGGCTCTTCCGCAAGCTGGCCGCCTCCGACCGTGCCCACGCGGTGGCGAAGGGCTTCCGGCTCGGGGTGGTGCACTGACCTGCCGGGCGCCGGTGGGTGCTTGACGCGACCGCGGATAGCCTGACGGCCGTGGACGACCTGCTCGCCCCCTGGGGCCTGACCTACGACGACGTGCTGCTGCTGCCCGGGGAGTCCGACGTCGTGCCCGCCGACGCTGACGCGCGCTCACGCGTCTCGCGGCGGGTGGAGGTGGCCGTGCCGCTGCTCAGCGCCGCCATGGACACCGTCACCGAGTCGCGCCTGGCCATCGCCATGGCGCGCGCCGGCGGGCTGGGCGTGCTGCACCGCAACCTCTCCGCCCCGGAGCAGGCCCTCCAGGTGGACCTCGTCAAGCGGTCCGAGGCCGGCATGATCAGCCACCCCGTCACCTGCTCCCCGCAGGACACCCTCGCCGAGGTCGACGAGCGGTGCGCCCAGTACCGCATCTCCGGCCTTCCCGTGATCGACGGCGACGGCCGCCTGATCGGCATCGTCACGAACCGCGACCTGCGCTTCGAGACGGACATGTCCCGCGCGGCCGGCGACGTGATGACGCCCATGCCGCTGGTCACCGCTCCCGTCGGGACGCCTCCGGAGGAGGCGATCAAGCTCCTGGCCCAGCACAAGATCGAGAAGCTCCCCCTGGTCGACCTCGAGGGACGCCTGGGCGGCCTCATCACCGTGAAGGACTTCGACAAGACCGAGCAGTACCCCCTGGCCACGAAGGACGAGCGCGGCCGCCTGCGCGTCGGCGCGGCGATCGGCATCTTCGGGGGAGCCTGGGACCGGGCCACCACGCTGGTCGAGGCGGGCGTGGACGTCCTCTTCGTGGACATGGCGCACGGTCACAGCCAGGCGGTGCTCTCGATGGTCTCGCGGCTCAAGGCCGACCCGGCCCTCGCCCACGTCGACGTGGTGGGGGGCAACGTGGCCACCCGCGCCGCCGCGCAGGCGCTCGTCGACGCCGGTGTGGACGGGGTCAAGGTGGGGGTGGGGCCTGGGTCCATCTGCACCACGCGCGTCGTCGCCGGGGTCGGGGTGCCGCAGGTGAGCGCCATCCACGAGGCATCCCTGGCCTGCGGCCCGGCCGGGGTCCCGGTCATCGGCGACGGGGGTCTGCAGTACTCGGGCGACATCGCCAAGGCCGTCGTGGCCGGCGCCGACACCGTGATGCTCGGCTCGCTGCTCGCCGGGTGCGAGGAGAGCCCCGGCGACATGGTGTTCTACGACGGCAAGCAGTACAAGGCGTACCGCGGCATGGGTTCGGTCGGTGCCCAGCGCACCCGCGCCGGCGCCCGCGGGTACTCCTCCGACCGGTACTTCCAGGCCTCGGCGTCCACCGAGAAGTACGTGCCGGAGGGCATCGAGGGGCAGGTCCCGTACCGGGGCTCGCTGGCGGCGGTGGCCCACCAGCTGGTGGGCGGGCTGAAGCAGGCGATGTTCTACACCGGCGCCGCCACGGTGCCGGAGCTCAAGGAGAAGGGCCGCTTCGTGCGCATCTCCGCGGCGGGGCTGAAGGAGAGCCACCCCCACGACGTGCTGATGGCCGTGGCGGCGCCCAACTACGGGGATCGGTAGCCTCCCCGGGTGACCCCGTCGCTCACCCGCGTCCCCCCTGTCGTCGCCACCGTCATGGCCACCGTCGTCGCCGTCGAGCACGGCGCGAGGTGCCCGTCGTGACCGACGTCGAGATCGGTGGGGCGAAGCGCGGGCGCCGCGCCTACTCCTTCGACGACGTCGCGGTGGTCCCCTCCCGCCGCACCCGGGACCCCGAGGTGGTGTCGGTGACGTGGAAGATCGACGCCTACGAGTGCGACCTCCCCGTCCTGGGCGCCCCGATGGACTCGGTCATGTCTCCCGCGACGGCCATCGAGCTCGGCCGCCTCGGCGGTATCGGCGTGCTCGACCTCGAGGGGCTGTGGACCCGCTACGAGGACCCGGAGCCGTACCTCGAGGAGATCGCCGGGCTCGACGCCGGAGCCAGCACCGCCCGGATGCAGGAGCTGTACTCGCGCCCGGTGGATCCCGACCTGGTCGTGTCCCGGCTCCGTGAGGTGCGCGAGGCCGGCGTCACCGTGGCCGGAGCCTTGAGCCCGCAACGCACCGCGGCGCTGTCGCAGACGGTCGTCGAGGCCGGCGTCGACCTCTTCGTCATCCGCGGCACCACGGTCTCCGCCGAGCACGTCGGCGCCCCCGGCGCCGAGCCTCTCAACCTCAAGGAGTTCATCTACGAGCTGGACGTCCCGGTCATCGTGGGAGGCGCGGCGTCCCACACCGCCGCGCTGCACCTCATGCGCACCGGGGCTGCCGGGGTCCTGGTGGGCTTCGGCGGGGGAGCGGCGGCCACCACCCGGGCCACGCTCGGCATCCACGCCCCGATGGCCTCGGCGGTGGCCGACGTCGCCGCGGCCCGCCGTGAGTACCTCGAGGAGTCCGGGGGGCGCTACGTGCACGTCATCGCCGACGGGGGCATGGGGCTCTCCGGCGACCTCGTCAAGGCCGTGGCGTGCGGGGCGGACGCGGTGATGCTCGGGACCGCCCTGGCGCGCGCTGACGAGGCGCCCGGGCGAGGGTGGCACTGGGGGCCAGAGGCCCACCACGCGGAGCTGCCGCGAGGCGGTCGGGTGAGGGTGCGCACCGTCGGGCCGCTGCACAAGATCCTCAACGGCCCCTCGACATCGGCCGACGGCACCACCAACCTCATGGGCGCGCTGCGCCGGGCCATGGCCACCACCGGCTACTCCGACCTCAAGGAGTTCCAACGCGTGGACGTGGTGGTCAGCCCCTACCAGCCGGCCCCCTGACCCTCACCCCATCCCAGCGTCTCGCGCGCGAAACGCTGGTCGAACCGCCACCTCTCCAGCGTCTCGCGCGCGAAACGCTGGAGAGGGGCCTCCTCCCACCGCATCTTGCGCGCGAGATGCGGTGGGAGGAGCGGCCGTCGTCCCGGCTCAGGCGGAGGGGATGAGCCCGTTCGGGTTGAGGATGAACTTCTGGGCCGCGCCGGCGTCGAAGTCCCGGTAGCCCTGCGGCGCGTCGTCGAGGCCGATGACGGTGGCGTTCACCGCGTCGGCGATGTGCGCCTTGTCGTGCAGGATCGACATCATCAGCCCGCGGTGGTACTTCATCACCGGGCACTGGCCCGTGGCGAGCGAGTGGCTCTTGGCCCACCCGAGCCCGAGGCGCACCTTCAGGGTGCCGGTCTGGGCGTCCGCGTCGCTCGCGCCCGGGTCCCCGGTGACGTAGAGCCCCGGGATGCCGAGCGCACCGCCGGCCCGGGTGACGCCCATGATCGAGTTCAGCACCGCCGCCGGCGCCTCCCCGCCGTCGCTGCCGTGGCCGGTGGCCTCGAACCCGACCGCGTCGATGGCGCAGTCCACCTCGTTGAAGCCCAGGACGCCGGCGATCTGGTCCTCCAGGGACGCGTCCTCGCTGATGTCAACGGTCTCGCAGCCGAAGGTGCGGGCCTGGGCCAACCGGTCGGCGTTGAGGTCCCCGACGATGACCACCGCCGCGCCGAGGAGCTGCGCCGAGTACGCCGCCGCCAGGCCGACGGGGCCGGCGCCGGCGACGTACACGGTCGATCCCGTGGTCACGCCCGCGGTGTACGCGCCGTGGTAGCCGGTGGGGAAGATGTCCGAGAGCATCGTGAGGTCACGGATCTTCGCCAGCGCGGCGTCGCGGTCGGGGAACCGCAGCAGGTTGAAGTCGGCGAAGGGCACCATGACGTACTCGGCCTGGCCGCCGAGCCAGCCGCCCATGTCCACGTAGCCGTACGCGGAGCCGGCGCGCGCCGGGTTGACGTTCAGGCAGATGCCGGTGGCACGCTCCTTGCAGTTGCGGCACCGCCCGCAGGCGATGTTGAACGGCACCGAGACGATGTCGCCGACCTCGAGGAACTGGACGTCGTCGCCCTTCTCCACGACCTCGCCGGTGATCTCGTGCCCCAGGGTCTGGCCGACCGGGGCGTCGGTGCGCCCGCGGACCATGTGCTGGTCCGAGCCGCAGATGTTCGTCGCCACCGTCCGCAGGATGACCCCGTGCGGGGCCTTGACGCTCATCCCCTTCGCGGAGGCCACGTCGGCCGGGACCTCGAGCTTCGGGTAGTCGAACGACTCCACCGCGACGACGCCGGGCTCCTTGTAGACGACGATCTTGTTACCGCTCACTGATGCTCCTCGGGATAGGGCGTCCGCTCCCGCGCCTCCGTGCGCGGGCGGCGCCACGGCCGCTGCTGCGCGGCCGCCACCTCCACTGTGACCTGCGAGGACACGAAGCACAAGAGGGGCGGCGGCGCTCGCGCACCACCGCCCCTCCTGTGCTCCGCGCACGGTCACCGACCGTGCGCGCCGCTGTTCAGGCGTTGAGCAGCGGCCTGCTGTCCTGCGCCGCGCGGCGGGCAGCGTCGGCCGCCTCGTCGTCCTCGAGCCTCTGCGACCGGCGCTCGGCGTCCACGCGCTCGGCGTAGGAGTCGACCTCGGAGGTGATCCGCTGCTCGTCCCAGCCGAGCACCGGGGCGACGAGGTCGGCGACGGCCCGCGCCGACTCCGTGCCCCGGTGGGAGTACTCGATGGAGATCCGGGTGCGGCGCGCGAGGAAGTCGTCGAGGTGCAGCGCCCCCTCGTGGGTGGCGGCGTACACGATCTCCACCCGCAGGTAGTCCTCTGCGCCCTCCAGCGGCTCCAGGAGGGAGCGGTCCTCCGCACCCATGGCGAGCAGCTCGGACGCCAGCGCGCCGTACCTCTCGAGCAGGTGCTGGACCCGCCACGTGGGCACGTCGTGGTCCCGCGCGATCTGCTCCACCTGGTTGCTCATCGCGTGGAAGCCCTCGGCGCCGATGGTCGGGACGTCCTGGGTGACCGACTTCTTGATGGTCCCGAGGTCCTCGCCGGCGGCGTCCACGGCGTCCTTGCCCATGACGCGGTAGGTCGTGTACTTGCCGCCGGCGATGGAGATCAGCCCCGGCTGGGTGCGGGAGACCGCGTGCTCGCGCGAGAGCTTCGACGTGGCGTCGCTCTCCTCGGCCAGCAGCGGCCGGAGCCCGGCGTAGACACCGCGGACGTCGTCCCGCGTGAGGTCGGTGGCGATGATCTTGTTGGCCTGCTCGAGGATGTAGTCGATGTCCTTGGCGGTCGCCGCAGGGTGCGCCAGGTCGAGGTTCCACTCGGTGTCGGTGGTCCCGATGATCCAGCGCGTGCCCCACGGGATGACGAACAGCACCGAGGTGCCGGCGCGGGTGATCAGGCCCGACTCCGAGGCGAAGCGGTCGCGGGGGATGACGATGTGGACGCCCTTGGACGCCCGGACCTTGAAACCGCCCTCCGCGCGCGCCATGTGCTGCAGCTCGTCGGTCCACACGCCCGTGCAGTTGATGACCACGCGGGAGCGCACGTCGGCCGTCTCCCCGGTCTCGACGTCGCGGACCTTCGCCCCGACGACGCGGTCGCCCTCGTGGAGGAGCTCCACGACCTCCGTGGAGGTGCGGGTCACGGCGCCGTAGCGCGCGGCGGTGCGCCCCACCATCATCGTGTGGCGCGCGTCGTCCTCCTGGGCGTCCCAGTACTGCAGGGCGCCCTTGAAGGCCTTCGGCTTCAGACCGGGGGACACCTTGAGCATCCCGCGCCGGGTGTAGTGCCGGTGGAAGGGCACCGCGCGGGCGGTGAAGCCGGCCAGGACGTCGTACAGCAGCATGCCGGCGCCGATGTAGGCGCGCTCCCAGATGCGGTGGTTGAGCGGGTACAGGAACGGGATCGGCCTCACGAGGTGCGGGCAGAGCTTGTTGATGAGCAGGCCGCGCTCCTTGAGGGCCTCGTGGACCAGCGCGAAGTTCAGCTGCTCGAGGTAGCGCAGGCCGCCGTGGATGAGCTTCGACGAGCGCGACGAGGTCCCCGAGGCCCAGTCGCGCTGCTCCACCAGCGCGGTGCGGAGCCCGCGGGTCACCGCGTCGACCGCGACGCCGGCACCCGTGATGCCCCCACCGATGACGAGGACGTCGTAGCGGCCGTCCTGCAGCTGCTCCCAGGCGCGGGAGCGCTGCTCGGGTCCGAGGTGCGCGGCGTTGCTCATGGTGGAGTCCCTCTTACTGGCCGTCACCCTCGACGGCCGATAGATGTGTCGGTGACGATGCTGGTCATCGTTCCACAGGCTGGGGACGACCAGCTCGCCACGGTAGGACTACCCTCTGACCCCCGCGAGACGTACCGGTAAGGATGCCGGCGGTCCGCGGGCTGCCTGCTGGAGGGCACGTGGACGTCTCGTACGGAACGATCTTCCTCTCCGAGGTGGGTGGCACCGCGATGCTCACCCTGCTGGGGTGCGGTGTGGTGGCGAACGTCCTGCTCAAGGGCACGAAGGGGCAGGGCGCCGACTGGCTCCTCATCAACGTCGGCTGGGGCCTCGCCGTGTTCGCCGGGGTGTTCGTGGCCTTCCGCACCGGAGCGCACATCAACCCCGCCGTGACGGTCGGCCTGTGGACGTCGGGCGCCGAGGAGTACGCACCTGGGATATCGATCAGCATCATCACCACGCTCCTCTACCTCGCGGGCCAGATGCTGGGTGGCGTCCTCGGCGCCGTCATCATGTGGCTGTCCTACAAGCAGCACTTCGACGTCCACGACGAGCCGGCGGAGAAGCTCGGGGTGTTCGCCACCGGGCCGCAGATCCGCAGCTACGGCTGGAACCTCGTCACCGAGGTCGTCGGCACCTTCGTGCTGGTCTACGTGATCATCAAGTTCGGGGACACCCCGAACGCGCTCGGTCCGCTGGCGGTCGCGCTCCTCGTGCTCGGGATCGGCGCGAGCCTCGGTGGCCCCACCGGCTACGCCATCAACCCCGCGCGCGACCTCGGGCCCCGCATCGCCCACGCCCTCGTGCCCATCAGGGGCAAGGGCGGCAGCGACTGGGCCTACTCCTGGGTGCCCGTCGTCGGCCCCGTGGTCGGCGGGGGGCTCGCCGGACTGGTCGCCCTCGGCATCGGCTGACCGGCGTCGGCGCCCCGCCTCCCCGCACCCCGTCGCACCGGTGCGACGCCCGCCACCCCCTGACCAAGGAGAGACACCATGAGCAAGTACATCGTCGCCATCGACTCCGGCACCACGTCCTCGCGCTGCATGCTCTTCGGCCACGACGGCAAGGTCGTCTCGACCGGGCAGAAGGAGCACGAGCAGATCTTCCCGCGCGCCGGGTGGGTCGAGCACGACCCGGCCGAGATCTGGACGAACACGAAGGAGGTGGTGGCGCAGGCGCTGGAGGAGGCCGGCGCCAGCACCGACGACGTCGTGGCGCTGGGCATCACCAACCAGCGCGAGACCGCGGTGGTGTGGGACAAGAGCACCGGGGAGCCGGTCTACAACGCCATCGTCTGGCAGGACACCCGCACCGCCAGGATCGCCGAGGAGCTCGGCGAGCTCGGCGGCGGGGCCGAGCGCTACAAGGACCGCGTCGGCCTGCCGCTGGCCACGTACTTCGCGGGGCCGAAGGTCAAGTGGATCCTCGACAACGTCGACGGGGCCCGCGAGAAGGCCGACTCCGGCGACCTCATCATGGGCACCGTCGACACCTGGCTGCTGTGGAACCTCACCGGCGGCACCGACGGCGGGTCGCACCTCACCGACGTCTCGAACGCCTCCCGGACCATGCTCATGGACATCCGGGAGCTGGAGTGGCTGCCGGACATCGCGCAGGACATGGGCATCCCCACCTCGATGCTGCCGAGGATCTGCTCCAACTCCGAGGAGTTCGGGCACGGCGCCGCCGGCACCGGGCTCGAGGGCGTGCTCATCGCAGGCGTCATCGGCGACCAGCAGGCCGCGACCTTCGGCCAGGTGTGCTTCGAGCCCGGCACGGCGAAGAACACCTACGGCACCGGCAACTTCCTGCTGCTCAACACCGGTGAGGAGCCCGTGCTCTCGGAGAACGGACTGCTCACCACGCCCTGCTACAAGCTCGGCGACGGCAAGGCCGTCTACGCCCTCGAGGGCTCGATCGCGGTCACGGGCTCGCTGGTGCAGTGGGCGCGCGACAACCTCAAGATGATCGACAGCGCCGACAAGATCGAGGCCTCCGCGCGCTCGGTGGAGGACAACGGCGGCGCCTACTTCGTGCCCGCGTTCTCCGGGCTCTTCGCCCCTCACTGGCGCTCCGACGCCCGCGGCGCCATCGTCGGGCTGACGCGGTACGTCAACAAGGGACACCTGGCGCGCGCCGTCCTCGAGGCCACGGCGTACCAGACCCGCGAGGTGGTCGACGCCATGAACGCCGATTCCGGCGTGGACCTCACCGAGCTCCGCGTGGACGGCGGCATGGTGGCCAACGAGCTGCTCATGCAGTTCCAGGCCGACATCCTCGACGTCCCCGTCATCCGTCCGGAGATCGCCGAGACCACCGCGCTGGGGGCCGCCTACGCCGCCGGCCTGCACAGCGGTTTCTGGTCCGGGCTGGACGAGCTGTCCGAGCTGTGGGCGGAGGACAAGCGCTGGGAGCCGCAGATGGGCTCCGACGAGCGGGAGAAGAAGTTCCGCAAGTGGAACAAGGCCGTCGAGCGCACCCTGGACTGGGTGGACGACGACGACGACTGAGCCGGAGCCCGTGGTCCGTGCTCTCGCGGGGTCCGCCGTATCGTGGAGGGGTGCTGCGGGCGATCCTGAGACCAGCCCCGCTCGGGCTCCTGGCGCTGGTCCTGGCGCTCGCCACCGGCTTCGCCTTCCTGGGGCAGTGGCAGCTGGAGCGATCGAGCTCCCAGGAGTCGTCGCCGGCGCTGGAGCGACCCCGCCCGCTCTCCGACGTCCTGGCGCCCGCCGAGACGTTCACCGGGCCCGTGGACGGGCAGGTGGTGACCGTCACGGGACGCTTCCGGACCGGTGACGACGGGGCCCAGGTGATCGTCGACGGCCGCGACCAGGACGGTCGCGACGGCAGCTGGGTGGTGGCTCCCCTCGACGTGCAGAGCCCGGCCGGCCCCGGTGTGCTCGCGGTGGTGCGCGGCTGGCTCCCCGCCGGGACGGCATCGGACGGGCTCGGTGCCGCGGGGCCCCCGCCCGGAGGGGAGACGACGGTGACCGGTCGCCTGCTCCTCGGCGAGCCCGCGCGCGGCGTGAGCAGCGGCCCGGACGGGCGTCGAGGCGTCAGCGCCGTCGCTCCCGCCGACCTCGTGAACCTCTGGGGATCCCCGGTCTACACCGGGTTCGTCATCGCGTCCTCACCCGCACCGGACCCCCCGCTGCAACCCGTGGCCAGCGAGGCGCCGACCCGCGGCACCGACTTCAGGAGCCTGTCCTACGGCCTCCAGTGGTTCCTCTTCGCCGGCCTCGCCCTGCTCGCGTGGTGGCGCGTGGTGAAGGAGCGCTTCCTGCCGGAGGAGCTCGCCGAGCAGCACGACCCGCTGTCAGAGCTCGAGGCTCGCCGGGCCGGCGACCCGCACCCGTCCCGCGGCGCCGCACCCGACCGGCGCCACCGGGACGCCGACCACCATCCCCAGCACGTGGAGGCACCATGAGCAGCACGACCCGCATGTCGACCCGGGGCGATCGGGTGGTCGCTCCTGCCCTCAGCCGCTACCGGGTGATGGCCATCGTCACGGGGGTGATGCTCGTCATCCTCACCGTCTCGGTGGTCCTCCAGCTCTTCGGCGTCGACACCGGGGCCGTCGGCCGCACCGTCGCCATCGTCCACGGCTGGATCTACGTGGTCTACCTCGTCACCGTGTTCGACCTCTGGTCCCGGTTGAGGTGGCCGTTCCTCCGCTTCCTCGCCCTGGTCCTCGCGGGCGTCGTGCCGATCGTCTCCTTCGTCATGGAGCAGCGCATCGTGCGCGAGGTGCGCGCGGCCGGACTCGTCCCCGGCCCCGACGACCGGAGCGAGCGCACCGGCGACGACGTCTCGAGCAGGTACCGATGAGCGCGCCCGACGCCGAGAACCAGGCCCGGCCCCTGCCCGCCGGTCCGCGGGAGCAGGCCGCCGCCTCCGCCGAGACCGACCACGCCCCGGTCCTCGTCGTGGACTACGGGGCGCAGTACGCCCAGCTCATCGCCCGGCGGGTGCGGGAGGCCGCGGTGTTCTCCGAGATCGTGCCGGCCACGATGCCGGTGGCCGAGATGCTCGCGAAGCGGCCGGCGGCCGTGATCCTCTCCGGCGGCCCGTCCTCGGTCTACGCGGACGGGGCTCCGCCGGCCGACCCGGCGCTGTTCGACGCCGGGGTCCCCGTGCTGGGGATCTGCTACGGGTTCCAGGCGATGGCCCGCGCGCTCGGAGGGACCGTCGAGCGGACGGGGGCGCGCGAGTACGGGGGGACGGCGGTCACCGTCGACGCCGACGAGCCGTCCGTGCTCCTGGACGGCCAGCCGGCCGCGCAGGACGTCTGGATGAGCCACGGGGACTCCGTCACCGCCGCCCCGGACGGCTTCAGCGTCACCGCCTCCTCGTCCGGCGCGCCGGTGGCGGCCTTCGAGGACGCCGGCCGCCGCCTCTACGGGGTCCAGTGGCACCCCGAGGTCCGCCACTCCGCCCACGGCCAGACGGTGCTGGAGAACTTCCTGCACGGCGGCGCGGGCCTGGCCGGGGACTGGACCACCTCCTCCGTCATCGACGAGCAGGTGGCCCGCATCCGCGAGCAGGTCGGCGGCGACCAGGTCATCTGCGGCCTCTCCGGCGGGGTCGACTCCGCCGTGGCGGCGGCGCTGGTCCAGCGCGCGGTCGGTGACCAGCTGACCTGCGTCTTCGTCGACCACGGTCTGCTGCGCGAGGGCGAGGTCGATCAGGTCGAGCAGGACTTCGTCGCCGCGACCGGCGCCCGCCTGCACACGGTGGACGCGACCGACGCCTTCATGCGGGCCCTCGCCGGGGTCACCGACCCGGAGACCAAGCGCAAGGCGATCGGCGCGGAGTTCATCCGCGCCTTCGAGGGCGCCGCGCGCGAGGTCGTCGCTCGCGCGCGCGGCTCGCACGGCGGCGGCGGTGAGGTGAGGTTCCTCGTCCAGGGGACGCTCTACCCCGACGTCGTCGAGTCCGGCGGGGGATCCGGCGCCGCCGTCATCAAGAGCCACCACAACGTCGGAGGCCTGCCCGACGACCTGGCCTTCGAGCTGGTGGAGCCGCTGCGGGCGCTGTTCAAGGACGAGGTGCGAGCGGTCGGGGCCGAGCTGGGCCTGCCGGCCGAGATCGTCGGGCGCCAGCCGTTCCCCGGCCCGGGACTGGGGATCCGGATCATCGGGGAGGTCACCCGCGAGCGGCTGGAGACGTTGCGCGCCGCCGACGCGATCGCGCGCGCCGAGCTGAGCGCGGCGGGGCTCGACGAGGAGATCTGGCAGTGCCCCGTGGTCCTGCTCGCCGACGTGCGATCGGTGGGGGTGCAGGGCGACGGGCGCACCTACGGCCACCCGGTGGTCCTGCGCCCGGTCAGCAGCGAGGACGCGATGACGGCGGACTGGACGCGGCTGCCCTACGAGGTGCTCGCGCGGGTCTCCACGCGGATCACCAACGAGGTCGAGGGCGTCAACCGTGTGGTCCTGGACGTGACGAGCAAGCCTCCCGGCACCATCGAGTGGGAGTGACCGCGACCGGCTGACCGGCGGGGCAGGTCAGGAGAGGCCGAGCGCGCGGACCGCGTCGTCGACGATCTCCTCGGGCGTCTGCTCGATCGAGACCTGCGCCCCGGCCTCGTCGTCGCCGAGCGGCTCCAGGGTGGCGAGCTGGGAGTCCAGCAGCGACGTGGGCATGAAGTGCCCGCTGCGAGCGCCCATGCGCTCGGTGAGGACCTCACGGCCGGCGGTGAGGTGCAGGAAGGTCACGCGGGCGCCGCTGCTGCGCAGGACGTCGCGGTAGGCGCGCTTCAGCGCCGAGCAGGTGACCACCGCGTCGTGCCCCGCGGCGCTCTCCTCGTGCATCCAGTCGCGGACGGCCTCGAGCCACGGCGCGCGGTCGTCGTCGTCGAGGGGCTGGCCGGACTCCATCTTCGCGACGTTGGCCGGCGGGTGCAGGTCGTCGCCCTCCACGAAGCGCCACCCGAGGCGGTCCACGAGCCCGTGGGCCACGGTGGTCTTGCCCGACCCGGAGACACCCATGACGACCACCGCCGTCGGTGGGCCGCTCTCGTGGTCGTGCGGTGCGTGCGTCATCGCAGGGCCTCCAGCGCCTCGTGGGGCGCCGAGCCTAACCCTGCTCCCTCGCCCGGACCGGGCCCGTCGGAGGCGGTCGCCCGGCGGCGGCGCGGGCCGCGAGGAGGTCGTCGACGGTGCCGCAGTCGATCGCCACGGCGTCGCTCACGTGCAGGTCGAGGCGTCCCGCGCGGTCGAGGTCGCGCCACAGGACCTCGTAGAGCCCGCTGGGGACCGGCGCCAGGGAGGCGATCTCGCGCGCCGGCAGCACGCACGAGCCGACGTAGCGCAGGGGCTCGCCGCCGGGGCCGGTGAAGTCGGGGCGGGCCGCCAGCGCGGGGGCGCAGAGCAGGCGGCACCGCTCGTGGTCCCACCCGGTGACCAGCTCGGCCATGACCCGGGGGCCCTCGGGCATCCACACGTCGGCGTTCGTGACGAGGGCGTCCCGCCCGTCCAGCCACGGCGTCAGGGCGGCCAGCGCCCCCGCCGTCCCGAGCGGCACCGGCTCCTCGAGGGACACGTGAGCCCTGCCCCGAGCGGCGGCGGCGACCTGGTCGCCGTGGTGGTGGGCGTTGACGGCCACGTGCCGCGGCCCGGTGCCGACCGCGGCGCCCGACCGGTCGAGCGCCCCGTGGAGCAGGGACGTCCCGCCGACCTCCACGAGCGCCTTCGGGACCGACTCCGTGAGCGGCAGCAGCCGGGTGCCCGCTCCCGCGGCGAGCACCACGCCCGCCACGCCTGCCACACCCGCCACACCGTCGCCCATCAGCGCTCGTCCCTCAGGCGTCGGCGTCGAGCAGGACGCCGTCGTGGGCACCCGGCTCGCCGGCGCGGGCCACGAGCGACAGGATCTCCCGCGTCGGGCCGTCCGCTGCGGGGCCTCCGTCGACGCCGGCGACGACCTCCTCGGGCGTCAGCCAGCGCGCGGCCACGGCCTCACCGCCGGGGGCCACGTGGGGGGCGGAGCGCACCTCCACCCGGTAGACCACGTCGACGCGCCGCCTCACCGCGTTCACCTGCGTGGTCAGCGGCAGCCCCACCCTCACGCGGAGCCCGGTCTCCTCGCGGACCTCGCGCTCGACCCCGCGGTGGGGCGGCTCGCCGGCGTCCAGGAGGCCTCCGGGCAGCGACCACCCCACGCGGTGCGGCTGGGACAGCGCGAGGACGCGTCCGTCGTGGACGAGCACGAGCACCGCGCCGACGGTGAACCCGGGCGTCGCCGCCCGCACGATCGTCCGGCGCACCGGCGCGGGCATCCGTCGGAAGGCTCCGAGCGCACCGTGGTGGGCCCTGGAACGCCAGGAGGTGGTCACGTCCGCCACGGTATCGCCGGTGCGACGGACCCCCGGCGTCGCTCGCCGCGAGGGGACGGTCCATGATGCCGTCTGACTCGACGGCGACGGCGCTGGGCCGACGCCGCGACGAGCACGACGCGATGACAGCGAGGTGGTGGACGTGGACGTCCTGCTGGTGGCCACGGCCCCCGAGGTGGACCTGAGGCTCGGGGTCAAGTGGTACGACTACACGTTCGTCGTCATCTACTTCGCCCTGGTGCTCGGCATCGGCCTGGCCGCGCGCAAGTCCGTGGCCTCGTCGCTGGACTTCCTGCTCTCCGGGCGCTCGCTGCCGTCGTGGGTGACCGGCCTGGCGTTCATCTCCGCGAACCTCGGCGCCATCGAGCTCATCGGCATGACGGCCAACGGCGCCCAGTACGGCATCCCCACGGTGCACTACTACTGGATCGGCGCGATCCCGGCGATGGTGTTCCTCGGCATCGTCATGATGCCGTTCTACTACGGGAGCAAGGCCCGCTCGGTGCCGGAGTTCCTCGGCAAGCGCTTCAACCGGACCACCCAGCGGGTCATGGGCGTGGTGTTCGCGCTGTCGTCGGTGCTCATCGCCGGGGTCAACCTCTTCGCCCTCGGCCTCATCCTGGAGGCCCTGCTCGGCTGGTCGCTGTTCCTGGCGATCCCGGTCGCCGCGCTCGTGGTCCTCAGCTACACGTTCTTCGGCGGCCTGTCCGCGGCCATCTACAACGAGGTGCTGCAGTTCTTCGTCATCCTCGCGCTGCTCATCCCCGTGACCATCGCCGGGCTGGCGCGCGTCGGCGGGTACAGCGGCCTCAAGGAGCGCATCACCGCCGCTCCCGGCGCCAGCGCCGAGCAGCTCTCCGCGTGGCCCGGCACCTCGCTCACGGAGATCTCCAGCAACTTCCTCTCGATCCTGGGCATCGTCTTCGGGCTCGGCTTCGTCCTCTCCTTCGGGTACTGGACGACCAACTTCGCCGAGGTCCAGCGCGCGCTCTCCGCCCGGAACACGGCCGCTGCTCGCCTGACGCCCATCATCGGGGCCTACCCCAAGGCGCTCGTGGCGCTCGTCATCATCATCCCGGGGATGATCGCCGGGGTCCTCGTCCCGCAGATCGGCGACCTGAAGGCCGGCGGTGACGGCGGGGGAGCCACGTACAACGACGCGCTGACGCTGCTGCTCGGAGAGGTGCTGCCCAACGGCGTGCTCGGGGTGGCCATCGCCGGGCTGCTGGCGGCGTTCATGGCGGGCATGGCGGCGAACATCTCCTCGCTCAACACGGTGGTCACCTACGACATCTGGCAGGACTGGGTGCGGCCGGGCCGCTCGGACGGCTACTACCTGCGGGTCGGCCGCGTCGTCACGGTGGTGGGGAGCGTGCTGGCGATCGGCACCGCGGCGCTGGCCAGCACCTTCACCAACCTCATGGACTACATCCAGGCCCTCGCGTCCTTCTTCAACGCCCCGCTCTTCGCGATCTTCATCCTCGGGCTGTTCTGGAAGCGCATGAGCCCCACGGCCGGGTGGACCGGGCTGATCTCGGGCACCGTCGCTGCGGTCACCGTGGACGTGCTCGTCCGGTTCGACGTCATCCCGGTGTCCAACCAGGCCGGCAGCTTCATCGGGGCCTCGGCCGCCTTCTTCGTGGGCGTCGGCGTGGGCGTGCTGGTCTCGCAGTTCCAGGCGCCCAAGCCCGACCGCGAGCTGGCGGGCCTGGTCTGGGCCCTCACACCCCGTCAGAAGAAGAGCGACCTCGCCCTGGAGGACCGGGGCTGGTTCCGTTCCCCGGTGGTCCTCGGCGGGGGCGTGCTCGTCCTCGTCGCCGTCCTCTACGCCTTCTTCTGGTGAGGGCGGACCCCGTGACGCACGACGACCACCGACACTGCTGCGCAGCTCCACGAGGAGGACGAGATGACTGATGACACCAGCCACAGCGCCGACGCCCAGGCCGACGGCGTCACGACCGACTCGTCGGCCGCTGCCACGCTGTTCGACCTGCGGACGGTGATCGCCGTCCTGTTCGGGACGTTCGGGATCATCCTGCTGATCGTGGCGTTCTTCGACACGACGCAGGCGGAGCTCGACAAGGCCGGTGGTCTGGCCATCAACCTGTGGACGGGCATCTCCATGCTCGTGCTGTCCGTGGTCTTCCTCGTCTGGGTGAAGACCCGGCCGCCGCTGGCGGCCGCGGCGGAGGAGCGGGACACCACGCAGCCGCTCGAGTGAGCGCCGCGCCGGGGCGCTGATGCCGCCGAGGGTGCCGGTCGCGGGGCTCGACCGGGGATGAGACGTCGGTCACCATCCGACACGAGACCTGGAGCGGACCGTCGCGGACGCCGAGGCTAGGGACGTGCTCGTCATCGGACACCGCGGCGCCTGCGGGTACCGCCCCGAGAACACCCTGGCCGCGCACGAGATGGCGGTGAGGCTGGGGGCGGACCGCGTGGAGTGCGACGTCGTCCCCACCGCCGACGGGGTGCTCGTGCTCCGCCACGAGGCCGAGCTCTCCGGGACCACCGACATCGCGCGACGCCCGGACCTGGAGCACCTGAGGCGGTGCCGGGGCGGCCTCGACTCCCGCCGCCCTCCCGGCTGGTTCGTCGAGGACCTCACCCTCGCGCAGGTGCGCTCGGTGCGGGCCGTCGAGCCGATGCCGACCCTGCGCCCGGTCGCGAGCGCCCACGACGGCCTGCTGGGCGTGCCGACGCTCGCCGAGCTCCTCACCATGCTCGCGTGGTTGAGCGTGGAGCTGGGACGGGACGTCAGCGTGGCGGTGGAGGTCAAGGAGCCGTCCGTCTTCGCCCGCCTCGGGCTGGACGCCGCCCAGATGCTCGAGGCGGAGCTGGCAGCGCCCACCGCAGCTCGTCTGCCCGTCGTCCTGCAGTGCTTCGACCCTCGCTTCCTGAGACGCCTGCGGGAGCGGGGCTGCGAGCTGCCGCTCGTGCAGCTGCTGCGCCCCTCCGGCGCCGCAGGGGCCTTCACGGAGGCGCGCGACGCGCCCGGTGCTCCCGGGTGGCCGAGCGCGGACCTGATGTGCAGCGACGCGGGGTTGAGCGAGATCTCCCGGTACGCCCAGGTGCTGGCTCCCCGCAAGGACCTGGTCGTGCCCCTCACGGCCGACGGGTCCTGCGGCGAGGCGAACGACCTCCCGCGGCGCGCCCACGCCAGGGGGCTCGAGGTCCACGTGTTCTCCCTCCGCGACGAGAACCGGTTCCTGCCACCGGCGCTGCGCGTCGGGGCGGACCCGGCCGCGCACGGTCGGGCGGCCGAGGAGTACGCCGCCTACGTGGAGGCGGGTGTCGACGGCGTCTTCAGCGACCACCCCGACACCGCCGTCCGTGCGCTGCGCGCGGCCTGAGCCGGACGCCGGAGGACCTCTCGCCGGGCGGGCACCTCGAGGAGCGGGTAGAGGTGGTGCATGGCCACCCTCTGCGTGACGGGCTCCACCGACGG
>JARICT010000128.1 GCA_029257185.1 Quadrisphaera sp.
CCCTCGTGCAGGCGCGGCTCGCGCTCCAGCCCGCTGAGGCCGTTCCACGCGAGGTTGACGACGTGGGCGGCCACGCTCGCCTTGTCCGGCGCCTGCTCCCCGAGCCACCACTGACCGGTGAGCGCCACCATGCCCACGAGCATCTGCGCGTACATCGGCGCGCCGGTGGCGTCGAAGCCGCGGCGGTCCAGCTCGTCCGCGAGCAGGTTCTCGACCTGGCCGGCGACGTCGCCGAGCAGGGAGGCGAAGGTCCCGGTGGCCTGGGCGACGGGGGAGTCGCGGACGAGGATGCGGAAACCGTCGGTGCGCTCCTCGACGTAGCCCAGCAGCGCCAGCGTCGCGCGCTCGAGGAGCAGCCGCGGGTGGGCCCGGGGATCGTCGACCAGCGCGCCCATGATCGCGTCGAGCAGGGCGCGGACCTCGCGGTCGACCACCACGGCGTACAGCCCCTCCTTGCCGCCGAAGTGCTCGTAGACCACCGGCTTGGACACGCGGGCGGTGACGGCGATCTCCTCCACGGACGTCGCCTCGAACCCGCGCTCGGCGAACAGGGACCGGCCGACGTCCAGCAGCTGCTCCCGCCGCTGCGGTCCGGTCATGCGGGTGCGGGTCACGGTGATGATCCTGTCACCGGTGATGACGCACAGGTGCCCGCGGTCGCGGGGGGCTGCGCCGCGCGCCCGGGCCCCGCGGTGCAGGGCCGCGTGCCACGATCGACCGCCGGGCGCGCCGACGGGGCGCGCTCGGGGTGGACGGGGGAGAACCGGTGCCGTACTTCGAGCGGGTGGGACGGGCGTCGTTCGCACCGACCGAGCACGTCGGCGGGGCGTGGACCGCCGACGAGCAGCACGTGGCGCCGGTGCTCGGCCTGCTGGCCCACCTCGTCGAGACCGACCGCGACGCGCGGCGGGGCGACGGCCTGCGCGTGGTCCGCCTCTCCTACGACATCCTCGGCACCATCCCCATGGAACCCGTCGAGATCGACGTCCGGGTCCTGCGGCCCGGGCGCAGCGTCGAGCTGGTCGAGGCCGTCGCCGCCCACGGCGGGCGCGGCGCCGTGGCGCTGCGCGCCTGGTTGATGCGCCCGGGGGAGACCGCCCCCCTGCGCGGCAGCGCCCTGGCGAGCGTCCCCGGCCCGGGGCTCACGCCCGCCTGGAACCCCACGGGCGACTGGCAGGGCGGCTTCATCGCCTCGGTGGAGGTCAGGCGCGAGCAGACCCGGCCCGGCCGCGCCCGCTTCTGGGTGCGCACGCCCCACGCGCTGCTGGGCGACGAGCCCGTCAGCCCCCTGGCCCGCACGGCGGGGCTCCTCGACATCGCCAACGGGATGACCCCGCGCGTGCGCCCCGACGAGGTGGCCTTCCCCAACCTCGACCTCACCGCCCACCTGTTCCGCCAGCCGTCCGGGGGGTGGACCGGGTGCGACACCACCGTGAGCCTCGGGCCCGCAGGGGTGGGGCTGACGTCGAGCACGCTGCACGACGGCGAGGGGCCTCTCGGCACGTCCTCGCAGATCCTCACGGTCCGCCCGCGGTGAGCCCGCGGTGAGCCCGGCGTGCCACCCGCGCACGCGCCCGCATGGCACCCTTGATCCCGGACCACGGCGTCCGGTCCCCCGTCGTCTAGCGGCTAGGACACCGACCTTTGGAGTCGGTTACGGAGGTTCGAGCCCTCCCGGGGGAGCAGCACGCGCCCCGCGAGACCTCCGGCGTGGCCGCTACAGTCGGCGTCGCCCCAGATCCCTCCCTCAAGGAGCCCCTGCGCGTGAGCCGCGTCGCGACCGACCGCCCTGACGGCGCCGACCGTCCGTCCGCCGTCATCGTCCTGGCCGCGGGGGAGGGGACCCGGATGCGGTCCACGACCCCCAAGGTCCTCCACGACCTCGGGGGGCGGAGCCTGCTGGGGCACGCGCTGGCCGCCGCGAGCAGCGTCACCCCGGAGCACCTCGTGGTGGTCGTCCGCCACGACCGCGACGCCGTCGCCGCCCACGCCGTCTCGCAGGTGCCCGCCGTGCTGGTGGCCGACCAGGACGACGTGCCCGGCACCGGCCGCGCCGTGCAGTGCGGGCTCGACGCGCTGCCGAGCGGCGCTCTGGACGACGGCTCCGTCGTGCTGGTCACGTGCGGTGACGTGCCGCTGCTGAGCGCGCAGACCCTGCACCGGCTCGTCGAGACCCACACCGCTGCCGGCGCCGCGCTCACCGTCCTCACCGCGACGCTCCCCGACCCCACCGGGTACGGCCGCGTGGTGCGCGGCGAGGACGGGGCCGTGATGGCGATCGTCGAGCAGAAGGACGCCAGCGAGACCCAGCGCGCGATCCACGAGACCAACAGCGGCGTCTACGCGTTCGACGCCGGCGTGCTCGCCCGCGCGCTGCCGCGGCTGGGCCGCGCCAACGCCTCCGGCGAGGTGTACCTCACCGACGTGGTCGGCCTGGCCCGGGAGGAGGGGCGCGTCGTCACCGCGATGACCATCGAGGACGTGTGGCAGACCGAGGGCGTCAACGACCGCGCCCAGCTCTCCCGCCTGCACGCCGAGGCCAACCGCCGGACCGTGCGCGCCCACCAGCTCGCCGGGGTGACCGTGGTCGACCCGGCCACCACGTGGGTGGACGCCACGGTCGTCCTGGACCAGGACGTGACCCTGCTCCCGAACGTCCAGCTCCACGGCGAGACGACGCTCTGCGCCGGCGCGCGCGTCGGCCCCGACACCACGCTGACCGACATGATCGTGGGCCCCGGCGCCACCGTGGTGCGCAGCCACGCCTCCGGGTCCCGCATCGGCGCGGGTGCCACCGTCGGGCCGTTCTCCTACCTCCGACCGGGCACCGACCTCGGGGTGAAGGGCAAGATCGGCGGCTTCGTGGAGACGAAGAACTCCTCGATCGGCGCCGGCTCCAAGGTGCCGCACCTGTCCTACGTGGGCGACGCGCAGATCGGGGAGAGCACGAACATCGGCGCCGCCTCGGTCTTCGTCAACTACGACGGGCTCACCAAGCACCGCACGGTCGTCGGCGACCACGTGCGCGTCGGCTCGGACACCATGCTGATCGCCCCCGTGGAGATCGGCGACGGCGCCTACACCGCGGCCGGGTCGGTCATCACCTCCGACGTGCCGGCGGGCGCGCTGGCCGTCGCCCGGGGGGTCCAGCGCACCGTCGCGGGGTGGGTCGCCCGCCGTCGCCCCGGCAGCGCCGCGGACCGCGCCGCGGCGGCCGCGCAGGCCCGGGAGACCGACGCCACCGCCGCCGGCCGCCACGACACCGAGACCTCCCCGAGCACCCACCAGACGGAAACCGGAGCCACCCCATGACCGGCATCACGACCACCAGCGAGAAGCGCCTGGTCATCATCGGCGGACGGGCCCACCCGGAGCTGGCGGCGCAGGTCGCCGGCGAGATGGGCGCCGACCTCGTGCCGACCACCGCGTACGACTTCGCGAACGGCGAGATCTACGTGCGCTTCCAGGAGAGCGTGCGCGGGTGCGACGCGTTCGTCATCCAGAGCCACACCGCACCGATCAACCACTGGCTCATGGAGCACCTGCTGATGGTCGACGCCCTCAAGCGGGCCTCGGCCAAGCGCATCACCGTCGTCGCGCCGTTCTACGCCTACGCCCGCCAGGACAAGAAGCACCGCGGTCGCGAGCCGATCTCGGCCCGCCTCGTGGCGGACATGTTCAAGACCGCGGGCGCCGACCGCCTCATGACGGTCGACCTCCACACCGCGCAGATCCAGGGTTTCTTCGACGGCCCCGTCGACCACCTGTGGGCCATGCCGATCCTCGGCGACTACGTGCGCCGGCGGGTCGAGGACGTCGCGAAGCTCACGGTCGTCTCCCCGGACGCCGGGCGGGTGCGCGTGGCGGACCAGTACTCGGACATGCTCGGCGCGCCGCTGGCGATCATCCACAAGCGCCGCGACCCCGACCGCCCCAACGAGGTGGAGGTCCACGAGGTGGTGGGTGACGTCGACGGGCGCACGTGCGTGCTCGTGGACGACCTCATCGACACCGGCGGCACCATCGTGCAGGCTGCGCGGGCGCTGAAGGAGAACGGGGCGGAGCGCATCATCGTGCTCGCGACGCACGCCGTGCTCTCGGGACCGGCCGTCCAGCGCCTGAGGGACAGCGACATCGCCGAGGTGGTCGTCACCGACACGCTGCCGCTGGAGGAGGAGCACCTCTTCCCCCAGCTGACGGTGCTGCCCATCGCGCCGCTCCTCGCGCGGGCCGTCCGCGAGGTCTTCGACGACGGGTCGGTGACGTCCCTCTTCGAGAACGTCTGAGCGGGCGGTCCGCGCCGGCACGCCGGTGCCGGCGATCGGCTGTACCCTGGGGCATCACCCCGGCGAGGGGACCCCACGGTGCGTGGGAAGTCCCGTCATCGACGTGGTGGGTGCGTTCGTGCCCTCCTGTCCTCGCCTCCGATGACGACACGAGGAGGCCACCATGGCCAGCAGCAGCTCCGGCGGGATCAAGCTCACCGCGCACGAGCGGACCGAGTTCGGCAAGGGGGCCGCGCGCCGCATCCGCCGCTCGGAGCAGATCCCCGCGGTCCTCTACGGGCACGGCGAGCCGCTGCGCCACATCACGCTTCCCGGCCACGAGACGATGCTCGCGGTCAAGGTCCCCAACCAGCTCCTCTCCCTGGACCTGGGTTCCGGCCAGCCGGTGCTGGCCATCGCCCGCGACGTGCAGGTCGAGCCGATCCGCCGCGTCATCGAGCACGTCGACCTCGTCATCGTCCGCAAGGGTGAGCGCATCGAGGTGTCGGTGCCGATCCGCCTCGAGGGAGAGGTCCCCGGCGGCGTCACCACGCTCGAGAGCCCGACGCTGCTGGTCACCGCCGTGGCCACGGACCTGCCCGACCAGGTCGACATCGACGTCTCCGGCCTCGAGATCGGGGACACCCTCACCGTCGCCGACCTCACGCTGCCCGCGGGCAGCGAAGCCGTGAACGAGCCGGAGGCCGTGGTCGTGGCGATCGTCGCCGCCCCGACGGCCGAGCAGGTCGACGAGGAGCTGGCCGAGGCGGAGGCAGCGGCCGGCATCGAGCGCGACGAGAAGGACACCGACGACGTCGCCGGCGAGGCCGCTCCCTCGCAGGACGACTGACCCCGAGCGCCGACGCGCCCGTGACGGACGACGGTCCCTGGCTCGTGGTCGGCCTCGGCAACCCGGGCGCCGAGCACGCCGGGGACCGTCACAACGTCGGGGCGATGGTTCTCGACGAGCTGGCGGGGCGCCTGCGCGCGCGGTTCACGGCGCACCGGACGAACGCCGCCGTGGCTCAGGTCCGCCTCGGCGGGCCGCCGGCCGGCGGTGCCGGCGGCGCACCCGCGGTGCTCGCCAAGCCGTCGTCGTGGATGAACCTCTCCGGCGGGCCCACCTCGTCGCTGGCGAAGTACTACGGCGTGGACCCCGAGCGGGTGATCGCCGTGCACGACGAGCTGGACGTCGACGCGGGGCTCGTGCGCCTCAAGCGCGGCGGGGGAGAGGGCGGCCACAACGGGCTGCGCGACATCTCCCGCGCGCTGGGGACGAAGGACTACCTGCGGGTGCGCGTGGGCATCGGGCGCCCCCCCGGCCGGATGGACCCCGCGGACTTCGTGCTCCGCGGCTTCTCCGCCACCGAGCGGAAGGAGCTGCCGTTCCTGCTCGCCGACGCGGCCGACGCGGTGGAGGCGCTCGTCGAGCGCGGGCTCGAGGCCGCGCAGCAGCGCTTCCACGCCCCCTGAGCAGCACGCTCCCGCGCGGTCCGGTGCCCTGCTCCGGGTGGCGGGGGGGGTCTCGCCGGCGCCCCGGTCAGGCGGTGGCGCGCCGCGAGGTGCGGACGAGGACGCCCCCGGCCACCAGCAGGCCCAGGCCCACCGCGGCCACGCCGCCGACCTCCACGCCGGTGTAGGCCAGCGAGCCGGCCGACGGGCCGCTGCCGGCGCCGGCCACGGCACCGTCCTCGTCGCGGTCGCCCGAGCGGCTGGGAGCCTCCTCGGCGGCGGCGCGCCCCGCTCCGGCTCGCGCGGCACCCGTGCCTGCGGCGTCGCCGCCGGGCGCGGTGCTCCCGTCCACCGAGGGCACGGCGGGCGGCGGCCCCGGCTGCACCGACGGCACCGGCTGCCCCGGCGGGGTGGCCTGCGGTGAGGTGGGCGGGTACACGGACGCGGCGGCGGCCGCCGGAGCGAGGGCTCCCGCCGCGAGCAGGGCCGCGCCGGTGGCCATCATGAAGCGGGCGGTGGTGCGCACGGGGACCTCCTGGGGGTGGTTCGCGGTCGTCCCCGTCATGGTGCGGGACGCCTGAGGGCGCTCAGGGTGTCACGCGGGTGCGCCTCGACCGGTGCATCGAGGGGGCTGCGGCGGGGCGCGCGGCGGCGGCGCCCGAGATGCTCCCTATCGTCCCTGCGTGGCCGATCTCGACGCTCAAGAAGATGACGCAGCCCGTCGATCCTCCAGCATGGGCACCCCTCTGCCGCGGCACAGCACCGCGCGGCCGCGCACCCGGCTCATCGCCGTGACGGTGGTGCTCGTGGTGCTCGCCGTCATCGTCGCGGCCGTGCTCCTGCGCCCGGGGCGGGGGGAGCCGGACGACGCCGGGGCCTCCACGACGGCGGAGGCGAGCGAGCCCGCCGCCGCGGAGCCGGGAGCGCCGGCCGGGGGCCGGACCCCTGACGACGCCCCGACGTCTGATGACGCCCCGGCGCCCGACGACGCCGCGCCGGCCGGTGACGAGCCGCTGGCACCGCCGCCGCCCGCCGCCGGTGACGCCCGCGTGGCGGCGCCCCCGCCGGAGCAGCCCGTCGGCACCGCCACGGGTGCTCCCGTGGGCGTGGGCGCCGCGGCGCCGCTGGCCGACGGCGTGAGCGCGACGGTGAGGACGGTGACCCCGGTCCAGACCACGGCGCAAGGTCCTGGCGAGAGGGCGGGCGACGGAGCGGTGGTCCGCCTCGAGGTGCGCAACGACGGCGCCGGGCCGGTGGACCTCTCCACGCTGACCGTCACCGCGTCGGCGCGGGGCGAGACCCCGGCGCCCCCGAGCTCCAGCGGTGTCGCTGATCCGCTCGCCGGTCCGCTCGACGTCGGGCAGGTGCGCGCCGGCACCTACGTCTTCACGCTGCCGCCCGGATCCCCGGCCTCCTCCCTCGTGCTGCGGGTGGGCCTCGCGGGGAGCGCCACCGTGGCCACGGTGCGCGCCGGGTAGCGGCGCGGACGGGCAACCGACCCCGTCTCACGCTCCGCACCGGCCGCGGACGATGTGTGACGTTTTGGCACGCTTTTGCTCCGCGTGGGACAGGCTGGCCGCATGAGCCAGGTGCCGACCCCGCCCACCGAGCCCGCTGCCGCCCCTCGGCGACGGCGGCGAGCCGCCACAGCCGTCGGGATCACCGCGGCGGGCGCGGTGGTGGCACTGGTCGCCGTCGGGTGGCCGCAGGCCGCGGGCGAGCGCGCCAGCGATGCCGTGAGCGGCGACCGGGCGCAGGCGGTGGCCGGTGAGAGCCTGCTGGAGGGCGGCGCGGCCGAGCCGCCGCCGGCCGAGCCGGTGCCCGGGGACGGCGCCGAGGAGATGCTCCCGCCCGTCCCGGTCGGCGAGGACGTCGCCCTGCAGGCCGACCTGACCGCCACCGTCGACGGGGTCGAGGACGTCACCATCACCCCGCGCGGCCCGGGCGACGTCGCCGGCCCGGGCGAGGCCGTGCGCCTCACGCTGAACAACGGCACGGACGAGCCGGTCGACCTCGCGACGCTCGCGGTCACCGCGACGGCGCCGGGCGACGTGCCCGCGATCCCCAGCGACGACCCCTCCGCGGAGCCCCTCACGGGCACCCTCGCGCCGGGCGAGGAGCGGGCCGCCACCTACGTCTTCCGCGTCCCCGAGCCGGGCGCGGCGCTGAGCATCGAGGTCGGCGTGAACACCTCGTCCGACGTCGCCGTCATCAGTGCGCCATGACCCCCACGCCTCGCGACCAGTCCCAGGAGCCGAGATGACCCCTCCCCCCGCGCCGCGCCGCGCCGCTGCCGCCCGTGCCGCACGCGCCACCGCGTCCGCCGCCCTCGCCGCCGCCCTGGTGGTGCCGACGCTCGCCCTGGCAGCCGGGCCCGCGCCCCGCGACGCCCGGACCGGTGCCGGCGCCGGTACGGACGCCACGGCCCCCGCCGCCGCGGAGCTCCCGACCACCGTCGCGGCCGACGCCCTGCCCACGGTGCAGGTCGACGGCGTGGTGTGGGCCCAGGTGATCGTCGGCGACCGCGTCTACGTCACCGGGGAGTTCGCCAACGCCCGGCCCGCCGGCGCGAGGCCGGGCCGGTCGCAGACGTCGCGGACCAACCTCCTGGCGTACGACCTCGCCACCGGGGAGCTCGTCACCTCGTGGGCGCCGACCCTCAACGCGCAGGGCCTGACCATCGCCGCGTCCCCCGACGGCCGCCGCCTGTACGTCGGCGGCGACTTCACGCAGGCCAACGGCGAGGCGCACGACCGCATCGTCGCCCTCGACACGGCGACCGGCGCCGTCGTGCCGGGCTTCGCGGCGGGCGTCAACAGCCAGGTCCGCGCCATCGTCCCCGTCGGGGACACCGTCTACGTGGGCGGGAGGTTCAGCAAGGCGCTGGGGCAGCCGCGCACCCGGCTGGCGGCCTTCGCGGCCGCCGACGGGGCCCTGTCCGCGTGGGCGCCGGCCGCCGACGGCGAGATGTTCAGCGCCACCGCTCCGCCCGGGACCGGCACGCTGGTGGTCGGCGGGCGTTTCACCACGCTCGCGGGCACCGACGCCTACGGCCTCGGCGCGGTCGACCTCGCCACCGGCGCAGCCCGTCCCTTCGCCGCGAACCGGGTGGTGCGCAACGCCGGCCCCAACGCGGCCATCTACTCCCTCACCAGCGACGACCGGCAGGTCTACGGCTCGGGCTACACGTTCGGCCCCGGGGGGAACCTCGAGAACTCCTTCGCCGCGGAGTCCCGCACCGGCGAGCTCACGTGGGTCAACGGCTGCCTGGGGGACACCTACTCGCTCGCCGCCGTCGGGGATGTCCTCTACACCGCGGGCCACCCCCACGACTGCTCGATGGTCGGGGGGAACCCCGAGGTGAGCCCTCGCCAGTGGCAGCGGGCGCAGGCCATGACCACCGGGGCGAGCCCGCTGGGCCGGACGAACACCTCCGGCCCGTTCGCCGGGCGCGCCGCCCCCGAGCTGCTGCACTGGCTGCCGACGTTCGCCGCGGGCCAGTACACCGGGCAGTTCCAGGGCCCGTGGAGCGTCGCGGCGAGCGGTGACCACGTGGTGATGGGCGGGGAGTTCCCGCGCGTCAACGGCACGGGCCAGCAGGGGCTCGTGCGGTTCACCACGCGGGCCACCGCGCCCAACCTGTCCGGTCCCCTCACCGGGCCGCCGAACGGCGAGACCCCGATCGCCCTCACGCTCACCAGCCCGGCGCCCGGCCAGGTGCGCGCCACGTTCGCGAGCGCCTGGGACCGTGACGACGCGGAGCTGACGTACGAGCTGCTGCGCGGTGACGGCGACGGCGAGGTGGCGGCCACGCAGCAGGGCGCGTCGTCGTGGTGGGACCGCCCGACCCTGTCCGTCGCGGACGACGCGGCGCCCGGCGGGACCCTCACCTACCGGGTGCGGGTCAGCGACCCCGACGGCAACGAGATCGTCTCGGACCCGGCCACCGTGGACGTGGTGGCCCCGCCGACCGACCCCGAGCCCCCGCCCCTGCCGACCGGCTCCTACGCGAAGGTCGTCGACGCCGACGGGCCGGTGCACTGGTGGCGCCTCGGCGAGCGCGCCGGGACCCGGGCGAAGGACCGCGCCGGGGCCGCCGACCTCGCCCTCGACCCCTCGGCGAGCCGGCGGGTGCCCGGGGGCACGGGTGACGGCGACCTCGCGACCTTCTTCACGGGGACGGCGCTGGTGCCCGGCAGCACCGCTCGGCCCGAGCGAGGGCTGCAGTCCTTCAGCCAGGAGCTGTGGCTGCGCACCAGCACCACCCGCGGCGGCAAGCTCATGGGCTTCGGCGACTCCAGGACCGGCCCGAGCAGCCAGTACGACCGTCAGCTGTGGCTGGACGGCGCCGGCCGGCTGCGCTTCGGCGTCAACGACGGCAGGCTCGCGGTGGTGGCCTCACCGACCGCCGTCAACGACGGCCGGTGGCACCACGTCGTGGCGACGCTCGGGGCGCGGGGGGCGACGCTGTACGTCGACGGGAAGGCCGTCGCGACCGACGCGAGCGCCACGAGGGCGCAGCCGTTCGACGGCTACTGGCGCGTGGGCGGGGACACCCTCGCCGGGTGGCCGTCGCGGCCCCCGTCGGACGCGGTGGCCGGGGACCTCGACGACGTGGCCGTGTACCCGGGGGTGCTGAGCGCCGAGCAGGTCGCGGAGCACGCCGCCGCCGGGGGGCTCTGACCGGTCCTGCCCCTCGCCGGACCGTTTGGTCGGGTTGCACCACTTGTGGCTCTCACGACCATTAGTGTCACTGCTTGTGCACCCTCCGTGACTGGAGGGCGACGCAGAGCCGCTACCTGATGGTCGATCCCGGGAGTCCCATGAGCACAGCCGCCCCCCTCCAGCCCCGCGTCGACCGCAGAGCACCGAAGCGTCGCTCCGTCGCCTCGGCCCTGGCCGTCTCGCTGGTCGTCGCAGGGCTGGGGGTCCTCGACCTGGTGGCTGCGACCCCCGCGCCCGCGGCGCCGACCGGCTCGCCGGTGACGGCCGCGGTCGACGCCGACGACCCGTCGCACCACTGGCGCCTGGGCGAGAGCGCCGACGGGCCGGAGGCGGTGGCGGGCGCGGACCGCGCCGGCGCGAGCGACCTGGTGGTGCCCGCGTCGGCGGTGCGGGGCGTCCCGGGCGCCAGCGCCGACGGTGACGCCGCCACCGCCTTCGCCGGGGGCGGGGCGGTGGTCGGCGAGGGCTCCGAGCGGGAAGGGGGGCCCCAGTCCTTCAGCCTGGAGGTGTGGCTGCGGACCACCGACCCGGGGGGCGGCAAGATCCTGGGCTTCGAGGACGAGCGGTCGGGAGAGAGCCGCCACTACGACCGGCACCTGTGGATGGGTGACGACGGGAGGGTGTCCTTCGGCGTGTACGACGGCCGCACGAGCGTGGTGCGCTCCGCCGGCGGGCTCGACGACGGGGACTGGCACCACCTGGTCGCCACCTACCGCGGCTCGGTGATGAGGCTCTTCGTCGACGGCGAGATGGTCGGTGAGCGGGACGGTGTGACGCGGGCCCAGCCGTTCGCCGGGTTCTGGCGCGTGGGTGACGGCCGCCTCGACGGGTGGCCGTCACCGCCTGCCGCCACGGCCTTCACCGGGGACCTCGACGAGGTCGCCGTGTACGACGCGCCGCTGAGCCCCGAGCGGGTGGCCGCCCACCGCGCCGCCGTGACCGACCGGCCGCAGGCCCTGCGCCCGCCGGCCCCGCCGGCCCCGCCGGGCCAGGGAGCCGTCGTCCGCCCCACCGACTTCGGCAGCTACCGGCCCGACGCCTCGACCACCGGCTCCTACGGCCGGTTGACCCCCCACGCCGGGGACCTGACCATCACCACGCCGGGCCAGGTGGTGGAGGGCCTGGACGTCTCGGGGGTGCTGCGCATCAAGGCGGACGGGGTCACCGTGCGCCGGACCACCGTGCGCGGCGGCGACCGCGGCCCGGAGTACCGCGGGGCGATCCTCATGGCGCTGGAGGGCGACCAGCGGGGCGCGGTGATCGAGGACGTGACGGTGCGCCCCTCGCACCCCGTGGTGGGCATGAACGCCGTGCAGGTCTCCTCCGCGACGGTGCGCCGCGCCGACATCAGCCGGGCGACCGACGGCATCCTGGTCTACGGGGACGACGTCACGCTGGTCGGGAACTACGTGCACCACCTCGTCCACTACCCCCGGGACCCCTCCCAGCGCGACGGCAGCCACGACGACGCGGTCCAGGTCGAGGGGGGCTCGCGCACCTCCATCGTCGGGAACTCCCTCTCCAGCGGGCACAACGCCGGCATCCAGGTCACGCAGAACCACGCGCGCGTCCGCGACCTGCTGATCGACCGCAACCACCTCGGGGGCGGCTACCTCACCGTCAACACCTCGGAGAAGGGCAAGGGCCCCTACTCGGGCTTTCGCATGACGGACAACCGCTTCGCGGGGGACGAGCGCAACGGTGACGGGGTCCAGGCGGCCATCACCGGTCCCACCCGTGACGCGGCGACCATCCGGGGGAACGTCGTGGCGACCACCGGGAAGAGCATCCGGGTCGTCGACGCGGACTCGTGACTCATTTACTACTTTTAGCTACTTAGAGTGACTTCACGGTTGTCCTGGACGGTGCTCTCGGCCTTTAGTGGGACGTGCGGTGACACAACGCCACGGTGTCTCTATCGTCTCTCCTCAGATGCTCCCCGTGGTCACGGGGAGTGATGCTGATCCTCGCCCGATGGGCGGGGGTGGACTGGAGACGACCGATGCGCCCCGTGGCAGCCCCCTCCCGGACGTCCGCTGCGAGCACCCGGCCCCGCCGGTGGGCCCGCGGCGCGATGCTCACCGTCCTCACCGGATCGCTCGCGGTGGCCGGTGCGCCGGCGGCGTCCGCGGCGCCCGGCGACGTGCCCGCAGCCGCGGCGCGGCCCGGGCTCGCCGCGCTGGAGGACCCCCGGGGCCCGGCCGGTCTGCCGGCCACGGTCAGCTCGACGCCGCTGCCCACCGCGCAGGTGGACGGCGTGGTGTGGGCGCAGGTCGTGTCCGGCACCACGGTCTACGTCACGGGGGAGTTCACGAGCGCACGGCCGCCCGGCGCCGCCCCCGGCTCCGGCGAGGTGCCGCGCTCGAACGCCATGGCCTACGACCTGCGCACCGGCGAGCTCCTGGACTGGGCGCCGTCGCTGAACGCCCAGGGGCTGGCGGCCGCCGCCTCGCCCGACGGGTCGCGCATCTATCTCGGGGGGGACTTCACCCAGGTCGACGGGCAGGCGCGCTACCGCGTCGTCGCGCTCGACGCCGCGACCGGAGCCCTGGACCCGGGGTTCGTCCCGGGGCTCAACGCCCGCGTCCGCTCGCTCGTGGCGACCGGCGACACGGTCTACGCCGGCGGGGTCTTCACCCAGGCGAACACCTACCAGCGGGCGCACCTCGCCGCCTTCACCGCCGACGGCGGCGAGGTCACCACGTGGGACCCCCGGGCCTCGATCACCGCGGGGGACCTGCCGTCAGGAACCCTGAGCAAGGCCCCCGCCACCCCCGAGGTCCTCACGATGGTGGCTCCCGAGGGCACCGGGACCCTGGTGCTCGGGGGGCGGTTCACCCGTCTCGGGGGCGCGAAGGCGTACGGGCTCGGCGCCGTGGACCTGCTCACCGGGGAGCCCCGGCCGTTCGCCGCCGAGGCCACGGTGCGTGACGCCGGCGTCGACTCGGGCATCACCGCGCTCGCCGCCAGCGGCGCCACGGTGTTCGGGACGGGCTACGTCTACGGGCGCGGCGGGAACCTCGAGGGGTCCTTCGCCGCCGACGCGAGCACGGGCGAGGTCGGCTGGGTCAACGACTGCATCGGGGACACCTACGGGGTGGCCCCCGTGGGCGAGGTCCTGTACACGATCGGGCACGCCCACGACTGCTCGGCGATCGGCGGGCACCCGGAGAGCTCCCAGAGCCGGCGGGCCTACCAGCCCGCGCTCGCGACCACCGCGGCGCCGAGCCCGGCGGGGCGCGACGTCGTCGGCGGTCCCTTCGCCGGCCGCCCGGCCCCCGAGCTCCTCCACTGGCTGCCGCAGCTCGAGCCGGGGCGCTACACCGGTCAGGTCCAGGCGGCGTGGGCCATCACCCACGCCGACGGGTACCTGCTGCTCGCCGGGGAGTTCCCCTCGGTCAACGGCCAGCGCCAGCAGTCGCTCGTGCGCTTCGCCGCGCCGGGCGCCGGTCCGGCGCCCACCAGCGCCGACAAGCCCCGGGGCTACGCGGAGCTGACCCCCGTGGCGGCCGCCGCGGAGCCGGGGCGGGTCCGGCTCTCCTGGCAGAGCGCCTGGGACCGGGACACCGCCGGTCTGCGCTACGAGGTGCTGCGTGACGGCGCGGTGATCTCCGAGACGGTCGAGCCCAGCACGTGGTGGCACCGGCCCCGTCTCGCCGTCACCGACGACGACGCGTCCCTGGCGGTGGGCGGCCCGCGCGCCTACCGGGTGCGCGTCACCGACGGCTCGGGGCTGAGCATGACCTCGGCGCCCCTGAGCGTCGACGTGGCGCCGGGGCAGAGCCCGCCCCCCGCACCGTCGCCGGGTGCGGACGCGGTGGCGGCCGACGCCCCCCGCCACCACTGGCGCCTGGACGGGGCGTCCGCCGACGCCGGCAGGGACTCCTCCGGCGCCGACGACCTGACGCTGCCCCCCAGCGTGCGCGGCGCCGCCTCCGGGCCGGGGCCGGGCGGCGCCACGGGCGTGACCTTCTCGGGCGGCTCCGCGGCGAGCTCGATCAGGGAGGCGGGCCCGCTGCAGCTCTCCCAGGAGCTCTGGGTGCGGACCACCACGCGGACCGGCGGGAAGCTGCTCGGCTTCGAGGACTCCCCGAGCGGCGCCAGCACGCGGTACGACCGCCAGCTGTGGATGGGCGACGACGGGAAGGTCCGCTTCGGCATCAACGACCGCAAGGTCACCGTGGTGACCAGCCCGGGTGCGCTCAACGACGGCGGCTGGCACCACGTCGTCGCCAGCTTCGGCGGCGGGGTCATGGAGCTCTTCGTCGACGGGGAGCGCGTCGCGGCCCAGGGCGGGGTGCGCCAGGCCGAGCAGATGGACGGGTACTGGCGCGTCGGCGGCGGGACGCTGGCCGGCTGGCCAGCGGCCTCGAGGACGACGGACTTCTCCGGCGACCTCGCCGGGGTGGCGCTCTACGGGGCTCCGCTCAGCCCCGAGCGCGTGGTCGCCCACCGCGACGCCGCGCTCGTCGCCGCTCCGCCGGCGCCGCCAGCGCCGGCCGAGCCCCCGGTGGTGCCGTCGGACCCCGACCCGGCCGACCCCGAGCAGCCGGAGCAGCCCGACCCGGAGCAGCCCGACCCCGAGGACCCGGTGGTGCCTCCCGCTGGCTCCCCGTCGGTCTCCGACGACTTCGCCCGCGACGTCGCCCGCGGGTGGGGCGAGGCCGCGGTCGGCGGCGCGTGGTCGACGTCGCCGGTGGGCTCCACCTCCGTCGCCGGCGGCCAGGGCCGGCTCACCGTGGCTCCGGGCCGCGGCGCCACGGCGCTGCTCACCGGCGCGCCCACCCAGGACGCGGACGTGCGCGTCGACCTCGGCGTCATCCGTCCGAGCCCCACGGCCAGCACGTGGGCCGCGGTCGTCGGGCGCTCGGTCACCCGGGCGGACGACTACCGGCTGAAGCTGCGTCCGGCGCCCGACGGCTCCCTGAGCCTCACGGTGCTCGCGCGGGTCGGGGGGAGCGAGCGGCCGCTGGCGACCGCGGCGGTGCCGCGAGAGGTCGCGGACGCCGACGCGCCGCTGTCGGTGAGGTTCCAGGTCGCGCCGGGAGCCGCGCCGGGCACGACCGCGCTCGCCGCCTCGGTGTGGCAGCGCGGCGCCCCGGAGCCGGCGGCGTGGCAGGTGCGCGCCGACGACGCCACCCCCGAGCTCGCCGGGCCGGGAGGGGTGGGCGTGTGGACCTACCTGTCGAGCAGGACGCCGGACGGGCAGCAGCTGACGGTGTCGGCTGACGACCTCGAGGTGAGGCCGTCGGCGCCATGAGCGTCGGTGCGAGCGTCGGTGCGAGCGGCGCGGTGGTCGTCGCGGTGCTGACCTACCGTCGCCCGGGGGACCTGGCCGAGGTCCTGCCCCTGCTGGTGTCCCAGGCGGGCGCGCTGGGCCGCGGCGCGAGCGTGCTCGTCGTGGACAACGACCCCTCGGGCTCCGCGCGCGAGCTCGTCGGCGCCCACCCCGGCGCGGCCTACGTCCACGAGCCGGCGCCGGGGATCGCGGCGGCGCGCAACCGGGCCCTGGACCAGGCCACGGCCTCGGGCGCCGCGCTGCTCGTCTTCGTCGACGACGACGAGCGCCCGGTGCCCGGCTGGCTCGCGCTGCTCGTCGGCACGTGGGAGGCCACCGGCGCCGCAGCGGTGGTGGGGCCGGTGGCCTCCCGCTTCGAGGTCCCGCTCTCGCCGTGGGTCGAGGCCGGGGGCTTCTTCGAGCGGCGCCGCCCCGCGACCGGGACCCGCGTGGACGTGGCGGCCACCAACAACATCGCCCTGGACCTCGCCGTCGTGGGGCGCGCCGGGATCCGCTTCGACGAGCGGTTCGGGCTGTCCGGCGGCTCCGACACGCTGTTCAGCCGCCAGCTCCACGCGAGCGGGGCGTCGATGGTGTGGTGCGACGAGGCGCTCGTGCTCGACGTGGTGCCTGCGGCGCGCACCACGGCGCGATGGGTCCTGGCCCGCGCGCTGCGCAGCGGCAACAGCTGGGCGCGCACGTCCCTGGCGCTCGCCGCGGCCCACGACCACCCGGCGGCGAAGCTGGCGGTGGCCCAGGTCCGGCTGCTGCTCCGCGGAGGCGTCCGCACCGCCGCGGGCGGGGCGCAGCTGCTGGCGGGGCTGGTGAGGAGCGCTCTTGCCGGCCCGTCCGGCGGCGGGGGTCTGCGCGCGCAGGCCCGCGGGGCCCGCACGCTCGCGCGCGGCCTCGGGATGCTCGGAGGAGCGGCGGGCTGGACCTACCGGGAGTACCGGCGCCCCGCGGCGGGTCGGGTCAGCCCCTGACGACGGTGGCACCCAGCAGGTCCGCGGCCTGGGCGAGCACCGCGTCGGACACCGCACGGGTCCCGCCGACGACGACGAGGCGCCGCACCTGTCCGCGCCGCTCCGACAGCGCGGCCGCCGTGGCCGGCGTCAGCGCGTCGGGGGCGGTCAGCAGCACCGGCACGCCGTAGGTCCCCCCGGACAGGGCGTCGGGGAAGTCCTCGCCGGTGGTCAGCACCAGCCACTCGTCGTCGTCACCCGCCGTGCGCAGCAGCTCGACGGCGGTCTCGTAGCGGTCCGAGCCGGCGGCGCCCAGCACGCGCAGGCCGCTCGCGGGGCCCGTCAGGGCTGCAGCGGCCCGCGCCGCCGGTCCGCCGACGGCGATGAGGGTGCCCTTCCCGCCGGCGGCGTCGGCGCACCGGGCCAGCGCCTCGGCGGTCGCCGCGGGGAGCCAGTCCCCGTCGGTGAGGAGCAACGGCCGCTGGGCCCGGGCGGACGCCGCGGCGGAGGCCCCGTCGGCGAAGTCGGCGCCCGTGGACAGGATGACGTCGCACCGTTCCCGCCCGTCCCCGGTGGCGACCGCGCCGGCCACCGCGACCGCGGTGGCGTAGCGGTCCGCGCCCCCGACCCGCTCGACCGTCCACCCGCCGGCGCGCACCGCGTCCGCCACGTTCGCGGACAGGGCTGCCTCGCCGCCGAGCAGGCGGACCGTCGCCCCGGCAGGCAGGTGCTCGCGGAGCTCGGCGGCCACGCGGGGGTCCAGGCCGGTGCGCGGCGTCAGCAGCAGCGGCGCGCCGTAGCGGTCGGCCAGCGCCGTGGCGGTGAGGGCGTCGGGGTAGCTCTCCGCGCTGGCGATGACCACGGACGGCTGCGCGGGGGCGCCGTAGAGGTTGCGGGACTCGTCGCGGTCACGGGTCACCGCGAGCGCCGTGGCGACCCGGTCGGGGCCGGACAGGCGCGCGGCGCGGGGTTCGGGGAGCTCTGACGCGGCGGGCGCGGTGGCCGTCGTGGTCGAGGAGGTCTGGGCGCCGGGCTGCGTGCTGCCCGGCGCCTCGCCGACGACGGAGGCCACGATGACGGCGACCCCCGCGAGGGTCGTGGCGGCCGGAGCGGCGACGGACCCCCAGCGAGAAGGACGTCGGTCCGCCGGGGCGAGGGGGCGCTCAGCGGTGTGCATGGGCTTGCTCCTGAGGGCTTCGGGGACGCGGCGCTCGGACACGGTGAACGTCCGACGGTAGGTGCTGGACGCACCCTCCGGATGCATTCTGTGCATCATCCCTCACGCAGCGTGTTGGTCCGTCAGAGTGATCTCATGGACGAGACGCCGTTGACCGAGGGTGCAGCGCCCGGCTCGCCCGCTGGCGGAGGCGCCCAGAGCCGCTCGAGCCGCGTGCGCCGGTGGGTCGCGGGGGGCGTCGCGGTGGTGGCGGCGGCCGCGGTGGTCGTGGCGGCCGTCGGCCTGCGGCCGGCCGAGCCGCCTCGATCGGCCTCCGCGGGCGAGGGGAGCTCGACCACCCCCGTCATCACGGCGCCGGGGGCGCGCGGCTCCGCGGGCGCCGCGTTCGCCCTCGACGGTGAGGACGTCAGCGGCGCGTCCCTGCCGGGCGCCGCGTCCCTGCCGGTCACAGGGCCGGACCGTGGGAAGGGTGGCCGACCGGCGATCCCGCTGTCGCTGCCCTGGAAGGCCGGGACGCCGTGGGCGGGCTCCCCCTCCGCGGCGGGGAGGACGGCGGCAGGAGGTCCTCCGGGCGGCGCCCCGGCCGGCGGCGCGTCGGGTGGTGCGTCGGGTGGCGCGTCGGGCCCTGCTCCGGCCCCCGCTGGCTCGGTGGTCCTGGAGCCGGTGACCGTCGGCACCGACGTCCGGCTGGGACGAGCCGTGCAGACCCGGGTGGAGTCCGTCACCGCTGCCCGCACCCGCGCGCTCGGGCCCGGCGACATCGCCGGGCCCGGAGCGGTGGTGGTCCTGGAGGTGCGCAACACCTCCGACCGGCCCGTGGACCTCGCCGGCCTGTCGGTGACGGCCACCGACGCCGACGGCGACCCCGCCATCCCCAGCGCCGGCAAGCCCTCCGACGTCCTCGCCGGCACCCTGCCGGCCGGTGAGGACGCCACCGGCACCTACGTCTTCGGCCTGCACCGCGCCGCGCCGCGCACCGATCCGAGCGTCCCCTCGGGGCTGCGGCTCGAGGTCGGGCTGTCCAGCGCCCCCGAGGTCGCCGTGGTGGTGACCCGATGACGGCACCGGCACCGGCACCCGCCCCGAGACCGAGCCACGTCCGAGACCGCACCCGCGACGACACCGCACCGGAGCCACGATGACCACCACGACCCCCTCCCTGCGCCTGCGGGCCCGTCGACGGCTCGCCGGCCTCGCCGCCCCGGCAGCCCTCGTGCTCGCCGCGAGCCTCCCCCTCGCCGCTCCGGCGACGGCCGCACCCGTCGAGCCCACCGACGCCCGGGCGGCGGCGGCGCCGCGGCTCCCCGCCACCGTCCCCGCCACCGTCTCCGCCGACGCGCTGCCGACCGTCCAGGTCGACGGGGTGGTGTGGGCGCAGGTCATCGTCGGGAAGCGGGTCTACGTCACCGGCTCGTTCTCCGCCGCCCGCCCCGCCGGCGCGGCCCGGGGCCAGGAGGAGACCCCGCGCGCCAACCTCCTCGCCTACGACCTCGAGACCGGTGAGCTGGTCTCGTCGTGGGCCCCGCGCCTGAACGCCCAGGGCCTGGCCATCGCCGCCTCGCCCGACGGCAGCCGCGTCTACGTCGGCGGGGACTTCACCACCGCGAACGGCGCGCGCCGCGAGCGTCTGGTCGCCCTGGACGCCGCCACCGGCGCCCTCGTCGACGGCTTCGCGCCGCGCGTCAACGCCCGCGTGCGCGCCGTCACCGCCGTCGGCTCCGCGGTCTACGCCGGCGGCTCCTTCACGACGTCGGGCGGCCAGGCCCGCACGCGCCTCGCGGCCTTCCGCGCGGCCGACGGCGCGCTCACGCCGTGGGCCCCGGCGGCGGACCGCGAGGTGTTCGCGATCGTCGCTCCGCCCGGCGCCGGCACCCTCGTGGTCGGCGGGCGGTTCACCCGGCTCGGCGGTGCCTCGTCGTACGGCCTCGGCGCGGTGACCCTGGCGAGCGGCGTCGCGTCGCCCTTCGCGGCGAACAAGGTCGTGCGCAACGCCGGCAGCAACGCCGCCATCTACGCCCTGAGCACCGACGGCGCCCGCGTGTACGGGGCGGGCTACGTCTACGGACCCGGGGGCAACCTCGAGAACACCTTCGCCGCGGACGCCCGCACCGGCGCGCTCGCCTGGGTGAACGGCTGCCGCGGCGACACGTACGACGTCGCGCCCGCCGGCGGCGTGCTCTACACCGTCGGCCACCCGCACCAGTGCTCGGCGGTCGGCGCCTTCCCGGAGACCCGCCCGCGGCAGTGGCAGCGCGCCCAGGCGATGACCGCGGCGCCCTCGCCCCGCGGGCGCAAGAACACGTCGGGGGCCTTCTCCGGGCGCCCGGCCTCCGAGCTGCTCCACTGGCTGCCGAGCCTGGACGTCGGGAAGGTCACCGGGCAGTCCCAGGCCGCGTGGGCGATCGACGCCGCCGACGGCTACGTGGTCCTCGGGGGGGAGTTCCCCCGCGTCAACGGCTCCGCGCAGCAGGGCCTCGTGCGCTTCCGTGCCCGCGACGCGGCCCCCCACGCCTCGGGCCCGATCGGCTACGCGCCGCTCGCGCCGGCCGCCTCGGTCACCGGCCCGGGCGCCGTCTCGCTGCGGTGGACCAGCGCGTGGGACCGGGACGACGCGGTGCTCACCTACGAGGTGCTGCGCGCCAGCGGGCGCGGCCCCGCCGAGGTGGTCGCGGTGCAGGACGGCGCCTCGTCGTGGTGGAAGCGCCCGGCCCTGTCCGCCGAGGACGCCGGCGCGCCCGCCGGCGAGGTGACCTACCGGGTGCGCGTCAGCGACCCGGACGGCAACACCATGACGTCGACCGCCACCACCGTGACCGTCGCCGCAGGGGCTCCCGGGTCACCCGAGCCGGCGCCGACGCCGACTCCGACGCCTCCCGTGGCCCCGGAGCCCCCCGAGCCTCCGGTGGGTCCTGACCCGCCCCAGCCACCGGCCCCGTCGTCGGGCGCGAGCGACGCCTTCTCGCGGGAGGCCGCCGCGTCGTGGGGCGCCGCGGACGTCGGCGGTCCCTGGTCGCTGACCGGTCCCGCCTCGGCCTTCGCGGTGCGCGGCGGCGAGGGCACCATCACCGTCGCCCCCCGCCAGGGCGTGGAGGCCGACCTCGCCGGCGTCTCGGTGCAGGACGTCGACGCGAGCGTCACGCTCTCGGGGACGGTGGGCAGCTACGCGGCGCTGGTGGTCCGCCGCGTCGACGCCGGCACCGACTACCGGCTCCAGCTGCGCGGGCTCGACGACGGGTCCGTGGGGCTCTCCCTGAGGAGGCGGTCCGGCGGCGTCGAGACGGTGCTGTCCTCCACCACGCTGGCGCCCGGGACCACGGGGCCGGGCGAGGCGCTGAGGGTGCGGGTGGTCGCCGTCGGCTCCGGGAGCAGCGGCCCCGTGACGCAGCTGCGCGCCGCGGCGTGGCCGGTGGGCGGGGCGTCGTCCGCGGCGCCGTCGGCGTGGGCGCTCGCCGCCCAGGACGCCGCGCCGGAGCTCGCGGCGCCCGGCGGGGTCGGCGTGGCCGCCTACCGCTCGGGCCTCGTCGAGGCGGGCGCGACCCTGGGCGTCGACGACCTCGCCGTGGGTGCCGGCACCCCGGAGGTGCTCACGACGCCCTGACCGGGGGGCGAGCGTCAGCGCCGGGCCGCCGCGCCGACGGCGGCCACGAGCGCGCTCGCGTAGGCGCCGGTGGAGAAGCGCTCGCGGGCGCCGCGCTGCGCCCGGCCCGCCCGCTCGAGCGCGCCGGGCCAGTCGGCCAGCACCTCGCGCACGGCACCGGCGAGCGCCCGCGGGTCGCCGGGAGCCACGAGCAGCCCGTCGCGGCGGCCCCGCACCACCTCCGCGAGGCCCTGCGCGCGGCTCGCCACCAGGGGGCGACCCGCGAGCATCGCCTCCACGGCGGTGTTGCCGAACGGCTCCACCCTCGAGGGCACCAGCGCCACGTCGGCGCTCGCGAGCGCCGACCACGGCGAGGGAGCCAGGCCCGCGAAGACCACCCGGTCGCCCAGGCCGGCCTCCTCGACCTGGTCGTGGAGCGCGGCTTCGAACCAGGCGTAGTCCTCGAACGCGTCGCCCACGAGGGTGAGCGTCGCGTCGACGCCGCCGTCGACCAGCTCGGCCAGCGCCGCGACCGCCACGTCGGTGCCCTTGCGGGGAGAGAGCCGGCCCACCAGCACCAGCGCCGCCGCCCCGTCCAGGGCCGGGCGGGCCGGCGCGGCGGCAGCGGGCCCGGGCACCCCGTTGTGGACCACCGTCGTCGCCGACCCGAGGGCACGGCGCAGCCGCACCGGCCGGGGCGGCACGCTGCCCAGCAGCACCGCGCGGCTCGCTCCGCTGTTGGCCACGACCACGCGGGCCAGCGCCAGCGGCGCCACCAGCGCCGCGCGGACGGCGGCGTGGGCGTCCTCCTCGGCCTCGTGGACGTGGACCACCACCCGGGCACCCGCCAGGCGGGCGGCGAGCACCCACAGCGGGGTGATGAGCGTGGAGACGTAGACCACGTCGGGGCGGACCCGACGCAGGGCGGCGAGCATCCTCGGCAGCGTGGTCACCGCCAGCCCCGCCAGCCGGACGAGACCCCGCGGGGTCATGAAGGCCTTGCGCAGCACGGGGGCGTCGAGGCTGACGACGCGGGCGCCAGCGGCGGCCATGTCGTCCGCGAGGTCACCGGCCACCTGCCCGTCGGCCATGTCGTCGCCGGCGCGCGGGCCGTGCACGGGCGGCAGCGCCACCGTGACGTCCCACCCCGCGGCCACGAGGGCGCGCACCGACTCCAGGCACTGGCGGTCCGAGCCGTAGCGCTCGCGGGAGGGGTGCGCGACGAGCACGCGTGGATCAGCCACGTCCCGGCGCTCCCTCGTCCGGGGCCGGCTCCGCCTCCGCAGCGTCGGTGCCGTCGGTGCCGTCGGTGTCGTCGGTGCTGTCCGGCGGTGGCGGGGGTCGCAGGCGGTGCAGGGCGACGGGGCGTCGCACCACGAACCCGAGGCGCTCGTACAGCGCTCGCGCGGGGCTGCTCGCCTCCACGTGGAGCAGCGCCCTGAACCCGTCCGCCCTGGTGCCGGCGACGAGCGCCCGCACGAGCTCGCCACCGAGACCCTGACCGCGCGCCGACGGGTGCGTGCACACCGCGCTGATCTCGACCCACCCGGGCGGGTGGAGGCGCTCGCCGGCCATCGCCACGAGCGCGCCGTCCCTCCGGACGCCGAGGTATCGACCCATGAGGCGGGTGCCGCGCTCGAAGGGCCCCGGCCGGGTGAGCCGAGCCAGGGCGAGCATGTCGTCGACGTCCTGAGCGCCCAGGGTCAGGATCGCGTCGGCGTCGGCGTCGGCGTCGGCGTCGTGCGCGCTGGCGTCGACCATCTGCACGCCCGCCACGGCCTCGCCCACCACGCCCCACCCGCCGAGGACGCGGCCGGGGATCGTCATCATCAGCACGTCGCCCCCACCCCATCGCGATTCGCGCGCGAATTGCTGGTGGGAGGGGCCTCGCCGTCGCGTTTCGCGCGCGAAACGCTGTGGGGGACGCGGGTCAGCGCCGCGAGGTCGGCCCAGTCGCCCTCGCCGGCGTCGGGCGGCAGGGCGGCGAACGGGGAGACGTCGAGGCGGTAGCGCACCGCCCGTCCGCGGCGCAGCGCCAGGTGAGCGTGGGCCCCGAGCAGGGACGCCGCCACCAGGTCGTCGGGGAGGTCGTCCACGCCGTCAGCCGTTACCACCACGTCGTGACCCTAGGGGCGGACGGCGCGGAGCTCAGGGGATGAGGTGAGGAGACCGCGCAGGCCGCTGGCGGGCGTCGGCCATCACCAGGAGGCCGCCACCGGCGCGCTTGGCCCGGTAGAGGGCGTCGTCGGCGCGGCGGAGCACCGAGGGGGCGTCGTCGTCGTGCTCGACGAGGGCCACGCCGGCGCTGGCCCGCAGGTCCACCTCGCCGGCGCCGACGTGCGCCGGCCCCACGAGGGAGGACAGCACCCGTTCGCCGAGAGCCAGGGCCTCGTCCACCTCCTCCACGTAGCGGGCGAGCACGACCAGCTCGTCACCGGACAGCCGCGCCGCACCCTCACCGGGGCGCAGGCACCCCTCGATGCGCCGCGCCGCGAGCACGAGCACCTCGTCGCCCGCGGCGTGGCCCAGCCGGTCGTTGACGGCCTTGAAGCCGTCCAGGTCGAGCAGCACGAGGGCCCCGGACGGCGCACCGTGACCGGGGAACGCCTCGTCATGGGCGGTGAGCAGCTCGAGGTCGCGGTGCACCGAGCGGCGGTTGGGCAGCCCCGTCAGCGGGTCGTGGGTGGCTTCGTGCTCGAGGCGGGCGGTGGTGGTGCGGACCTCGTCGACGTCGTCGGCCTGGACCACCAGCTGGGCGGGCACGCCGAGCGACGCCGGGACGAAGCCGACCACCAGCCGCACCCAGCGGGGGGAGCCGGTGCAGGTGAGCCGGGTCTCCATCGCCTGGCCCGGCGAGCCCGCGCGCGCGTCGCCGCGCAGGACCGACGCCACGACGCGCTGCAGCGCCTCGGCGTCCTCGCGGTGCACGAGGTCGAGCAGGCGCCGACCCACCAGGCGCTCGCCGTCGCACCCGCAGAGCCTGGCCATCGCCGCGTTCACCCGGAGGAATCGGCCGGTGACGCCGGTGATGCCGGCCGGCGTGGGGGAGTGGTCGAAGACGACCGACAGGGTGGCTCGGGCGTGCTCGGCCATCGCCTCCTGGCTCAGGAGCAGGCGGCGCAGCCACAGGCCCAGCCCGGTGGCCCCGGCGATGACGACGACCAGGGCCACCCGCCCCTCGTCGCTGGTGAACACCCCCGCGGGGTGCGCGAGGGCGGCGGCGGTGAGCGGGGCGACGACCAGGACCGCCCCGCGCACGCCCCAGGCCAGCGGGGCCTGCCCGAGCAGGACGAGCCCGAGGACCGCCACGGGGCCGTACCCGCTGTTCCCCAGGGAGGTGGACGACACCGCGACGAACGCCAGCAGGTCCACCGCGGCCAGCACCGGTTCGACGGCGCGGCCGACCAGGCCGGTGCGCGGCGAGAGCCGCGACCCCACGCGGAGGTAGGAGCCGACGACCGCGCAGGTCGACGAGCCCAGCAGCCACCCGAGCACCCAGGGGCCGAGCGGGCCGGCGACGTCGCTGAGCGCCGCCTCCATGGCGATGAGGATGCCGGTGCCGAGCCGCAGGGTGGAGATGACGATGATGCGCTGCTGGCGGCTGCTCAGGCGCCGCCCGGGCAGGGCGGGCGGCAGCGGTCCGATCTCACGGTCCTGTCTCGGGATGCCCACCCTGTCGCCTGCCGTCCGCTCGTCGATGCGTCGTCGTCACCGCCGCCGCGGGTCCATCGACGGTAGTGGCTTAGTCACCCGGTGTCACACGTTATGGGGGGTTTCGGCGGGCTGTGACAGAACCTTCACGAGCGCGCCCGCGAGGTGGCGCGCCGCAGCAGCGAGGCCACGAGGCGCGCGTCGGCCCGCACGGGCGCCGCGGCCACGACCATGGCCCCGGCCGCCGCGGCGGCGAGCATCACCCCGGCGCCCAGCTGGGCGACCGGCGCCCACGGCAGGAGGTTCGCCAGGGCCGCGGCGCCCGCGCACGGCAGGCCGACGCCGAGGATCGCCCGCACCGCTCCGGCGAACAGCGGCCGCACGTCGGTCCCGGTAGCCCTCCCGGCGACGGCCAGCTGCGCCACCCACACCAGCAGGTGCGCCACCGAGTGCCCCGTCGCGACGCCGATCGCCCCCCAGGGCAGCCCGGCGAGGATCAGCGCGACCGTCGCGGGGCCCGTGACGAAGGAGAGCTTCAGCTGGGCGCCGGGCCGCCCGGACGACAGGAAGATCCAGTAGGCGATCTGCGCGACCGCCCGGAAGATCCCCCCGACCGCGAGCACCGCGAAGATCGGCGCGACGCCGGCCCAGCGCGCCCCGAAGAGGACCTCGACCAGCGGCCACGCCAGGGCGGCGGCGACCGCGAAGACCGTGGCCGTGAGGTAGCAGGCCACGAGCTGGGCGCGCGCGAGGTAGCGGGCGTAGGTGACCGGCTCGGGCTCGACCTTCGTCAGCACCGGCAGCGCCACCCGCGTCATCGGCGCGTTGATCTGGTTGAGCGGGGCCATGAGCAGCTGGTAGGCGCGGGTGTAGAGCCCGAGCGGTGACGCGCCCCAGATCGCGCCGAGCGCCACGGTGTCCACGTTCTTCGTGGCGTAGGTGATGGCCTGCGTGCCGAGGACGGCGCCGCCGAAGCGGAAGAAGGGGCGCACCTCACCGCCCCGGTGCGGTGCCACCGGCCGGAAGGACGACGCCATCGCGACGACGAGAAGCCCCACCACGGCCACGGTCAGCTGCTGCGCCACGAGCGCCCACAGCCCCCAGCCGGCGAGCGCCCCGGCGACGGCCACGGCGATCCCGGCCAGCTGCGCTCCCACGTCGGCGGCACCGAGCGCCACGAAGCGCAGGCTCCTGGCCAGGTCGGCGCGGAACTGGGTGGAGGCGCCGGAGATCGTGAAGATCCCGGCCAGCGCCAGCACCACGGCGGTCAGGCGCGGCTGCCCGTAGCCGGCGGCGATCAGCGGCGCGCTGGCGAGGGCGAGCACGGTGCACCCCGCGCCCAGGCCGGTGCCGACCCAGAACAGCGACGACTGCTGGGCCCGGCTCAGGCTCTTGGCGGTGATCGCGGCCTGGGACAGGCCGAAGTCGCGCACGAGGTCGGCGATGCCGATCACCGCGGTCACCATCGCGACCAGCCCGAAGTCGGCGGGGTCCAGGAGCCGCGCGAGGACGATCACGGACGCGATCTGGAGCCCCGCCCGCAGGCCCTGGGTGACCACGGTCACCGAGGACCCGCGGGCGGCGCGGTCCCCGAGACCGCCCTGCGGTCTGCCGTCCGGCCCGCTCACGCGACGTCCGCCGGGGCGCTGCGGCGGGCGAGCAGCCACAGGGCCAGCGGGGTGATCGCCACCGGGAGCAGGAAGCCGCGGTCCACCAGGGCGAAGGAGACCTCGAACGTGGAGGAGACCGCGAGCGCCACGAGGTGCGCCACGGGGAACAGCGAGCCCGCGCCGGGCGAGGCGGCCCACCCCGAGGCGCGCACGAGCGCCACGAGCACGAGCACCGTCAGCGCCGCCGTGCCGAGCAGCCCGGTGGTCACGAGGGACTGCACCAGCCCGTTGTGCCCGTGGTACGCGAAGCCGCCGAGGGGGTTGGCGTACCCGGCGACGCGTCCGTACCAGTCCGTCCCCATCCCCACCAGCGGGTGCTCCGCGAAGGTCTGGAGGCTCAGGCGCCACACGTAGCCGCGGTTGGTGAAGGCGACGTCGGCCGCGGTGGCGCGCGCGGCCCCGGACGTGGCCGCCGCCACGGTCGCCAGCGGGAGCGCCGCGAGGACCGCCAGCGCCAGCGCGCCGCCGAGCCCGGCGAGGACGGACCGGGCTCCGGGCCGCCGGGCGGCTGCGAGCACCGCGGCCACGGCGCCCGCGGCGGCGAACGCCAGCAGCGAGCTGCGCGAGGAGCTCCACACCAGCGCGAGCACGACGACCGCCAGCCACGCCAGCGCCACGCCGCGGCGGCGCACCAGCAGCAGGGCGGGGGTCCCGAGCACGAGGACCTGGGCGAGGTTGTTGCTGTCGGAGAACGGCCCGACGAGCAGCCCGAGGGGCACGAGGGTCTTGTCGGGGTCCACGAGGTCCCCGCTCGCGAGGCGGTAGATCCCGGCCGCGGGCAGCAGGGCCCCCATCGCGAGCGCGAGCAGCGCGCTCGCCCCCGTGAGGTGCCCGATGACCGCCCCGACCCCCAGCCGCGGCGCCAGCGCCCAGAGGGCGAGGACCACGAGGGGGTAGAGCGCCGCCCCCGTCCCCGGAACGGTGCCCCCGTAGGCGTCGCGGACCGCGGCGACCAGCCACGGGAGCAGGAGCGCCGCGACGGTGGCGGCCCCCGCCAGCGTGGCGCGGCGCAGCGAGAGCAGGACGGCGACGGCGCAGACCCCGGCCAGCGCGGCGGTGAGGCCGCGGTCGCTGAGCAGCGCCAGGGACGAGTAGGGCGCGGCCTCCTGCCCGACGGTGGTGCGGAACTTCGGCGCGGTCATCGACTGCACGGTCCGGGGCACCACCACCAGCGCCCAGGTCAGGGCCAGCACGAGCGCCGCGAGGGCGTCGCGCCCGGCGGGCCGCAGCCCGAGCCCGCGCAGGGGGACGACCACGCCGGCGCCGGGCACGCCACCTACCCTCGCGTCGGCGGGCGCCGCGACGGCGCTCGTCACCGCCGTCCCCTCGCCCAGGGAGCTCCCGTGCCGCACCCGCCTCGGTGCACGTCCCGGTGCCCGTCCCCGTGTCTGTTCCCGTGCCGACCCGGAGCGGCGGCGTGAGGCCCGGCCGCCCCCGGGTGCTCCTGTCGGTGCGCGCCCCGCGCCCCACGACGAACCCGTACGTGGTCCAGCTCGCCGGCGCCCTGGACGAGCACGTGGACGTGCTCTGGTTCTCGTGGCGAGCGGCGCTGCTCGGCCGCTACGACGTGCTGCACTGGCACTGGCCGGAGGTGGCCCTGCGCCGAGGCGGCGCGCCGGCGCGGGTCGCGGCACGGCTGCGCTTCGCCGCGCTGCTCGCCCGCGTCGCCCTCACGTCGACCCCCGTGGTGCGCACCCTGCACAACCGGGCGCCGCACGAGGACGTCGGGGCGCTCGACGCGCTGCTGCTGCGCGCCGCGGCGGCGCAGACCACGTGGTGGGTGGTGCTCAACGAGGACACCCCCGCCCCCGAGCCCGCGCGCACGACGCTGGCCCCGATCGGCCACTACCGGGACTGGTTCGGCGCCCGCGCCGACCTCGCAGACGCCGGGGCAGCGCCCGTCCCCGGCCGGGCCCTGCACCTGGGGCTGGTGCGGCCCTACAAGGGGGTCGAGGAGCTGGTGGGCGCCTTCGCCGGCGTGGAGGATCCCGGCGCCTCGCTCCACGTCGTCGGATCCTGCGAGGACCCCGGGCTCCGGGCGGCGCTGGAGCGGGCCGCGGCGCCCGACGGCCGGGTGGCGCTGACGCTGCGGCACGTCGACGACGACGCCCTGGCGGGCGAGGTCGCCGCCGCCGAGGTCGTGGCCCTGCCCCACCGGGACCTGCACAACTCCTCGTCCGCCCTGCTCGCGCTCTCCCTGGGACGCCCGGTCCTCGTACCCTCGACGCCCACCACCGAGGCCCTCGCCCGCGAGGTGGGTCGGGAGTGGGTGATCCGCTACGACGGCGACCTGCGCGCGGAGCACCTCGAGCGCGCCGCTCGCGAGGCCGGCGCCGTGCTCGCCGGCGGGTCGGCGCCGAACCTGTCCGCGAGGGACTGGCCGCCCGTCGCCGCCGCCCACGCCGGCGCCTACGCCGGCGCCCTGGCCGTCCGTCGCGGACGCGTGCGACCGGGGCGCGTGCGACCGGGGCGCGCGCGGCGCTGAGGCGGTCGCGCTCACGAGGACGGCCGGGAGGCGGACCCTCCGGTGGACGGCGCGGCGCGGGCCCGGTCGCCGTAGGGGTCGGCCCGGACGGAGCCGGACGACGTCGACGGCCGCCCCGACGAGCCCGACGAGTCCGACGAGCCCGAGGGACCGGAGGCGCCCGAGATCCCCGGGCGCCGGGGCGGACCGTCCGCGGGCCGCGAGTCCTGAGCCGGCCGCGAGCCCTCGACCGGCTGCGAGGCCTCGGCGGGCTGCGGGTCCTCGGCGGGCCGGAGGTCCGTGGCGGGCAGCCCGGCCGTCGCCTCGGGGGTGGGCTGCCGGCGCCTGCGCCACGAGCGGCGGGAGGGACGCTGGCCGTAGTACTCGTCGTGCTCGACGGCGGTGCGGTTCAGCACCATCCCGAGCACCGGCGCGCCGGCGGTGCTCAGGCGGGTCAGGGTCTCGGTGACCTTGCGGGCAGGCGTGCGCCGGGCGTCGACGACCACCAGCGCTCCGTCGGTGCGGGTGGACAGCAGGGCGGCGTCGGTCACCGGGAGCACCGGCGCCGTGTCGAGGACCACGACGTCGTGGTCGCGCCGCACCGCGGCCATCAGCCGGGCCATCATCGGCGAGGCCAGCAGCTCGCTGGGGTTCGGGGGGACCTCGCCGGCGGTCAGCACCCGCAGGCCGCCGGGCCCCCAGAGCTGCACCACGTCGCCGAGCGCCGCCCGCCCGACGAGGACCGTGGTCAGGCCCACGCTGCCCTCGAGGCCGAGCATCGACGCCACCGCGGGGCGTCGCAGGTCGGCGTCCACGAGCAGGACGCGCTGCCCCGTGTCGGCGATGGACGCCGCCAGGTTCGCCGCGGTGGTGGTCTTCCCCTCGCCGCTCACCGAGGAGGTCACGACCACCAGCTGGCCGCCGCCGGAGAGCGCGCCGCCACCGTGGCCGGCGGACCCGGTGGCGGTCCCGCCGGCGGCCTCGCCGTCGGCGCCCACGGCAGGCTCCGCCCCGGACGGCGGGCTCGCGCGCAGGAAGTCGAGGTTGGTCCGCAGCGAGCGGTACGCCTCGGAGCGGGCGCCGAGGGGCTCTGCGGCGCTGGCGACCACGGGGGTGCGTCCGCGCGGGTCGTCGGGCAGCGAGCCGACCAGGGGCGTGGCCGTCAGCCGGGCCAGCGACTCGCGGCTGTCCACGCGGGCGCGGGCCACGCCGAGCACCAGGGCGACGGCGATCCCCACCAGCAACCCGCCGAGCAGCCCCACGCCGACGTCGAGGACGGGTCGCGGCCACGCGGGCGAGGTGGGGACGCTGGCGGGCTGCGTGGTGGTGACGGTGACGGCGCCGGACCCCTCGCGCCCGGCCGACAGGCGCGTGACCGCCCCGTCGAGACGGGCGGCCACGGCGTCGGCCACCGCGGCGGCGCGCTCCGCGGTGGGCTGCGTGGCGGTGATCTCCAGGAGCACCGTGCCGAGCGGGGCGCGCGCGGTGACGTCCCGTGCCAGCTCGGTGGACGACGCGTCGAGCCCGAGGTCGGCGACGACGGGGTCCAGCACGATGGGCATGGTCGCGACCGAGGCGTAGGACTGCACGAGGTCGAGGGTGTAGGTGTTGCCCTGCGCGAGCTCCCCGACGGTCTCGCCGCGCTGCAGGCTGAAGAACACCGTCGTGCTCGCCTCGTAGCGCTCCTGCGCCAGCACGGTGTGCGCCAGGCCGGCCCCGCCGCCCAGCAGGGCCGCGACGAGCACCACCGCCCACCACCGCCGCAGGGCCGCCAGAGCGCCGGTCAGGTCCACCTGGGCCTACCCCCTCGATGATCGTCGGTGCTGGCGGAGCCCGCCGGAGAGCGTTACCAGCCGGCACCCTCCGTCACGGCGCTGCCCCGTCCGGGGGCCATCTGGGCCCGCCGGCAGGCTACGGGACGTCGCGACCCCGCGAGCGGGGAGCGGCACACTCCTCGCGTGCCCGGTTTCTCCGTCCTCGTGGTCTGCACCGCGAACCTCTGCCGCTCCCCCTCGGCGGCCGCCATGCTCAGGGCGGGGCTCCCCCCGGGGAGCGGCGTCGCCGTGACCAGCGCCGGTACCAGCGCGACCCCCGGGCAGGAGGTGCCCCCGCTCCTGGTCCGGGAGCTGGCGCGCCGGGGCGTCGACGTCGCGGACCACCGTTCGCGCCAGCTGAGCGCCGAGCAGGTCAGCGCCGCCGACCTGGTGCTGGTGGCCACCCGGGCCCACCGCGCCGTGGTGGTCGGCGCTGTGCCGGGGGCGCTGCGGCGCACCTTCACGCTGCGGGAGATGGCCCGGCTGCTCACCAGCCCGACGAGCCCGCGGTGGTCGGCCGCCGGAGCGCTCGCGGCGCCCCACGACGGCGCGCCGTCGACCGACGACGAGGACGAGGACGGGGAGGTGGCCCGGTGGGCGGCGCTGGCGCCCGCCGCCGCGGCGCGGCGCGGCGCTGCGGTGGCGCAGGGCGAGGACGACCTGGCCGACCCCTACGGCCGCTCCGCGCGGGCGTACCGGAACAGCGTGGCGGAGGTCGAGCGAGCCGCCCAGGTGGTCCTGGCAGCCGCGCAGGCCCCCGGCCTCAGCCTTCGTGGGCGGTGAGCAGGGCGCGCAGCAGCGTCGACGACGTCCCCGGCGTGTAGGGGAAGTACTCCACGCGGGCCCCCACCTCCGCCATGGACGACTCCAGGACGGCGCCGCGCTCGGTGCCCTGCCAGTCGTCGCCCTTGAACAGCACGTCGAAGCGGAGGCGCTGCCACATCGGGAGCTTGTCGGCGGTGCAGTCGTCGACGACCACGCGGTCGACGATGGCCAGGCCGCGGAGGATCTCCACGCGCTCGTCGAGGGGCACCACCGGGGTGCGCCCCTTCGTCGCGGCGACCACCTCGTCGGTGACGGCGCCGACCACGAGCACGTCGCAGCGCTCGCGAGCGCGCCGCAGGATGTTCAGGTGCCCCACGTGGAACATGTCCCACACCCCGGGCACGTACCCGGTGCTCACGACGCCACGCTCGCGCGCCGCCCGGCGTGGTCCTCGTGGCGCGGGCCGGCGTGGTCCTCGCCGCGGGGGCGCGCGCCGACGCCGGCGCCCTCGGCGGCGACGCGCGTCTGCAGGCCCACCACGGCGGCGGGCTCTCCGCCCGAGGCGCGTGCGCCGCTGTGCTCGCCGCGCTGGCTGACCCCGGCCGCCAGCAGGCCTGCCAGCAGGCCGTAGTCGCGGGCCACCGCGTCCCAGGAGTAGGTGCGCTCGGCCCGCTCGCGCAGGGCGGCGCCGCGCTCGTGCCACGCGCCGGGGTCGGCCTCGGCGGCCTCCAGCAGCGGTCCCAGGTCCTCGGGGGCCCAGACGAAGCAGCCGCGCTCGCCCAGCACCTCGCGGTTGAAGACCACGTCGTAGGCGACCACCGCCGTGCCGGCGCCCATGGCCCGCAGCAGCGAGGGGTTGGTGCCGCCCACCGAGTGCCCGTGCAGGTAGGTCAGCGCGTGCGCGTACAGCTGGTCCAGGGTCTCCGTCTCCCACACCGGCCCCAGCAGCCGCACCCGCTCGTCCTCGCCGAGCGCCTGGATCGCGGCGACGTGCTCGCCCGGGTAGGGCGCCGAGCCGACGACCACCACGGGCAGCGCCGCCCGCGAGGCGAGGTGCCCGCGGAGCAGGAGGTCGACGTGGTTCTCCGGCTCGAACCGCGCCACCACGAGGTGGTACCCGCCCGGCGCCAGGCCCAGGGCCTCCACCCGGTCGCTCGCGGGGCTCCGCTGGATCGGGGCGCCGTAGGCGATCTGCTCGGTGGCGGCGCCGAACTCCTCGCGGTAGTAGGCGGCGATGCCGGCGGCGTCGGCGATGAGGGCGTCGGACCAGCGCACGGCGAGGGACTCGGCCGCCCGGTAGTACCGCTTGCCGGTCCCGGACCACTTGTCACGCTTCCACTCCAGCCCGTCGACGTGGGTGGCGGCGGGGATGCCGCGCAGGCGCAGCAGCGGCAGGAGCGCGGCGTTGGCCGCGTTGAAGAGCAGCACCACGTCGGGCGCGCGGCGCCGGGTGAGCAGGTGCAGCACGGAGAGCAGGGTGTGCGAGAGGGTCTCGAGGCTGCGCCGGCGCAGGGCCGGCAGCTCGACGCGGTGCATGCCCCGGTGGGTGGGTCCGTGGTGCTCCCCGTCGCGCCGGCAGTAGACCGTCACCGTGTGGCCGCTGGCAGCCAGGCGCGCGCCGATCTCCTCGACGGCGGTCTCGAAGCCGCCGTAGCGGGCCGGTACGCCGCGCGTCCCGATCATGGCGATCCGCAGGGATCGATTCGCGTGCATGAGTTCCTCCGGGGGACCGGGTGGCAGAAACCGAAGTCCATCACGGAGGGTTGACATCGTGTGAACAATCAGTGCGAACAGGCAGGTGATATCGCCGATACACGACATAGTGCCACTGATAGTGATCCCCGACAAGCGTAACTAGTCACTGTGAGTGGTCATCTGCGACGTCAGGAGGCGGTCAGGATGCGTCTGCGCCACGCCACCATCGACGCCGCGGTGATGGCGGTGAAGCCCACGGCCAGCAGCGTGTAGAGGGGGCGGAACACCCCCGGCCACCCCAGCGTCGCCAGCACCAGGCACCAGGCCCCGTAGTCCGCCGGCAGCGCCGCGAGGGAGCGGGCCAGCCCGCGAGCCCCCGCCCGGCCGCCTCGCGCCCCCGGGTCCGCCGCGACGGCCGCCTGCCCGTCGCGGCCACCGGCCAGGCGGGTGAGGTGGTCGTTGAGGATGATCGTGAAGAACCACGTGGACGCCACCGCGGAGAAGCCCAGCGGCACCAGCAGCCACGGCCCGTCCACGCCCGCGCGCCAGGCGCCCACCGCCACCGCCAGGTGGACCGTGGCGATCTTCGCCGCGTCCACCACGTGGTCCAGCCACTCGCCGGCCACCGAGCCCCCGCCCCGCAGCCGGGCCAGCTGCCCGTCCGCGGCGTCCAGGGCGTACCCCAGCACCAGCAGCGCCGCGACCACCGCCCCCCACCACCACGCGCCCGCCGGCGCGAGCGCGATCGCGGCGATGCCCGCGAACGTCGCCACCGCCGAGACCGCGGTGACCTGGTCCGGGGTGGCTCCCGCCAGGTGGGCCAGCGCGGCGAGCCGGCGACCGAGCGGCCGGTTGACCAGGCGGGAGTACAGCGGGGCGCCGCGGGTGGTCTTCTGCGCGGCGGCCAGCGCCGCCACCAGCTCGGGGTAGGTGCGGTGGGTCACCGAGCGCACGGTGCCACGTCGGCGCTGGCCGGCCTGACCATCGTCGGCACCACCACGTCCTCCAGCGGGGGGCCGCCGACCAGCGCCGTGACGTCGACGTCCTCGCCGCGCGGCAGGTCCACGTCGAACCGGGACCAGCGCCACCGGGCCTCGGTGCCGGACGCGGTGCCCACCGGGGCCCCCGCGACCTCGACCGCGTCCACGCCGACCGCACCGCCCGGGCCGTCAGCACCGCCGACGCCGTCGCCGCCGACGTACAGCGCCACCTGCACGGTGTGCGTGGTCGGCGCTGCCCCCGGCAGCTTGCTGGCGACGTAGGGGGGCACCTGCTCCGGCGCGTCGTTGCGCAGCGTCAGGGCGAGCGACGCGGGCGCGGCCCCGGAGGGGCACGTCGTCGCCGCGGTGAGGGTGAGGAAGTAGTCGAGCTTCGAGCCGTCCACGTTGGTCAGGTGCACCCGCGCCGACCCCGGCTCGGGGGCGGGCAGCGCGCCGGCGAGCCCGGCGCCGGAGAGGACCGCCTGCAGGTCCTCGTCGGGGCTCCACGCCAGCACGTGGCCGCCGCTGGCCGCGCGGGCCACCCCGGCCAGCGTCGCCGGGGTCAGCGCGCCGTCGCCCAGGGCGCGCGTGAAGACCGTGCCGACCACGGTGGAGAGGTAGGCGTTGCGGGCGTCGTCACCGGCGACCTCGAGGTAGGTCCGGCGCAGCAGCACGTCCACCACGGTGTCCGCGCTGATCGCCGGCCCCCCGGGCACCTCGAGGGTGGTGTCGCCGAGCAGGGGCGCCATGCCCTGCGGGTCCACGGCGACGACGGCGTCCGGCTCCGGGCGCCCCAGGGAGACCCACGCGCCGGCCAGCAGCGGGGCGGCGACGGTGAAGTCGGGGGAGAGGTTCGCGTTCGACAGCCGCACCGGCCCGTCGCCGTAGACGGCGCGCTGCTCCTCGCCCAGGCTCGCGGCGGGCGCGCGCACCGCGGTGAGGTCGTCGTTGGCGCCGACCTCGGTCAGCTCCACGCGTCCGTCGTCCACGCTCAGCGACGCCCACGTCCCGAGCAGCCCCCCGGTGGGCCGCAGCTCCGCGGGGTTCTGGAACACGACGAGGTAGTCGCGGGGGCCGTCGGCCCCCAGCGCGCCGGGGGCCGACGCCAGCGCGGGATCGGCGCGGGCCACGGCGCGCGCCAGGTCGCGGATGCCGCTGCGGGCCGCGGCGACGTCCTCGCGGAGCGCCCGGGGGAAGCGGCCGGGGTCGACGGCGGCCGCGCGCGCATCGGCGCCGCCCAGCGCGGCGCTGGCCCGGTGGACCACGGCGCCGGCCTCGGTCAGCGCGGTGACGTCGACGCTGCCGTCCTCGCGCAGCAGCCCCGGACCAGGCGCGCGCCCAGGCCCGTCACCAGCCCCGTCACCAGCCCCGTCACCGCCGGCGGCGAGACGGTCCACGGCCTCGAGCACGGGCACCGCGCCGTCGCCCACCGCGGTGTCCGCAGCGGCGGTCAGCGCCCGCGCGTCGCTCAGCAGCGGTCCGGTGACCGGCAGGTGGCTGGCCAGGCGCAGCGGCAGGGCGTCGGCCCGCTCGTGCGCCCGCTCCGCGGCCACCGCGGCGGAGCGGGCGGCGGCCAGCGCGCCGGACGTCTGGCCCGACCCCAGCGAGGAGGTGACGTCCCGGGCGCGGTCCGCCGCCACCTGCGCGGCGCTGCCCACGGCGGCGAGGGCGATGCCGGCCCACACGAGGAGGACGAGGACGAGGGCCCCGGCCAGCAGGAGCGCCGCGCCGAGGCGGCGGCGCCACGGCGGGGGCGGCGCGTCGCTCGGCTCGGAGGGCACCGGGCCACCCTGTCACCGCCGCGCGGCCCGAAGCGGGACGTGAGGGCGCGAGGTGAGGGCCGGCAGCGAGGATCGGCAGCGCGGACGGGGCGCGGGTCGCGCCGGGTCAGGCGGGCAGCGCGCCTCGGACGTGGCCCTCGGCGGTGCGCAGCGCGCCCACCACCTCGTCGCGGCGGCGGCTCCCGGCGTCGTTCCAGCGGGTGAGGTCGCGCACCCGCGCGCGGTGCACCTCGGGGGCGCACGCGCGTCCCGGGCGGACCGGGACGCCGGAGACGCTCTGCCACACCACGTCGAGCGAGCGCCCGGTGAGCTGGGAGGACACCCGTGAGAGCCCGGCGCCGTGGACCACCGCGCCCACCAGGCAGGCACCGGTCACGTCGTCGTCGGTGACGACGGTCAGCGACCCGGACGAGACGGTGCGCGCGTCCTCGCCGGTGCCCACCCGCAGCCACGCGCCGCGCACCCACCCGCGCTCCACGAGCGCGGCGGCCGCGGCGAGCACGTCGGCCATGTGGTGCAGCTCGGCCCGCCGGGCGGCGGCCAGCTCCGCGGAGCGAAGGTCGGCGAGAGCCTGCCGACGGGCCCGGCGCTCGCCGCGGCGCTGCCGCCATGGGGGCCACGGAGGCCGCGGAGGCCGAGGGGGCGCCGGCGGGGCGAGGGCGTGCGGGGTCCCGGGTTGTCCGGGGGCCCGCTCGACGTCGAGGGGAGCGCGGTGAGCCTCGTCGGCCTCGACCGGCACGCTCGGGGGAGCGATCGGGGGCATGCGCACCTCCGCGCGGACGTCGGGCGGCTGGTCGCCGGCGGGCTGCCGGCTCCACCAGCCATCATGCGCGCCCGAAGGCGCCTTGTCACCACGTGCTGCGCGTCGCCGGCGCTGCCGCGTTGACCGTCGACGAGCGCCCGGTATACGTTTCGCGCAGGTCATGAGTGGCAGCGCCAAGCCTCAGCTTGCTGTCCGGCAACCCCCGTCCGCGGTGGGGTGCCCTGGGTGACGACCTGGTCGGGGGACGCACCCCGGCAAGCGCGGCTCCACGGAGCCCTGACTTCTCGAGGAGCCCCACCATGTCCACCGCCGAGCACCCCTCCCTGCCGCAGCGCCCGCAACGGTCCCGCAAGGGCCTCGTGGCCGCGGTCGTCGCGGTCGTCGTGGTCGCGCTCGTGATCGCCGCGATCGCCCTGACCCGCGGCGGCAGCGCGTCCGCCTCGGGGGAGGACGAGGGCGGCGCCGCGAGCCCCGCCGCGTCGTCGGGCGAGGAGACCGTGACCATCGGCGTCGCGGACGAGGCGCTGCCCTACTGGAAGACGTACACGGCGCTGGCGGAGTCCGAGCTGGGCGTGGAGGTCGAGCTCGTCAACTTCGCGGACTACAGCCTGCCGAACCCCGCGCTGGCGCAGGAGCAGATCGACATCAACCAGTTCCAGCACATCCAGTACCTCGCGGACTACAACACCACCGCCGACGACGACCTCCAGCCCATCGGCGCCACCGCGGTCTACCCGCTGCCGCTGTACTCCACGACCGTGGACGCTCCCGAGGGCTTCGCCGACGGCGCGAAGATTGCCATCCCCAACGACGCGGTGAACGAGGCCAGGGCGCTGCTCACCCTCCAGTCCGCCAACCTGCTCACCCTGGAGGGCGGCGGCGACGCGTTCTCCACCAGCGCCGACATCGAGGACCAGAAGGTCGACGTGGTGCCGGTCGACGCCTCCCAGACGGCGAACGCGCTGCAGAGCGGCTCGGCCCAGGGCGCCATCGTCAACAACAACTTCGCCACCGCCGCGGGGCTGCCGCCGACCGACGTGGTCTTCGACGTCGACCCGGCCGGCAAGGAGTCCTCGCCCTACGTCAACCTCTTCGTGACGCGCAAGGCCGACGCCGAGAACACGACCTACCGGGACCTCGCCGAGCTCTTCCAGGACCCGGCCGTCCAGGAGAAGTTCCTCCAGGACTACCCCGACGCCGTGGTGAGCGAGACCAGCGCGCAGGACCTCCAGGCCGAGCTGGCCCAGGTGGAGAAGGACGCGAAGAAGGCCGCGACGACCTCGTGACGGCGATCGTCGAGCTCGAGGGGGTCTCCAAGCGGTACGTGCGCGCGGGCAGCGCCACCCCCGTGGTGGCCGTCGACGACGTCACCCTGTCCGTCGAGACCGGTGAGGTCCTCGCCGTGGTCGGCTACTCCGGGGCGGGCAAGTCCACGCTGGTGCGCCTGGTCAACGCCCTGGAGAAGCCCACCGCGGGCCGGGTGCGGGTGGCGGGCAAGGAGCTCACCGCGATGAGCGAGCGCGAGCTGCGGGCCGAGCGCGCGCGCATCGGCATGATCTTCCAGCGGTTCAACCTGTTCCGCTCGCGCAGCGTCGCCGGCAACGTCGAGTACCCGCTGAAGGTCGCCGGCGTCGACAAGGCCCAGCGGGATCGCCGCGTCGCCGAGCTGCTCGACTTCGTGGGCCTGCTCGACAAGGCCCACTCCTACCCCGAGCAGCTCTCCGGCGGGCAGCAGCAGCGCGTGGGCATCGCCCGGGCGCTGGCCACGAGCCCGCCGCTGCTGCTCGCCGACGAGGCGACCAGCGCGCTGGACCCGGAGACCACCACGGAGGTGCTGAACCTGCTGCGCCAGGTCAACCG
>JARICT010000174.1 GCA_029257185.1 Quadrisphaera sp.
GACATAGCCGCCGATCTCGAGCACGTAGTCGTCCTCGTAGCCGTTGGCCATGAGCGCGAGGTACTCGTCGGTCTCGGGCGGGCGCCCGCTGCCCCGGAAGTTGTGCGTGGTGTTCTCCAGCCCGACGCCTCGCCCGGTGACGTTGGACCGGTCGTAGTGCATCCGCGCCGGCAGCTTGTAGAGCAGGTTCGACCACGGCCGCACGACGACGTTGTGCAGCCTCTCGACGGCCCGGCCGTCGGCCAGCGTCCAGCGGGTCGCGACGACGTGCAGCACGAGCACCAGCACCAGGCCGATGGAGAAGATGACCCCGCCGGCCACCGGCTGCTCGGAGTCGCCGAACACCATCTTCGCCGTCTCGTGGCCGTACCCGTGGATGACGACCATGGCGACGTGGACCACGAAGAAGGCGACGTACCCCACCAGGCAGAAGAAGTGGACGCTACGGATGACCTGGCGGCCACCGACCGCCCGCGTGATGCGGGAGAAGTAGTTGGCGATCGCCGGCGACTGGAGGGCGCCGGTGATGATCACCAACGGGGTGAGGACGAGGATCACGAAACCGTAGGACAGCTGCTGGACGGCGTTGAACGGCATGCCGTCCACGGCTTCGGGAACGGTGAAGGCCAGGTAGGCCACCATGTCTCGACCGGCCTGCACGAAGGTGTCCAGGGAGGTCGGGACGTAGCGCCGCCACTGACTGGTGAAGACCAGCAGGAAGAAGTAGACCACCCAGGCGGCGACGAAGCCGGTCACGGTGATGAGGTGCCAGTACCGCCCCATCCCCAGGAGCCCTCGGCCCGGCAGGGAGATGCGCGGGGAGTAGTCGTCGTACTCACCCCCCACGGTGTAGTACTTGTGCTTGGGCTGCTGCTGGATCGTGAACTGGGCCCACGAGGTGCCGGCGACGGTGTGCTGCGAGCGGTAGAGCTTGGGGTAGGTACCGAGGATCTCGATCCCGGAACGGACCAGGAACGAGATGAAGATGATGTTGAGGAAGTGCTCTACCCGTATCCACCAGGGGAAGCCGAGGTCCACGACGGTGCTCCTTGTCAGTCCATGAAGTTCTGGTCGTCGGGCGCGGCGACGATGGCGCCGTAGCGCAGCGCCGCGTACAGGGCGAGGTAGCCCAGCGAGGCGAGGAGCGTGAGGTTCCAGGTCGCGGCGGCGGCGATGCTCGCGCCGTTCCACACGTACGGCGCGTCGCCAGCCAGACCCCCGAGGTAGACGAGGATCGAGGCGGCGGCGATCCCGGCGCCCCACGTCCAGAGACGGGCTGACGTGATCAGACCCACCGCGACGAAGACCACGGACGCCGCAAGGACCCCCCACAGGAGGACGTCCGCGAAGGCGAAGGGCTCCTGGCCCGACAGCGCCACGGCCGCGGACGCGGCGCCGATCACCGCCACGACCAGCAGGAGGAGGAGCCGGGTGGTCCGCGGGAGGTTGATGAGCACGTACCGGGGCAGGGCGGCGCGCTTCTTGCCGGGCGCGATGTGCTCCGAGACCCGCTCGGTGGCGTTCGGCGTCCCCCGGTAGTCGACGCCAGCGCGCAGGGCTGGCGAGCGCTCGTCGTGCATCGTCATACGTCGTCTCTCCGTCATGGTGGGGATGAGGCCGGACGATCACGATCGCGGCCCCCCGCGCCGCGGCGAGGGCCGCGATCGCTGGCCACGAGCGCGTCCGTGGTCTGCCGCGGGACGTCGACGTCCAGGATGGTGTTGCGAGCACCGCCGCGGCAAGCCAGGAGGAGAAGAGGGGACGAAGGTCCCCGCGGGCGGGGACCTCCTCCCCACGGCCAGCCGGTCAGGAGTCCTTGACGAGGGTCCCGTCGTTGGCGTCCACCTGGACCTCGCGGTCCTCGTCGCCCGGCGACGCGCCCTTCGGCAGGACGTCGAACTCGTAGATCACCTTGCCGGTGTCCTTGCCCTCGGCCTTCCACTCCGTGATGGTGCCGTCGACCTCGTCGCGCGCGGTCTTCGCGGCCTCGTCGAGGTCGATGAGGTTGGCGGGGTCGAACGCCTCGCCCTGCTTCTCCGCGGCGTCGTCGCCCAGCTCGTCCGTCTTCTCCGACAGCGTCTCGAGCGAGCTCGCGTCGTACTGCACGGCGTACTTCTGCGTCGTGGAGATCTGCTCGACCTTGTACTCGAGGCCCCCGGTCTCGGCCTGCTCGAGCTCGATCTTGTTCACCTCGCCGTCGAAGCTCCCGCGGGCGGCCTCCACGGCGTCCTCCCAGCTCTTCGACGGCGGGTCGGCCACGACGTCCACGGCCTTCTTCGCGCTGGACGAGGAGCTGCTCTCGCTGGGGGCGGCGCTCGTCGTGGAGGAGGACGCCGGGGGCGACTCGGCGGCGGCGTCGGACCCACCGCTGGAGCAGGCCGTGAGCGCGCTCAGGGAGGCGATGGCGACCAGGGCGGGAAGGGTGCGACGACGCACGGCAGGTCCTTTCGGTGAGGGCACCCCGGCACGACGCGCGTCGGGGTGGGAACCGTCACGCTATCCCCGCACCGGCCGTGCCGCGCTCGGGGTCACGCCCGCCCGCTCTCGACGCAGAGTTGCACTTCGTCGCCATCCGTCGCAGCATCGAGGTACCGGTTCGCGATGTTCTCTTGATCGAAAGGACCCCACCGATGACGGACCAGAGCACCCCCACCCCCCCGACGACCACGTTCGACTCCGGGATCCCCGCGCCGGAGGAGGACTACTCCCTCACCGCCGGGACCGACGGCCCGATCGCCCTGCACGACGCGTACGTGGTCCAGAAGATGCAGCAGTTCAACCGCGAGCGGGTCCCCGAGCGCGTGGTGCACGCCAAGGGCAGCGGCGCCCACGGGTACTTCGAGGTGACGAACGACATCACCCGGTACACGCGGGCGAGCCTGTTCTCCGAGGTCGGCAAGCGCACCGAGATCATCGCCCGGTTCTCCCAGGTCGCCGGGGAGCACGGCTACCCGGACACGGTGCGCGACCCCCGCGGGTTCTCGGTGAAGTTCTACACCGAGGACGGCAACTGGGACCTCGTCGGCAACAACACGCCGGTGTTCTTCATGCGGGACCCGGCGAAGTTCCAGCACTTCATCCGCAGCCAGAAGCGCCTGCCGGACTCGGGCCTGCGCAGCAACGACATGCAGTGGGACTTCTGGACCGGCTCCCCCGAGAGCGCCCACCAGGTCATGATCCTCATGTCCGACCACGGCACGCCGGCCAGCTACGCCACGATGAACGGGTACGGCAGCCACACGTTCTCCATGGAGAACGCCGCCGGCGAGAAGGTGTGGGTCAAGTACCACTTCCACGCCGACGCCGGCCAGCACGACTTCACCGACGAGGAGGCGGGCGCCCACGCGGGGCCGGACCCGGACTACCTGCGCCGCGACCTGCGCGACCGGATCGCCGAGGGCGACCACCCGTCGTGGACCCTCAAGATCCAGGTGATGCCGTTCGAGGACGCCGAGGGCTACCGGTTCAACCCCTTCGACGTCACGAAGGTGTGGCCGCACGGGGACTACCCGCTCATCGAGGTGGGCCGCATGGTGCTCGACCGCAACCCGGACAACTTCTTCGCCGAGATCGAGCAGAGCGCCTTCAGCCCGTCGAACATCGTGCCGGGCCTGGGGCTGAGCCCCGACAAGATGCTGCAGGGTCGGATCTTCAGCTACCACGACACGCACCTGCACCGGATCGGCACGAACTACCAGCAGCTCCCGGTCAACGCCTCGAAGGCGCCGGTGAACAGCTACAACCAGGACGGCGCCATGCGGTACGCGCACAGCGACGGCCAGCCGGTGTACTCCCCCAACTCCTACGGCGGCCCGGTCTCGGACACCGAGCGCGGGCACGACCTGACGTGGTCCACCGAGGGCGGTGAGATCGGCCGCTACGCCTATGTCGCGCACGCGGAGGACGACGACTTCGGGCAGGCCGGCACGCTGTACCGGCACGTGCTGAGCGACGAGGGCCGTGAGCACGCGGTGACCAACATCGTCGGCCACGTCGGCGACGGCGTGAGCCCGACCATCCAGCGCCGAGCCCTCGAGTACCTCACGAAGATCGACGCCGGCCTGGGCGCGGCGGTCGCGAAGGGCCTGGGCGTCGCCGACGGGGGCGAGCCCGCCGGCGCCGACGCCCCCGAGCCCTTCGGCCAGGCCGCGGGTCAGGGGCCCGCCGTGGACCTGCGCGAGTCGGAGACCGCCGGACGGGCCTGACCCACGGCGCCGCCGGGGACCTCAGCCGCCGACGGTCCCCGGCGAGCCCCCGCTCGACGGGCACAGCCGGCTCAGCTCATCGGACCGCTCCGCGGCGTCCGCGCCGGTGAGCAGCTCGGGGTGACCGCCGACGATGCTCGCCGGCGCCCACGCGTGCTCGACCACGCCGCGGGGGGAGACGGTGACGGTCATGACCCCGGTCCGGGTGTACGGCTCCTGGGTGGCGTAGAACTGGAAGTTGCCGAGGCCGTACGCCACGAGAGCCCCGTCGACGCGGGCCGCGGGCTGCAGGACGTGCGCGTGGCTCCCCACGACGACGTCGGCGCCCGCGCCGGCCAGCCGTCGGGCGAGCTGCTGCTGGCGCTCGGTGGCGCACACCTGCCGCTCCGCGCCCCAGTGGAGGTAGACGACCACGACGTCCGAGCGCTCCGCCTCGGTTCGCACCGCCTGCAGCAGGCGGCGCTCGTCCTTGGCGGAAGCGAGCCCCGGCGAGCGCGGCGTGGCCGTCCACGCGGCGGCGAGCGGGTCGTCCAGCACGTCGGTCGCGGCCAGGACCGAGACCTGCACCCCGTGCGGGGCGGTCCGCCACGGCGCCAGGGCGGCCTGCTCGTCATCCCCCGCGCCGAGCACGCGCAGGCTGGAGTCCCGCCCTGCCGACAGCGTGTCGGTCAGCGCGGCGCGCCCGTAGTCCATCCCGTGGTTGTTGGCCACCGTGACGGCGTCGACCCCCGCGGCGGCGAGCGCCGTCATGGCCGTGGGCGGGGCGCGGAACGCATACTCCTTGGCGGCACGCTCACCGCGCCGGGAGACGGCGGTCTCGAGGTTCACCACCGCGACGTCGGCGTCCTCCAGGACGGAGAAGGCGCTGCCGAGACCGCCCGTGCTCGCCGACACGCCCTCGAAGTGGACGTCTCCGGCGAAGGCGAGCGTGGCGCGGGGCTCGGGGACGGCGGCCATCGCGGTCTGCTGGGTCGCCGGCTCGGGGGCGCAGCCGACGAGCCCCGCGATCGTCAGGGACACGAGGAGGAGGGGGCTCAGGAGGCTTCGGCGACCCTGCCGCGGGATGGACATGAGGAAGCGTCGCGCCGCGGCAGCCCTTCCCGCGGGAGGTCGGGGCGTACGTGTCCAAACCGTGATGCAACCGGACACCGCGTCGTCGCGGCGGGCGGGAGCTCACGCAGGAGGGGCCCGCTGCCGGGCACG
>JARICT010000041.1 GCA_029257185.1 Quadrisphaera sp.
TCAGCGAGCCCGGGCTGCGGCTCAAGGCCCTGCCGATCGGCTCCAAGGTCGCCCTGGCGGTGATCACCCTCGTCGCGCTGCTGGCGATCTTCGCCCCGGCGATCGGCGACCCGCTCGCCAGCGGCACGCCGGTGCAGCCTCCCGGGTCGCCGGGCGCTCCGCTGGGCACCGACTCCATCGGCCGCGACATCCTCGCCCGCATCGCCGACGGCGGCCGCTACTCCCTGCTCATCGGCCTCGGCGCCACGGGCGTGGCGCTGGCGGCCGCGGCCGTCCTCGGCTCCGTGGCGGCCACCGGTCCTCGGGTGGTCTCCGAGGTCCTCATGCGGGTCCTGGACATCATCATGTCTTTCCCCGGGATCGCGCTGGCCGCCGTGTTCGTCACCGTGTTCGGCAGCTCCATCCCCGTGCTCATCGGGGCCATCGGCTTCCTCTACACCCCGCAGCTGACGCGGATCGTGCGCGCCAACGTGCTCGCGCAGATGGGCGAGGACTACGTCGCGGCCGCCAAGGTGGGCGGCTCGGGCACCGCGCGCATCCTCGCCAAGCACGTGGCGCGCAACTGCATCGCCCCGATCCTCGTCTTCGCCACCGTCCTCGTCGCCGACGCCATCGTCTTCGAGGCCTCGCTGTCCTTCATCAACGCCGGCGTGCGTCCCCCGAACCCCTCGTGGGGCAACGTGCTCTCCGACGGGCGGGGCCTGCTGCTCTCCGGCTACTGGTGGCCCACGTTCTTCCCGGGCGTGATGATCGTGATCACCGTGCTGAGCCTCAACGTGCTCTCCGAGGGCCTCACCGACGCGATGGTCAGCCCCAAGCTGCGCCGCGTGGTGAAGGTCGACGACGAGGTGGCGCGCTCGGGGGCGACCGACGCCCCCCGGGAGGTCGTCTCCGGTGGGGAGGCCGGGGCCGTCCCCGAGACGGGTGAGGCGGGCGCCGCCGCTGGCGCGGGTGCTGGCGCTGGCGCTGCCACCGGCGGGGCGCACCGCGAGGAGGTCAGCCTCGACACGCGGTTCGCGCAGCTGCGGGAGGTCGAGCTGGACAACCCCGACCGCCTCGTCCACTCCGGCTCCGCCGAGCCGATCCTCCAGGTCAAGGACCTCACGATCGGCTTCCCCGCCTCCCACGGCGACGTGAACGTCGTCGACGGCGTCTCGTTCGACATCCGCCCCGGCGAGACGATGGGCCTGGTCGGGGAGTCCGGCTGCGGGAAGTCCATCACCGCCATGTCCATCATGGGCCTGCTGCCGAGCACCGCCCGGCTCGGCGGGTCGATCACCTTCGACGGCCAGGAGCTGCTGTCGATGACCGAGAAGCAGCACAACGCGCTGCGCGGCCACGACATCGCGATGATCTACCAGGACGCGCTCAGCTCGCTCAACCCCTCGATGCTCATCCGCTCCCAGATGGCCCAGCTCACCAGGCGCGGCGGCCAGCGCAGCGCCGAGGACCTCCTGGACCTCGTGGGCCTCGACAGCTCGCGCACCCTCAAGAGCTACCCCCACGAGCTGTCCGGCGGGCAGCGCCAGCGGGTGCTCATCGCGATGGCCCTGACGCGCAACCCGCGCCTGGTCATCGCCGACGAGCCCACCACCGCCCTCGACGTCACCGTCCAGCAGCAGGTCGTGGACCTCCTCAACGACCTGCGCTCCGAGCTCGACTTCGCCACGGTGTTCGTCAGCCACGACCTAGCGCTCGTCGCGCAGCTCGCCCACCGGATCACGGTGATGTACGCCGGCCAGGTGGTCGAGCAGGGCACCACCAGAGAGATGCTCACCGACCCGCGCCACGAGTACACCCGCGGGCTCCTGGGCGCGGTGCTCTCCATGGAGCAGCGCGCGACCCGCCTCCACCAGGTGCCGGGCGTGGTCCCCGCCCCCGAGGACTTCGCCTCCGGGGACCGCTTCGCCCCGCGCTCCTCGCACCCGGAGAACGCCGACGGCGCCCGGCCGGCGCTGCGCCTGGTCGAGGGCACCACGCACCGCTGGGCGGTGGTGCCAGGCGGACCGGGCCCGGCCGGCTCCGCTGACGAGACCCTGGAGGTGACGCGATGAGCGTCGTCCAGCCCGCGGCCAGCGCGCCGTCCGGCGCCAGGGGTGATGGTGGCCCCGGCGGCGAGGCCGTCGTGGAGCTGCGCGACGTCGAGGTGGTGTTCAAGACCCGCACCGGGTCGCTGTTCAAGCCCGAGCGGGTGACGGCGGTCGGCGGGGTGAGCATGAGCGTCGCCCGCGACGAGACGGTCGGGATCGTCGGCGAGTCCGGGAGCGGCAAGTCCACCCTCGCCCGGGTCATGGTCGGCCTCCAGGAAGCCACCGCGGGCGAGGTCCTCTTCCAGGGCAGGACCCTGGGGAAGGGGCCGAGGGCCCGCAAGGAGTTCGGGCGCGCGGTCTCGGTGGTCTTCCAGGACCCGGCCACGGCGCTGAACCCCCGGATGATCGTCTCGGACATCCTCACCGACCCGCTGCGCGTGCACGGCATCGGCAGCAGCGCCGACCAGTCCGCCCGGGTGGCGGAGCTGCTCGAGCTCGTGGGCCTGCCGCGCTCCGCCGCCGACGTCCTGCCCCGGCAGATCTCCGGCGGCCAGCGCCAGCGCGTCG
>JARICT010000050.1 GCA_029257185.1 Quadrisphaera sp.
CGGCGTCGATGTGCGCCATGATGCCGATGTTGCGGACCTTCGTGAGGTCCGTGAGCACGTCAAGTGCCACGAGATCGATCCTGCCCGTCTGGCCGGTCCGGCCGGTGGTGGAATGGTCTGCCCCGCGTGCCCGTGGGCCGGGGCGCTGGGATCACCAGCGGTAGTGCGCGAACGCCTTGTTGGACTCAGCCATCTTGTGGGTGTCCTCGCGGCGCTTGACCGCGGCACCCAGGCCGTTGGAGGCGTCCACGATCTCGTTCATGAGCCGTTCGGTCATGGTCTTCTCGCGGCGAGCCCGCGAGTAGCTGACGAGCCAGCGCAGCGCGAGCGTCGTCGAGCGAGAGGCACGCACCTCGATGGGCACCTGATAGGTGGCACCACCGACGCGCCGTGAACGGACCTCGAGCGAGGGCTTGACGTTGTCCATCGCCTTCTTGAGGGTCAGCGTGGGCTCCTGGCCCGTCTTCTCGCGGGCACCCTCGAGCGCGCCGTAGACGATCCGCTCGGCGACGGACTTCTTGCCGCCGGTCAGGATCTTGTTGACGAGCTGCGTCACCAGTGGCGACCCGTAGACCGGGTCGACGACCAGCGGACGCTTCGGAGCCGGTCCCTTGCGCGGCATCAGTTCCCCTTCTTCGCGCCGTAGCGGCTGCGTGCCTGCTTGCGGTTCTTGACGGCCTGGGTGTCCAGCGCGCCGCGGACGATCTTGTAGCGCACGCCGGGCAGGTCCTTGACCCGGCCACCGCGCACGAGCACGATCGAGTGCTCCTGGAGGTTGTGCCCCTCACCGGGGATGTACGCGGTCACCTCGATCTGGCTGGAGAGGCGGACCCGCGCCACCTTCCGCAGCGCCGAGTTCGGCTTCTTGGGCGTGGTCGTGTAGACGCGCGTGCAGACCCCGCGGCGCTGGGGGCTTCCCCGAAGCGCAGGCGTCTTCTGCTTGACGGCCTTGTCCTGACGGCCCTTGCGGACCAGCTGCTGGATGGTGGGCACCGGTTCTCCGTGATCGTCTTCTCGCTCGGAGGTGTCCGAGCCGTGGTTCGTGCGGTGACCGCGCTGCTGCGGCCGTCCGGCTACCGGCGACACGCCACCCCCGCGCTCGGGCGTGTCGCCCGTACGAGAGTCGTGCCGCCCGGATACGTGCCGGGAACGACCAGCAGGATACGCGGGTCATGAGCCACCGGTCAACGCAGGTGGTCCGCGCCGGCCCGGCGGGGACCGGGCCGCGTCGCGGCCCGGTCCCCGGTGGTTCAGCGGTCGTAGCTGGCGTCCCACTCCTCGAGCGGCACGGCCTGGCCGGACCCGCCCCCGAAGTAGTCGCCGTAGTCGTCCTCCCCGTAGCCCGGGACGCTGTAGAGAGCGGCGCGGGCCTCCTCCGTCGGCTCCACCTGGACGTCGCGGTAGCGAGCCAGACCGGTCCCCGCGGGGATGAGCTTTCCGAGGATCACGTTCTCCTTGAGCCCGAGCAGCGGGTCGCGGCGCCCGTTCAGCGCCGCTTCCGTGAGCACGCGGGTCGTCTCCTGGAACGACGCGGCGGACAGCCACGAGTCCGTCGCCAGCGAGGCCTTGGTGATGCCCATGAGCTCGGGACGACCCGAGGCCGGGGTACCGCCCTCGGCCACCACGCGGCGGTTCTCCTCCTCGTAGCGCGAGCGGTCCGCGAGCTCGCCGGGGAGGAGCTCGGTGTCGCCCGACTCGATGATGGTGATCCGCCGAAGCATCTGCCGGACGATGACCTCGATGTGCTTGTCGTGGATGCCCACGCCCTGGCTCCGGTAGACCGCCTGCACCTCGTCGACCAGGTGCCTCTGGGTAGCGCCGCGCGTCTTGATGCGCAGCACCGCCTTCGGGTCCACGGAGCCCTTGACGAGCTGCTGACCGGCATCGACGTGGTCACCGTCGGCCACGAGGGCCTCGATGCGCTTGGCGACCACGTACTCCTTCTCCTCGGTGCCGTCGTCGGGCACCACGACGTAGCGCCGCGTGCGGTCGCCGTCCTCGATGGTGACCCGGCCGGCGGCCTCGGAGATCGGTGCCTGGCCCTTCGGGGTGCGGGCCTCGAAGAGCTCCTGCACCCGAGGCAGGCCGGACGTGATGTCGCCGCCCTCGGAGGCGACGCCTCCGATGTGGAAGGTCCGCATCGTCAGCTGGGTCCCCGGCTCGCCGATGGACTGCGCCGCGACGATGCCCACCGCCTCACCGATGTCCACGAGCTTGCCGGAGGCCAGCGAGCGTCCGTAGCAGCGAGCACACGTGCCCACCCTCGAGTCGCACGCGAGCACGCTGCGTACGGTCAGCTCGGTGACCCCGCGGTCGACGAGCTCCTGGATGAGGACGTCGCCGACGTCTGCTCCCGCTGCCGCGACAACCTCGCCGTCGACCACCACGTCCTTGGCGAGCGTCCTGGCGTAGACGCTCGTCTCGACGGTCTCGGACTTGAGGACGCTCCCGTCCTCGCGGAGCTCACCGATCGTCTGCTTCAGGCCACGGGTCGAGCCGCAGTCCTCCTCGCGGACGATGACGTCCTGCGACACGTCGACGAGGCGCCGGGTGAGGTACCCGGAGTCGGCGGTGCGCAGAGCGGTGTCGGCCAGCCCCTTGCGGGCGCCGTGCGTCGAGATGAAGAACTCCAGCACGGACAGCCCCTCGCGGAAGCTGGACTTGACCGGGCGCGCGATGATCTCACCGCGCGGGTTGGCCACCAGCCCCTTCATGCCGCCGATCTGACGCATCTGCATCCAGTTGCCTCGCGCACCCGAGGTGACCATCCGGTAGATGGTGTTCTTCGGGTCGATGGACGCCTCGAGGTCGGAGGCGACCTCGTTCGTGCCGCGCGTCCAGATCTCGATGAGCTCGCGTCGACGCTCGTCCGAGCCGAGGAAGCCCGACTCGTACTTGGTCTGCACGGCCTCGGCCTGCGCCTCGTACTTCTCGAGGATCTCCTGCTTGTGGTCCGGGGAGACGAGGTCCGAGATGGAGATCGTCGTCCCGGAGCGGGTGGCCCAGTGGAAGCCGGCCTCCTTGAGCGCGTCCAGGCTCGCCGCGACCTGGACCTTGGGGTAGCGCTCCGCGAGGTCGTTGACGATGGTCGAGAGGCGGCCCTTGTCGACCAGCTCGTTGACGTAGGTGTAGTCGACGGGGAGCGTCTCGTTGAACAGCGCCCGGCCGAGCGTCGTCGAGACGACGGCGCTGTGGCCGATCTCGCCGACGTGCTCGACGTGGCCGATGTCGTCGCTGACGACCTGCGCGGCCCGGAGGTCCTCCGGACCGTCGACCAGGCCCTCGAGCCGGATGTTGACCCGCGCGTTGAGGTGCAGGCCCCCCCGGTCGAACGCCATGATCGCCTCCGCGACGGAGGAGAAGCTCCGTCCCTCGCCGGCCACGCCCTCCAGCTCGGAGGTGAGGTGGAACAGGCCCATCACCATGTCCTGCGTGGGCATGGTGACCGGCCGGCCGTCCGCCGGCTTGAGGATGTTGTTCGAGCTCAGCATGAGGATCCGCGCCTCCGCCTGCGCCTCGGCGCTGAGGGGGAGGTGCACGGCCATCTGGTCGCCGTCGAAGTCGGCGTTGAACGCCGTGCACACGAGCGGGTGGATCTGGATGGCCTTGCCCTCGACCAGCTGGGGCTCGAACGCCTGGATGCCCAGGCGGTGCAGCGTCGGTGCACGGTTCAGCAGCACCGGGTGCTCGGTGATGACCTCCTCGAGCACGTCCCACACGACGGGACGGGCCCGCTCGACCATCCGCTTGGCGGACTTGATGTTCTGCGCGTGGTTGAGGTCGACGAGTCGCTTCATGACGAACGGCTTGAAGAGCTCGAGAGCCATCGGCTTCGGCAGGCCGCACTGGTGGAGCTTCAGCTGCGGGCCCACGACGATGACCGACCGGCCGGAGTAGTCCACGCGCTTGCCGAGCAGGTTCTGGCGGAACCTGCCCTGCTTGCCCTTGAGCATGTCCGACAGGGACTTCAGCGGGCGGTTGCCCGGACCGGTCACCGGACGACCGCGACGGCCGTTGTCGAACAGCGCGTCCACGGCCTCCTGGAGCATCCGCTTTTCGTTGTTCACGATGATCTCGGGGGCACCGAGGTCGAGCAGCCGCTTCAGACGGTTGTTCCGGTTGATGACCCGTCGGTACAGGTCGTTCAGGTCCGACGTCGCGAACCGGCCCCCGTCGAGCTGGACCATGGGGCGCAGGTCCGGCGGGATGACCGGGACCGCACCGAGGACCATGCCCAGGGGCGAGTTGGTCGTGGTGAGGAAGGCGGAGACCACCTTGAGCCGCTTCAGGGCCCTGGTCTTCTTCGTGCCGGCCTTGTTGGTGCGGATGATCTCCCGGAGGGACTCCGCCTCACCGACCAGGTCGAAGGTCTCCAGGCGCTTCTGGATCGCGGCGGCGCCCATCGAGCCCTCGAAGTAGAGGCCGTAGCGCTCCCGGAGCTCGCGGTACAGCAGCTCGTCACCCTCGAGGTCGGCGACCTTGAGCTTGCTGAACCGGTCCCAGACCGCCTTCAGACGCTCGACCTCGGCGTCCGCACGGCGGCGGATGGCGTTCATCTCGCGCTCGGCGGACTCCCGGACCCGGCGGCGGGCGTCGCCCTTCGCGCCCTCGGCCTCCAGCTCGGCCAGGTCGGACTCCAGCTTGCCGGCGCGGGCCTCGACGTCGCTGTCGCGCTTGTCGGACACGCGCTTCTGCTCGAGGTCCATCTGCGCCCCGAGGCTGGGGAGGTCGCGGTGGCGGGCCTCCTCGTCGACCCAGGTGATCATGTAGGCGGCGAAGTAGATGACCTTCTCGAGGTCCTTGGGCGCCAGGTCCAGGAGGTAGCCCAGCCGCGACGGGACGCCCTTGAAGTACCAGATGTGGGTGACCGGGGCGGCCAGCTCGATGTGCCCCATGCGCTCGCGCCGGACCTTGGCGCGCGTGACCTCGACCCCGCAGCGCTCGCAGATGATGCCCTTGAAGCGCACGCGCTTGTACTTGCCGCAGTAGCACTCCCAGTCCCGGGTGGGGCCGAAGATCTTCTCGCAGAAGAGGCCGTCCTTCTCTGGCTTCAACGTGCGGTAGTTGATGGTCTCAGGCTTCTTGACCTCGCCCTGGCTCCAGGCGCGGACGTTCTCGGCGGTCGCCAGGCCGATGCGCAGCTCGTCGAAGAAGTTGACGTCGAGCACACTTCCTACTTTCTACAGAGACATCGCTCTGTGGTGCTGAAAAGTCTGGATGAGATTCAGTGGCCTGGCCCGGGGAGAGCCGCCGCAGCGGCTCCCCCGGGCTCGCCGATCAGACTTCTTCGACGCTGGACGGCTCGCGCCGTGACAGGTCGATGCCGAGCTCCTCGGCGGCGCGGAACACGTCGTCGTCGCCGTCACGCATCTCGATGGACGTGCCGTCCGAGGACAGGACCTCCACGTTCAGGCACAGCGACTGCATCTCCTTGATGAGCACCTTGAAGGACTCGGGGATGCCTGGCTCGGGGATGTTCTCGCCCTTGACCACGGCCTCGTACACCTTCACGCGGCCGAGGACGTCGTCGGACTTGATGGTGAGCAGCTCCTGCAGGGCGTAGGCGGCGCCGTACGCCTCCAGGGCCCAGACCTCCATCTCGCCGAACCGCTGACCGCCGAACTGCGCCTTCCCACCCAGCGGCTGCTGCGTGATCATCGAGTACGGACCGGTCGAGCGCGCGTGGATCTTGTCGTCGACGAGGTGGTGCAGCTTCAGGATGTACATGTAGCCGACCGACACCGGCTCCGGGAAGGGCTCGCCGGAGCGGCCGTCCATGAGGCGCGTCTTGCCGCTCGCACCGATCATCCGCCTCCCGTCACGGTTGGGCACCGTGGAGTCCAGCAGCCCGGTGATCTCGGTCTCGCTGACGCCGTCGAAGACCGGCGAGGCGACGGGCGTGCCCGCAGGGGCCTCCCGGGCCACGTCCGGCACCTCGGCGGCCCACTCCGGGGCCCCCTCGATCTTCCAGCCCTGCGAGGCCACCCACCCGAGGTGCAGCTCGAGGACCTGGCCCACGTTCATGCGGCCCGGCACGCCCAGCGGGTTGAGGACCATGTCCACCGGCGTCCCGTCCTCGAGGAACGGCATGTCCTCGATGGGCAGGATCTTCGAGATGACGCCCTTGTTGCCGTGCCGGCCGGCGAGCTTGTCGCCGTCGGTGATCTTCCGCTTCTGGGCGACGTAGACCCTGACGAGCGAGTTCACGCCCGGCGGCAGCTCGTCGCCGTCGTCGCGCTCGAAGACCTTCACGCCGATGACCGTCCCGGACTCGCCGTGGGGCACCTTCAGCGACGTGTCGCGCACCTCGCGCGCCTTCTCGCCGAAGATGGCGCGCAGGAGACGCTCCTCGGGCGTCAGCTCGGTCTCTCCCTTCGGGGTGACCTTGCCGACGAGGATGTCGCCCGGGACGACCTCGGCACCGATGCGGATGATGCCGCGCTCGTCGAGGTCCGCGAGGACCTCCTCGGCCACGTTGGGGATGTCGCGGGTGATCTCCTCGGGACCCAGCTTGGTGTCGCGGGCGTCCACCTCGTGCTCCTCGATGTGGATCGAGGAGAGCAGGTCGTCCTGGACGACCCGCTGGGACAGGATGATCGCGTCCTCGTAGTTGTGGCCCTCCCACGGCATGAACGCCACGAGCATGTTCCGGCCGAGCGCCAGCTCACCCTGGTCGGTCGACGGCCCGTCAGCCAGCACCGCGCCGGCGTCGACGTGCTCGCCCTCCGTGGCCATGACCCGCTGGTTGTACGACGTCCCCTGGTTGGAGCGCCGGAACTTCGCCAGACGGTAGGTGGAGTAGGTCCCGTCGTCGTTGGACACGCCGACCGCGTCGGCCGAGACGGAGGTGACCGCCCCGGGCTTGTCGGCGATGACGACGTCGCCGGCGTCGACGGCCGCGTGGGCCTCCATTCCGGTGCCCACCAGCGGCGCCTCGGCGCGGACCAGCGGCACCGCCTGCCGCTGCATGTTGGAGCCCATGAGCGCGCGGTTGGCGTCGTCGTGCTCGAGGAAGGGGATCATCGCGGTGGCCACGGAGACCATCTGCCGCGGCGAGACGTCCATGAAGTCGACGTCGTCCGCGGGCACGAACTCCGCGTCGCCGTGCTTGGCACGCACCAGCACGCGGGCCTCGGTGAACGCACCGTCGTCGTCCAGCGGCGCGTTGGCCTGGGCGATGACCTGGTCGTCCTCCTCGTCGGCGGTCAGGTAGCTGACCTCGTCGGTGACCCGACCGGAGACGACCTTGCGGTACGGCGTCTCCACGAACCCGAACGGGTTGATGCGCCCGAAGCTGGAGAGCGAGCCGATCAGGCCGATGTTCGGCCCCTCCGGCGTCTCGATCGGGCACATGCGGCCGTAGTGGCTGTGGTGCACGTCGCGGACGTCCATGCCGGCACGATCACGGGAGAGGCCGCCGGGGCCGAGCGCGGACAGACGACGCTTGTGCGTCAGCCCCGCGAGCGGGTTGGTCTGGTCCATGAACTGGCTCAGCTGGCTGGTCCCGAAGAACTCCTTGATGGAGGCCACGACGGGACGGATGTTGATGAGCGTCTGCGGCGTGATCGCCTCGACGTCCTGGGTCGTCATCCGCTCCCGGACCACGCGCTCCATGCGGGAGAGACCGGTCCGCACCTGGTTCTGGATGAGCTCTCCGACCGCGCGAAGGCGCCGGTTGCCGAAGTGGTCGATGTCGTCGACCTCGACGGGCACCTCACCCGGGGCGCCGTCACGGTGGCCCGGCATCGTCGTGCCGTCGGCGCCACCGGACGCGTGCAGCGTCACGATGAACCGGATGGCCGCGACGATGTCCTCGACCGTCAGCGTGCCCGCGGCCAGCGGGGCCTCGAGGCCCAGCTTGCGGTTGATCTTGTAGCGACCGACCTTGGCGAGGTCATAGCGCTTGGGGTTGAAGTAGAGGTTGTCCAGCAGCGTCTGGGCAGCCTCCTTCGTCGGCGGCTCTCCCGGGCGGAGCTTGCGGTAGATGTCGAGCAGGGCCTCGTCCTGGGTGGACGTGGAGTCCTTCTCGAGCGTGGAGCGCATGGACTCGAACTCGCCGAACTCCTCGAGGATCTGGGCGTCCGTCCACCCGAGGGCCTTGAGCAGCACGGTCACCGACTGCTTGCGCTTGCGGTCGATGCGGACGCCGACGGCGTCACGCTTGTCGATCTCGAACTCGAGCCACGCGCCGCGCGAGGGGATGACCTTGGCCGAGTAGACGTCCTTGTCGGAAATCTTGTCCGTGGACGACTCGAAGTACACGCCCGGGCTGCGCACGAGCTGGGAGACGACCACGCGCTCGGTGCCGTTGATGACGAACGTGCCGCGCGGCGTCATGAGCGGGAAGTCACCCATGAACACGGTCTGGCTCTTGATCTCACCGGTGTTGGCGTTCATGAACTCGGCCGTGACGAACAACGGGGCCGCGTAGGTCATGTCCCGCTCTTTGCAGTCCTCGAGCGTGTACTTCGGCGGCTCGAAGCGGTGGTCCCGGAAGGAGAGCTGCATCATCCCGGAGAAGTCCTCGATGGGAGAGATCTCCTCGAAAATGTCCTCGAGGCCGGAGCTCTCGGGGACCCCACCCGGCGTGGTGGCGCGGGCGACGCGCTCGCGCCAGCGGTCGTTGCCGAGGAGCCAGTCGAAGCTCTCGGTCTGCAGCGCGAGGAGGTCGGGGATGTCGAGCGGCTCGCGGATCTTCGCGAACGAGACTCGGTGCGAGGTGTTGTCGGGGGTGGTGGTGCTGGGGCGGAGCGAGGTGCGCGAGGCGACCAAGAGGGTTCCTTCCACGGCCTGGCGAGCGGTGCTGGTGATCCGAGGTGGCGGGTTCAGCGAGGACGACGGGGGCGGTGCGGACGGCGGCGGAGACAGGGCTGATGGTGGGTCGGTGGGCTCCCTGCCGGGCGGCGCACATGACGACGACCCATCCCCGACACGCCGCCGGTTCTGGGGATGAGTGAGCGCAAGGGGCTACCGTACGCGCTCGCAGCCGTCGCGTCCACCCCCGCGTGTCGCGTCCTCGTCGACGCGGTTGCCAGCATGCGCGACCGGCCCTCGCTCGTCAAGCGATACACGCGCCGACGGCGCCACCCGTGGGGGGTGACGCCGTCGACGGTGGCGCGCGCAGCGCCGGTGGGGCTCAGGTCACTTGACGGTGACGGTGGCTCCTGCGGCCTCGAGCTGGGTCTTGGCCTTGTCGGCCGCCTCCTTGGCGACCTTCTCCAGGACGGGCTTCGGGGCGCCGTCCACGAGGTCCTTGGCCTCCTTGAGGCCGAGGGAGGTGAGCGCGCGGACCTCCTTGATGACACCGATCTTCTTGTCGCCGGCGGCCTCGAGGACGACGTCGAACTCGCTCTGCTCCTCGACCTCCTCGGCGGCGCCGCCCGAAGCGGCGCCACCGGCGGCAGCGACCGCCACGGGAGCGGCGGCGGTGACGTCGAACGTCTCCTCGAACTTCTTCACGAAGTCCGAGAGCTCGATGAGCGTGAGGTCCTTGAAGGCGTCCAGCAGCTCGTCGGAGGAAAGCTTGGCCATGGTGTGTCTCCCTGCGGTCTGGCCACCCTGCTGTGCCGGGCGGCGCGTGCGTCTGGTTCTCGGTGACGTGCGGGTGGTACGGGTGGTGCGGTGGGCGTGGGCCCGGCGGGCTCAGCTCGCGTCGGGACCCACGGCTGCGGCCGCCTCGGCCGCCTCGGGCTCCGGTGAGCCCTCGCCTGCCGCCTCGGGCTCCGGGGCGCTGTCGCCAGCCCCCTCGGACTCCTCGCGCTTGACGCGCAGGGCCTCCACCGTGCGCACCGCCTTGGTGAGCGGCGCGGCGGTGACGACGGCCGCACGCGTGAGCGTGGCGAGCATCGCGCCTGCCATCTTGGACAGGAGGACCTCGCGGGAGTCGAGGTCCGCGAGCGCGGAGACCTCGGCCGCGGTCAGGGGGCGACCGTCGAGGTAGCCCCCCTTGACCACGAGCGCCGGGTTCGTCCGAGCAAAGGTGCGCAGGCCCTTCGCGACGCTGACGGGGTCCCCGGAGACGAACGCGATGGCGCTGGGCCCCGTGAGCTGGCCCTCGAAGGCGTCCACCCCGGCGTTCTTCGCGGCGATGCTGGTGAGGGTGTTCTTGACGACGGTGTAGCTGCCGTCGGCGCCGATCACCGTGCGCAGCTCCTTGAGCTGCTCGACGGTGAGCCCGCGGTACTCGGTGAGCACCGCTGCGCTCGAGGACTCGAACGCCTCGGTGAGCTCGGCGACGGCAGCCGCCTTGTCTGGCCGGACCATGGCCCTCCTTCTGGTCGTGGTGGTCCCGGGCGGCCCCGTGGGTCGGCCGGGCCGTGCTGGCCCTTCTGGTCCGGTGCTCTCGACACGGCCCCGGAGGTGGGTCCCGGACGTGCGAAGAGCCCCGGCGCGCAGGCGCTCGGGGCTCACGGTCGTCACGCCGATGGCGGGACGGGCAAGTCGATCACACCTGCGGCGGACGCCCGCGGTGGCGGGCCTTCGGCCGCTCGAGCTCCTCCGTGACGCACACGGGCTGCTCGAGCGACGACCGACGGTCTGAGGTCGGGGACAGCGTAGCACCGGCGGAGGGCGCTCGAGCGCTCCCCGCCGGTGCCTCGGCCTTCCGGCGGCTCAGGCGGCTCAGGCGGCCGGAGCCTCCTCGGACAGCAGGCTCCGCGTCCGCGTCGGGTCGACCGGCACGCCGGGGCCCTGCGTGGTCGAGAAGGTCGCCTTGGAGATGTACCGGCCCTTGGAGGACGCCGGCTTGAGTCGCATCACCTCGTCGAGCGCCGCGGCGTAGTTCTCCACCAGCGCCTCCGTCGTGAAGGACGTCTTGCCGATCACGAAGTGCAGGTTGGCGTGCTTGTCGGTGCGGAACTCGATCTTGCCGCCCTTGATGTCGGTGACGGCCTTGGCGACGTCCATGGTGACGGTCCCGGTCTTCGGGTTGGGCATCAGCCCACGAGGACCGAGCACACGGCCGAGGCGGCCGACCTTGCCCATGAGGTCAGGGGTGGCGACGGCCGCGTCGAAGTCCAGGTAGCCCTTCGCCACGCGCTCGATGAGCTCGTCGCCGCCCACCTCGTCAGCGCCGGCGGCCTCGGCGGCGGCGGCGCGAGGGCCGGTGGCGAAGACGACCACGCGGGCGACCTTGCCGGTGCCGTGCGGGAGGTTGACGGTGCCGCGCACCATCTGGTCCGCCTTGCGGGGGTCGACGCCGAGCCGGAACGCGACCTCGACGGTGGCGTCGTAGGAGGCGACCGACGTCTCCTTGGCCAGGGTCACGGCCTGGAGCGGCGCGTACAGCGCGTCCTCGTCGATCTTGGCCTGTGCGGCGCGGTAGGCCTTGCTGCGCTTCATGGTTCTCTCCTCGATAGGGATGCCGCCGGGGGCGGCCGACGTGGTGAGCGGGCCGGAGCGGCCCTGCCACGGGTGGTGCCGGGTGCGCCCTGGGGCGCGGTGGGGTGGTGCTCAGCCGGCCACGGTGATGCCCATGGAGCGGGCCGTGCCGGCGATGATCTTCGAGGCCTGCTCGAGGTCGCCGGCGTTGAGGTCCGACATCTTCGTCTCGGCGATCTCACGGACCTGCGCCGCGGTGATCGACGCGACCTTGTCCGTGTGCGGGGTGGCGGAGCCCTTGGTCACGCCGGCGCTCTTCTTGATGAGCTCGGCGGCCGGCGGGGTCTTGAGGATGAAGGTGAAGGACCGGTCCTCGTACACCGTGATCTCGACGGGGATCACGTTGCCCCGCTGGCTCTCCGTGGCCGCGTTGTACTGCTTGCAGAACTCCATGATGTTGACGCCGTGCTGGCCGAGCGCGGGTCCGATCGGCGGCGCCGGGTTGGCGGCCCCGGCGTTGATCTGGAGCTTGATGAGCCCTGAGACTCTCTTCTTGGGGGGCATGGCTTCTCCGTAGGGGCTGGCTGGTCGACCGTGAGGTCAGGGGTCGTGCGGCATGGGTGGCGCGGTGGTGGTGCTCAGATCTCCCCGACCTGGTCGAAGGAGAGCTCGACGGGCGTCTCGCGCCCGAAGATGGAGACCAGCACCTGCACCTTGCGCGCAGCGATGTCGATCTCCGCGATGGTGGCGGGCATCGTCTCGAAGGGCCCCTCCTTGACGATCACCGACTGCCCCACCTCGAGGTCCACCGTGGTGGTCACGGGCGCCTTCTTGGTGGGGGACTCCTTCGGGGCGATGGTGGAGCTCAGCATCGAGAAGACCTCGTCCTGGCTCAGCGGCACCGGCTGGTGGGTGTTCCCGACGAACCCGGTGACACCAGGGGTGTGACGCACGGCGCCCCAGGACTCGTTGCTCAGGTCCATCCGCACGAGGACGTAGCCGGGGATGCGCACGCGACGCACCATCTTCGGCTGGCCGTTCTTGATCTCGCGGACGTCCTCCATGGGAACCTCCACCTGGAAGATGTACTCCTCCATGTTGAGGCTGCCCACGCGGGACTCGAGGTTGCTCTTCACGCGGTTCTCGTACCCGGCGTAGGAGTGGACGACGTACCAGTCGCCGACGGCGGACGCCAGCTGGGCGCGGAACTCCTCGACGGGGTCCACGTCCTCGTCCTCGCCGTCATCCTCCGTGGCGGAGGCCGACGCGTGCGCCGAGGCCGCGTCGGCGTCGCTCTCGAGCGAGCCGAGGTCGACCGCGTCGGTGACGTCGTCGTCAGCGCGGTCGACACCGTCCACCGCTCCGCCATCAGCGTCGTCGGGCGCGTCCGGGGCGTCGCCCGCCGACGGCTGCCCCTCGAGGGGGTCGTCGACGAGGGTGGCGTCGGACGGCTGATCTGGCACGGTGGGACCTGCTTCCTGTGGGATTGCGTGCGGGACGGTGGCTCAGGCTGGCGACGCTCAGCCGCCGAAGGCCCAGAGCACCAGGCGACCGAACCCGTAGTCGAGGAGCGACACGTACGCCATGATCACGAGCACGAACACGAGGACGACCACGGTGTAGGTGAGGACCTGCTGGCGGCTGGGGTAGACCACCTTGCGCATCTCCGCCACCACCTGGCGGAGGAAGACCACGAGCCGGCCGAAGATGCCGCTGGGAGCCTCGGGCTCCTGCGGTTCCCGTGCGGCCTGCGTGATCTGGCTCATGAACCCCTCCATCATCGTGCGGTTGGTGCGCGGCGCCGGAAGACCGCCGGCAGGGGCAGCCCCGCAGCGGTCCACAGCTGACGGAGCGACCGGCCACGACAGCAGGGCAGGCGGGACTCGAACCCGCAACCGCCGGTTTTGGAGACCGGTGCGCTACCAATTGCGCCACTACCCTCAGCTCCGGTGCCTCGCACCCGCCCGCGAGCGCCTGACGGCCTCGACGGACGAGGTCACCGGGCGCTCCCCAGAGGGCAGCCACGAGCCACCGACGGACCAGTGTACGCGAGGTCGCCGGCGCCCGTGTCGCGCGCACCGGGCAGCACCGGGCAGCACCGGGCAGCACCGGGGCCCCGCGGGCGGGCCGACCGGGTTCGTCCGAGCGATCACGGGTGGGAGGATCGCGGACGTGAGCAACCCCACCCCGCGTCCCGAGACGGCCTCGCCCGCCCCCGCCAGCGCCGCACCCCGTGTCTCGCGGAGGGTGGCGTCCATCTCGGAGTCGGCCACCCTCGCCGTCGACGCCAAGGCCAAGGCCCTGCGGGCCGCCGGCGCACCGGTCATCGGGTTCGGGGCCGGCGAGCCGGACTTCCCCACGCCCGAGGCCGTCGTCGAGGCCGCGGCCCGGGCGTGCTCGATCCCCGCGAACCACCGCTACACCCCCGCGGCGGGCCTGCCAGAGCTTCGCTCGGCCATCGCGGAGAAGACGCTCCGGGACTCCGGCCACGAGGTCTCGCCCCAGCAGGTCCTGGTGACCAACGGGGGGAAGCAGGCGGTGTACACCACCTTCGCCACGCTCCTCGACCCCGGGGACGAGGTGATCCTCCCCGCGCCGTACTGGACCACCTATCCCGAGGCGATCGCCCTGGCCGGGGGCCGCCCCGTCGAGGTCTTCGCCGACGAGACCCAGGGCTACGTCCCCACGGTCGACCAGCTGGAGGCGGCGCGCACCCCCGCCACGAAGGTGCTGCTGGTGTGCTCGCCCTCCAACCCCACCGGGGCGGTGTGGACGCCCGAGCAGGTCCGCGCCATCGGCGGGTGGGCGGCGGAGCACGGCCTCTGGGTGGTCACCGACGAGATCTACGAGCACCTCCTCTACGACGGCGCCGAGCGCGCCTCGGTCCCGGTGGAGGTCCCCGACCTGAGCGACCGCACGGTCGTCCTCAACGGTGTCGCGAAGACCTACGCGATGACGGGCTGGCGCGTGGGCTGGATGATCGGGCCGCGCGACGTCATCGCCGCCGCCACCAATCTGCAGTCCCACCTCACGTCGAACGTCGCCAACGTCAGCCAGCGGGCAGCCCTGGCCGCGGTGTCCGGCCCGCTCGACGCGGTGTCGACGATGCGGGAGGCCTTCGACCGGCGCCGGCGCACGATCGTCCCGGCGCTCGACGCGATCGACGGGGTGCGGTGCCCGGCGCCCCGAGGCGCCTTCTACGCCTACCCCAGCGTCCACGGCCTGATCGGCACCACCATCCGGGGCAGGGTCGTCTCCTCGTCCGCCGACCTGGCGTCGGTGCTGCTCGACGAGGCGGAGGTGGCGGTCGTGCCCGGCGAGGCGTTCGGCCCTTCCGGGTACCTCCGTCTGTCCTACGCGCTGGGCGACGAGGCGCTGGCCGAGGGCGTCGGGCGGATCGCTGCGCTGCTCGGTGAGGCCTCGTGAGGAGAGCCCCGCGCTGCGGGCGAGCCCCTACAGGTCGCAGCCGACGAGGTTCGGCTCCGGCTCGAGGGTGATCCCGAAAGCCTCCTGCACGCCGCGGCGCACCTCGCGCGCCAGCTCCAGGAGGTCCTGGGCGCTCGCCCCACCCCGGTTCGTCAGCGCCAGGGAGTGCTTCGTCGAGACGGCCGCCGGCCCCGGCAGCCCGTGCCCCCGGGTGAAACCGGCGTGCTCGACGAGCCAGGCTGCGGACGTCTTCACCCGACCGTCACCGGCGTCGTAGCGGGGTGCGTCCTCGGGCAGCGCTGCCGCGCTCGCGGCGTCGAGGACGGGGTTGGTGAAGAACGACCCGGCGCTCGCGGTGTCGCGGTCCGAGGGGTCGAGCACCATCCCCTTGCCGGCGCGCAGGACGAGGACCTCCTCCCGCACCGCCGCCAGGGGTGCGCGCGCGCCCGGGGCCACTCCCAGGCGGCGCGCGAGCTCGGGGTAGCGCACGGGGGCCGACCAGGGTGAGGGCCGCAGCTGGAAGGTGACGTCGAGGATGACGAACCGCCCAGGCGACTCACCGGCCGGCGGCGCCTTGAACCGTGACGTGCGGTAGCCGAAGCCGCAGTCGGCGGAGAAGAGGGTGCGCACGCGCCCCTCGCTCCGGTCCCACGTGCGGACCGACGCCACGGTGTCGGCCACCTCCTGCCCGTAGGCACCGACGTTCTGGATCGGGGTGGCCCCGGTCGAGCCGGGGATGCCGGAGAGCGCCTCCATCCCCGAGAGCTCCCGGTCGCAGGTGAGCGCGACCAGCTCGTCCCAGTCGTGGCCGGCGGCGACGGTGACCATCGCCCCGCCGCAGGCGTCGTGCGCCGGCACGTCCACCCCTCGGGTGCGCACCACCACCGCCGTGACGGGCTGCGGGCCGTCGGACACCAGCAGGTTCGAGCCCCCGCCCACGAGCAGCAGCCGCTCCCCCGCGGCGTCCACGGCCCGCACCGCCCCGACGAGCTCCGCCTCCGTCTCCGCGACGACCGTGCGCTGCGGCGGTCCGCCGACCCCCAGCGTGGTGAGGTCGGCGAGGGGCGTGGCGGGCGGCGTGGTCACGGCGTCAAGGCTAGGCGCGCGACCAGAGGTCCGCGGGCGCCACCACCCCGCTCAGGGCAGAGGGGTCCCCTCGTGGTCGTCCACCTCCGGCGGGGGGCTCAGCAGCAGCACCGTCCCGCCGTATCCCGGCAGGCTCACCGACAAGGTGTGCAGGGCGTCGACCGTGCCGGTCTGCTCGTGGCTGAAGGCGTCGGTGACGACCGACCCGGGCTCCAGCTCGTCCGACAGGACCGTCGCGTCGAGGTCCTCGCCGGAGAAGTTCAGCACCGTGACCTGCTGAGCACCGCTGAGCAGCTCGTTGACCATCACCAGGAGGCCCCGGTGGGCGACGGCCGGCACGTCCACGAGGCGCCCGGTGGCGATCCCGTGCTCCTCGCGGACCGCCAGGACACGGGCCAGACGGCACGCGAAGGAGCCCTCGTCGGCGAGCTGGTCCGGGAGGCTGCCGTAGAGGGCGTGGGCTCGCGGCATCCCGGCTGAGGACGCCGACGCCCCCGGGTTCACGCCGAGGAGGTCGTGGGCCCCGCGGTGGATCCACCGCGTGTCCCCCGAGCGGACCAGCGACCGCACCTGGTCACGGTCGAGGGTGACCGCGCCCGTGAGGTCCCACCCGCTGAGGGCGAAGACGCCGGGCTGCAGCGCGTTGTACATGGCGAGGAGCAGGTGCACGCGGGTGACCTGCTCCACCTGGTCGGGGCTGAGGTCGGTGATGTCCTCGACGTCGAGCACCCCGGCGATGAACGAGGCCGTGGTGCAGGCGATGCCGTTGGTGGTGAAGAGCAGGTTGTAGGGGTGCGCGTCCCCGGCCACCCCGCGCCGCAGCGTCTCGCGGACCGTCTCCGCGAGCTCCGCGCCCAGCATGGTGACCCCTCCGAGCTCGAACTCCTCGTTGGCGTGCCGGGTCGCGAAGTGGACGAGCTCGTAGGTGAGCTCGTCGTGGTTCTGCATCGCGTGGACCAGCGAGGCCTGCTCGACGCCGGCCTCCATCGCGAGCCTCAGCGTCAGGCGGAGGAACTCGGTGTCGCCGGCCACCAGGGCGTGGTGGTAGGCGGGGCGGGTGACGAAGTCGTAGGACAGGTCCGCGCCGGCCGCCGAGGTCTCCTTGATGTCGTCGATGGTGAGGTTCAGCTCCTGGAAGGTGAAGCCTCCCACCTTGCGCACCATCGAGCCGATCATCTGGTTCGCCGCCTGCGAGAGGGGGTGGCCCTCGGACCATGCCGGCTGCTCGAGCGTCTTCTCCACGCCGAGGAAACCGTTCGCGTCCAGGCGCAGGCCGCCGGTGCCGAGGTCCAGCAGCGAGTGCAGCGCGTCGCCGATGACCAGGCGCATCCCCGAGAACGTCGGGTCCAGCCAGTTGATCGAGGGCTGGCCGGCCTTGAAGTAGTGCAGGTAGACCCAGCGCCGCGTCTGCCCCTTGGTGTCGAGCACCGGCCCGGTGGCGGACCAGTTGGTCTCCTTGACGCCGGGCTCGTAGAAGATCACCCGCTGCATCTGGCCGATGATGTGGCCCTCGTCCTGCAGCGCCTTCTCGGTGGCCTCGTCGATGTTGACGGAGTCCTCGCCGTCGGGCACGTCCGGGAGGAGGTGCCATGCCGACTCCGGGATGTCGATCATGTGGTAGATGCCCGGGTAGTCCAGGTAGTTCATCTCGGCGAGGCGGAAGTCGGCGCCCTTGCCGGTGTGTCCCGGGACGATGTCGTCGATGATCGTGCCGTCGTGCTCGGTGGCGGTCTCGCACATGGCGCGGAACTCGTCCTCGGTGCCGAAGACGGGGTCGATCGCCATGGAGATGCGGTCGAAGTGGCCGTCGACGCTGGGGGTCAGGTCCCACTTGGTGAGGCCACCGGCACCCTTCACCGGCCCGGTGTGGACGGCCTTGATCCCGATCTTCGCGAACGCGTCCCACAGCTCCGCGGACCCCAGGGTCGCCAGGAAGGACGTGCCGGGCGCGGTGATGAAGGACAGCGGGTAGGCGGTGAACCACACCGAGGCACGCTCCACGGCAGCGCGGGGGTCGGGCGAGGCGTAGGCGTGCTGCCACATGCTCGACTGGCCCGAGAGCTGCCGGGAGAGGGAGTCGGCGTCGCCGAGCATCGACTGGTTGCGCAGCCACTCCACGTAGGCCTTGTTGCGGCCGTCGGCCTCGAAGGGCGGTCGCTGGTCCAGGAAGATCCCGCTGCGGCGGGCTCTCGGGCGCAGCGACCGGGGGCGCGCGGGGTAGAACTGCGCGTCGTAGGTGACCTCGGTGGCGGACACGACCTCCTGGTCGTCGGCGCCCTCGGGAACGGCGCCGTCGGCACCGGTCGGGTCGTCGGGGGATGGCGGCGGTGCGGCGGTGTCGGACATGACGAGCCTGGGGGGTCCTCTCGGCGGGGGTGGGGCGTTGCCCGGCGGCAGTCTGCCACCGACGGCGAGACCGGAGGGGCGCTCGCCCGGACCGGGAGCGCCCCGCGCCCCGGCACGGCTCAGCCCAGGATCACCGTGGCGCGCGCGCGACCGAGCACGGACGAGCCGGCGCTGCGGGCGAGAAGGTCGAGCACGGCCGTCCCCGCTGCGGCGTCGAGGGACCTGACGGTCGCGGCGAGCTCCACGTCGGCGCCGCCGCGCGCGTCGACGGGGACCAGCCCCGTGAAGCGCACACCGTGCTCGACGACGGCAGCGGGGTCGCCGACCCAGTCGGCCAGCAGGGAGGCGGTCAGCGCCATGGTGAGCATGCCGTGCGCCACGACGCCGGGGAGCCCGGCGTCCTGCGCGGCCACGTCGGACCAGTGGATGGGGTTCCGGTCGCCCGAGGCGCCGGCGTAGTGGACGAGGTCGGCGCGGGTGAGGTGCACGGTCCGGGCGGCGACCTGGTCGCCCACGGTGAGGTCCTCCATCAGGGGTCTGGCCGTGGCGCCGGCGCCCCCGTGCTCGGCGCCCGGTGCGCTCACGGGGCGGCCTCCGCCCGCACGACCAGCAGCGAGGTGGTCGTCGCCACCGGCGAACCCGCGTCATCGACGATGCGGGAGCGCAGGGTGACCATCTCGTTGCCGCTCATGGTGCGTGCCGACTCGAGCACCACCGTGGTGCTCAGACGATCTCCGGCGACGATCGGCCGGTCGTGCCGGACGCGCTGCTCACCGTGCACGACGCGCGAGAAGTCGATGCCCGACGCCGGGTCCAGGACGAACCCGCCCTCGGCGCGCTGGGCGACGACGGCGGCGAACGTGGGCGGCGCCACGACGTCCGGGTGGCCGAGCGCCCGCGCGGCGTCGCGGTCGACGTGAGCCGGGTGGGGGGCGGACCCGACCGCGGTGGCCTCGGCGAAGTCACGCAGGACCTCGCGGCCGACCTCGTAGCCCACGGGCCCGGCCACCACGGTGCCCACGCGGTCAGCGTCGACGGGCACGGGGCAGGCTCAGCGGGTCTCGCGGTGCAGGGTGTGCTGGCGCTCGCGCGGGCAGAACTTCTTCATCTCAAGCCGGTCGGGGGTGTTCCGCCGGTTCTTGCGCGTGATGTAGTTCCGCTCCTTGCACTCCGTGCACGCCAGAGTGATCTTGGGACGGACGTCGGCGTGCTTGCTGGCCACGGGGTGCTCTCTCTCGCGTCGGACGGGCTCGCTCCGGCGGCGCCGGACGGGCGGGTGCTGACAGCTCGTGCTGGTGTAGCGGGAGCGGGACTTGAACCCGCGACACAACGATTATGAGCCGTTTGCTCTACCACCTGAGCTATCCCGCCGGGACGAGCGCACCAGCACCGGCGGGCAGGACCGCGCCGGACGGGAGCACCCGCACCTGAGCCCCGATAGGGAATCGAACCCTAGACCTTCTCCTTACCATGGAGACGCTCTACCGACTGAGCTATCGGGGCGGCGCGAGCAGCCTACACGCCCGCTCGCC
>JARICT010000101.1 GCA_029257185.1 Quadrisphaera sp.
GACCCGCAGGGCACCAGGGAGGTCCGGACGCTGGTGCGCGAGCTGGCCGCCGACGGGACGACGGTGGTGGTCTCGACCCACCTGCTCACCGAGGTGGAGCAGCTGTGCAGCCACGTCGGCGTGATGAGCGCCGGACGGATGGTCCGGCAGGGGACCCTGCCGGAGGTCACGGCGGGCACCGCGGCGCGCGTGGTGGTCGAGTGCCGTGACGGCGCCGGGGCCGCCGGCGTCCTCGCGCGGTCCGGCGTGCAGGGCGCGTCTGTCACGGCGGACGGGGCCGCTGGCGACCTCGGCGCCGTCGACCCGGAGGCCCTGCTGGCCGCCCTGGTGAGCGCCGGGCTCGGCGTGCGGCAGTTCGCCGTGGAGCGGCCCACGCTCGAGGACCTGTTCGTGACGATGACCGGGGAGGGCTTCGATGTCCGTGAGTGAGGCCAGCCGCGTCCGGCCGGTCACCGACGACCCGTCGTCGCGACCGTCGCGTGCCCCGTCCGCGCTGCGCGGTGACCTGAGGTTCCTGCGCAGCGAGGTGCTGCTGGTCCTGAGCCGGCGCCGCAACCTCGTGATGCTCGGGGTGCTCGCCGCGCTCACGGTGCTGGTGGGGGTCGGCATCAAGCTCGCGAGCGGAGGAGCCCCGGACCAGGGCCCAGGGGGAGGGCCGCCGCTGTTCTCCTCGATCACCGAGAACGGGCTGTTCCTGGCGTTCGCCTCGCTGCTCGCCTCCCTGCCCACGTTCCTGCCGCTGGTGGTCTCCGTCGTCGCCGGCGAGTCGGTGGCCGGCGAGGCGTCCTCGGGCACCCTGCGCTATCTGCTGGTCACCCCGGTGGACCGCACGCGGCTGCTCGTCGTGAAGTACCTCTCCACCGTCTTCTACGCGTTCCTGGCGGTGCTGACGGTCTCGGTGACCGGGGTGGTCGTCGGGCTGCTGCTGTTCCCCCTGGGCGACGTCATCCTGTTCTCGGGGACCACGGTGCCCTACGGCGAGGGGCTGGTGCGCCTGGCGGGCGTGACGGTCTACATCGCGCTGATGCTGGCCACCGTGGCGGCGCTCGGGCTGTTCGTCTCCACGCTGACCGAGGTGCCGGTGGCGGCGATGTCGGCGACGGCCATCGCCGTGGTCCTCGTGGGGATCATGGCGCAGGTGCCCCAGCTCTCCTGGCTGCGGCCGTTCCTGTTCACCGACGGGTGGCTGGCGTTCGCCGACCTCCTGCGCGACCCGGTGGCGTGGAACGGCATGGGGCAGGGGCTGCTGCTGCAGGGTGCGTGGATCCTGGTGCTCCTCGCCGCGGCCTGGGCCCGGATGACCAGCAAGGACGTCACCAGCTGACCCCCACCGCCCTTCCTCCCGCATTTCGCGCGCGAGATGCTGCCCCCACCGCCCTTCCTCCCGCATCTCGCGCGCGAGATGCTGCGCTGAGCGCCCCCCTCGCAGCGTTTCGCGCGCGAAACGCTGCGACGGGTGGCTCTCGAGACACTGACCGAGCAGGGCGGTGCGGCGACCGGCACGCTGGCGTTGTGAGCACCCCGCAGCCGTTCCCGCCCGGGTTCTTCCGCCGCGACGACGAGAGCCCGGACCCGGTGTTCTACGGCCCGCCGCGGCTCGTGACCCACATCGACGACGGAGCGGTCGAGGCGGTAGGTGCCCTCTACGCCGAGCTGGGCGTCGACGGCTCGGGTCCGGACCTCGGTCACCCCCGGGTGGTGCTCGACCTCATGTCCTCCTGGGTCTCCCACCTGCGCTCCGCCCCGGACGAGCTCGTGGTGCTGGGGATGAACGGCTCGGAGCTGGCGGCCAACGCCATGGCGACGCGGGCGGTGGTCCACGACCTGAACACCGACCCGTCGCTGCCCCTCGACGACGCGAGCGTCGACGCGGTGCTGTGCTGCGTCTCGGTCGACTACCTGGTGCGCCCGGTGGAGGTGCTGGCCGAGGCGGCCCGCGTCCTGCGCCCCGGTGCGCCCGTGGTGCTGACCTTCTCGAACCGTTGCTTCCCCACCAAGGCCGTCCACGGGTGGCTCGCCACCGACGACGACGGCCGCTGCGCCGTCGTCGCGGAGTACGTGCGCCGCGCCGGGGGGTTCACCGAGCCCGAGGTGTCGCTGCGCACCCCGCTGGGGCGCGAGCGCGGGGGGACCTACCGCGGCGACCCGCTCTACGCCGTCGTCGCCCGTCGCCTCTGACCCCTGCGTCAAGCCGGCCGCCTCCTGTCTTCGTCCCGCATCTCGCGCGCGTCATGCTGAACGCGGACGGCCTCGGGCCGCAATTCGAGCGCGAGATGCGGGATGGGGGCACTCTCGTCCAGCATCTTGCGCTCGAATTGCGGAGCGGGGGGGCGAGGCGCGCAGCAAGTGCGGGAGGGTGGGGCGTCGGACCCTCCGCTCACACTGGTGACGTGGTGGACGCGTCGGGGGCCGGGCCGACCCCGAGAGGCGTGCGCAGCGCCCCGACGGTGATGCACCTCGACCTCGACGCCTTCTTCGCCGCCGTGGAGCAGCGCGACAAGCCCTCGCTGCGCGGCAAGCCCGTGGTGGTCGGCGGCACGGGGTGGCGCGGGGTGGTCGCCACCGCCAGCTACGAAGCACGGGTGTTCGGGGTGGGCTCCGCGATGCCCACCGCGATGGCCCGACGCCGGGCCCCGAACGCCGCCTACCTCTCCGGGCGTTTCGAGGCCTACCGCACGGCATCCGCCCAGGTCATGGCGCTGGTGGCCGAGCTGTCTCCCGTCGTCGAGCCCCTGAGCCTCGACGAGGCCTACGTCGACCTCGCCGCCGCGCCGCGGATGGCAGGGTTGACCGACGGCGCCTCCCCCGACGCCGCCGTGGCCACGGTCAGGGCGCTCGCCGGTGAGTTCCGGGACCGCGTCCTCCAGACGACCGGGCTCACGGTGTCCGTGGGTCTCGGCACGTCGAAGCTCGTCGCGAAGATCGCCTCGGACCTCGACAAACCCGACGGGCTGCGCGTGGTGGCCCCCGGGACCGAGGCGCGGCTCCTCGCGCCGATGCCCGTGCGCAAGCTGCCCGGGGTGGGGCCGGTCACGGAGGAACGATTGGTGCGCCACGGCTACACGACCGTCGGCGCGGTCGCCGCCGCCGAGCTGGTCGAGGTGGTGAGCCTGGTCGGGCAGGCCCACGGCACGTCCCTGCACGCGCACTCGCGTGGCCTCGACCCGCGCGCCGTCGTCGCGCACCGCGAGTCCAAGTCGGTCTCGGCGGAGGAGACCTTCCCCGTCAACCTCACCGACCGCTCCCTCCTCGGGGCGCAGGTCGTGCGGCTCGCCCGACGGGTGGCCGACCGCCTCCAGCGCGACGGGGTGAGCGGGCGCACCGTGACGCTGAAGGTGCGCCGCCACGACTTCTCGATCCTGTCGCGCTCCTCCACCACCGCGCACCCCGTGGACGACGGGGCGACCATCACCGCGGCGGCCGCCACCCTGCTGTCCGGGGTGGACGTGAGCGACGGCATCCGGCTGCTCGGCGTGGGCGTCAGCGCGCTGAGCGACTTCGCCCAGCAGGACCTCCTGGCGGCGCTGGAGCAGACCGAGGCCGAGGGGCACCTGGTGCAGGGATCTGCTGGTGGCGGTCAGGCCGACGACGAGCTCGAGGAGGTCGGCGCAGGCGCGAGCGCGCCAGGCGCCGCCGGGCCGACGGCGGGCGCCGACGCCTCGCCCGCTCCCTACGGCCCGCTGCCCCCGAGGCAGGCGTGGCGACCCGGCGCGGACGTCGTCCACGCGGAGCTGGGGCCCGGCTGGGTGCAGGGCTCGGGCGCCGGCTGGGTCACCGTGCGCTTCGAGGGACCGCACACGCCCGTCGGGCCCGTCCGGTCCTTCCGCGTCGACGACGAGGCGCTCAGCCCGGCCGACCCGCCGGCGTGGACGTCGACCTCGACGGTCTAGGCACGTCCTGTGGTTCACTGGTTCACCGAAGGACCAGAGGGGTGAAGATGCTCGACGCCATGCTCGACGGGCCCGGCCCGCTGTACGCCCGCATCGCCGACCAGGTGCGCGACGACGTCCTCGCCGGGCGCCTGCGAGCCGGTGACCGGCTGACGTCCACCACCCAGTACGCCGTGCAGCTCGGCATCAACCCCGCCACGGCCGCCCGGGCGCTGAGCGACCTCGTGGACGAGGGGACCGCCGTGAAGCGCCGTGGCATCGGGGTGTTCGTCAGCGACGGCGCTCGCGAGCGCCTGCGCCACCACCGGGCGGCGCGCTACTTCGGCGACGTGCTGGACCCCGCGCTGGCCGAGGCGGACCTGCTCAGGATCGACGGGGACGTGGTGCTCGACCGGGTCCGCGAGCACCTGGCTGCACGCACCGACGAGGTGTCCCGATGAGCGGCCTCGACGTGAGCCTCACCGGCGCGGTGGTGCGCTACAGCCGGCGCGGCGCTCCCGCGCTCGACGTGGCCGACCTCGCGTGGTCCCCCGGGCTGGTCCACGGGCTGCTGGGGCGCAACGGGTCCGGCAAGTCGACGCTGCTGGCCGTGGTCGCCGGGTTCCAGCGGGCCGGTGCCGGGCAGGTGCGTGTGGGTGGGGACGACCCGTTCGAGCACGCGCCCTCGGCGGCAGGCACCTGCCTGGTCCGCGAGGGCGGCGACGTGGTCACCAGTGATCGCGTGCGCGACGTCCTGCGCACGGCAGCCGCCCTGCGGAAGAGCTTCGACCTCGCCGCTGCCGCTCATCTCGCCGAGCGCTTCGAGCTGTCCCGCCGCTCCTTCGTCGACCGGCTCTCGCGCGGTCAGCGCTCGGCGCTGGGGGTCGTGCTCGGGCTGGCCTCGCGCGCACCGCTGACCCTGCTCGACGAGGTGACCCTCGGCCTGGACGCCGCCGCCCGCGCCGCCTTCGCGTGCGAGCTCGCCCGGGAGCAGGCCGAGCACCCGCGCACCGTGGTGGTCGCCACCCACCTGGTCGACGAGGTGGAGCCGCTGCTGGACCGCGTCACGGTGCTGCACGCCGGCCGCGTGCTCCTGGCCGGCGACGTGGAGGCGGCGCGCTCCCGGGTGGTGGCTGCCAGCGGCCCGGCTCCCGCCGTCGAGGGGTTCGCCGTGGGGCGCGACGTCGTCGCGTCCCGGCGCCTGGGCGGGACCGGCGAGGTGGTGGTCACGGACCCCGACGGCCAGAGCCGGCTGGCCGCCGAGGTCGCGGGGCTTCGCGTGGGCTCGCCCTCGCTCCAGGACGCCCTGGTGCACCTGACCTCCCGCTCGCCTACGCCGTCGTCGCTGGCGAGCGCGGGAGCCGGGCGATGAGCGTCGCGGTGGTCGGGGCTCCCGGCTCGGGGTGGCGCTCGGTGCGGGCGGCGGCTTCGCTGATGCTGTGGCAGGCCGCCCCGTGGGTGCTGGTCGTGCTCGTGCTGACGAGCCTGCTCTTCAACGGCTCCGCCGCGTGGGGAGCGTGGAGAGGGGCTCCGTCCGGCAGCGTCCTCATCATCCAGGGGGATCAGGGCACCGCCACCATCGTCTCGGTCTTCGTCGGGCTGGCCGCGCTGTTCAGCTGGATGCGCACCGTCCGCGCCGTCGTCCCGGTGCTGGTGGCGGGCGGCGTCACCCGGCGCGCGGCGACGGGCGGCCTGCTGATCTCCGTGGCAGCTCTCGCCGCAGCCACCACCGCGCTGCTCACCCTGGTCGCCGTCGCCGGTGCGGCGCTGCAGCGCGGGGTCGCCGCGGTCGCGCCGGGGCGGTCCGACGTCGTGACCGACGACTCGGCCTACGCATCGGCGGTGACGTTCACCGCCGACGCGCCGGAGGTGTACCTCAACCCGGTCCAGGTCTTCCCGGGGTTCGTGGTGGCCGCGCTGGGCGGGGCGCTGCTCAGCGCCGCCTGGTACCGGTGGCGCGGCCTCGGGGTGATCGGGGTGCTGGTCGCCGCGGGTGTCGTGTGGTCCGCCTACCTCGGCGTGGCGGCGACCGTCCCCGCGGATGCCTCGAGGCTGTTCGTCGTGACCGGCTCGCCTCGCGGACCGTTCATCTACCTCGGGGCCTGCCTCGTCCTCGCCCTGGCCGCATGGCTGGTGCTGCGCCGCGTCCCGCTGCGCTCTCCGGCGCGCTGACCTCCTCGCACCGCCCCCTCCGATCGGGGACGTCCTCCCGGGTGCAGAACCCACGGGAACGCGGTGGGGCGTCCCCGGTCGGGCGTGAGCGGCTTCACCGGCGCGGTGGAGCGTCCCCGGTCGGTGACAGGTGGCTTGAACAGCCGCAGGGCCGGGCTGGTGATGGCCCACCGCCACGCCGTGTGCGCGGCGGGGTCGTGGCGGTGAGGGCTGCGGCGGTGGGTGGCGATTCGCCACTCGCTGAGGGCCGAGCGGGGGCTTCGCGTGCGCGACACGCCGGCGAAACACGCATCGGGTCCCCATTCGGCGGCATGGGGCCACGCGAACTCCCCGCTCGGCGGGCTGGTGGCGCACCAACTCCCCGCTCGACGGTCTGGGGCCGCGCGAACCCCCCGCTCGACGGTCTGGGGCCGCGTGAACTCTCCGCTCGGCCGGGCCTCGGCCGAGCGGGGACGCGCCGCCGCGTGGAGCGTGCCCCGGCACGCGGTGGAGCGTCCCCGGTCGCGCGATGGCGGCGCGATGGCGGCCAGGTCTGGCGGTGGCGGCGCGATGCCACGCTCCGCCGTCCCACCCACAGGCAGCGCGCTCAGTCGTTCGTCGTCCGCAGCTCCTGCTCCTTGATGAAGAGCACCAGGACCAGGGCGACGAGGGCGGCCGGCGCGGAGACGAGGAAGAGGTCCGCCACGCCGTCGCCGTAGGCCGACTGGACGACGTCGGCGACCGGCCCCGGCAGCGCGGAGAGGTCCGGGATGCCGCCCCCGGCGAGCCCTGAACCACCGGGGGCACCGACGCCGAGGCCCGCGAGGCCGCTCTTGACGTAGCCGGTGACCTGGTGGCCGAGGATGGCGCCCAGCGCGGCGACGCCGATCGACCCCCCGAGGGTCCGGGTGAAGGCGATGAACGAGCTGGCCGTCCCGAGGTCGGTGGCGGCGACGATGTTCTGCACCGCGAGCACGAGGTTCTGCAGCATCATCCCGACGCCGGCCCCGATCACGGCCATGTACACGCCCACGAGCCAGTAGGCGGTGTCGTACCCGATGGTGGCCATGGCGGCGGACCCGGCGGTGAGCATCACGGACCCGAGGACGAGCCAGCGCTTCCACCGGCCGGTGCGCGTGATGAGCCTGCCGCTGAACGTCGAGGACAGCGCCAGCCCGACGATGAGCGGCAGCGTGTAGATCCCCGACATGGTGGGCGTGGCGCCACGGGCCAGCTGGAAGTACTGGCTGAGGAAGATCGTCGCCCCGAAGAGCGCGACGCCGGTGAACAGCGAGGCGATGGCCGACAGCACGATGGTGCGCTCGCGGAACAGGCGCAGCGGGATGATCGGCTCGGCGGCCCTGCGCTCCACGAGCACCATGGCGACGAGCAGGACCACGCTGCCGGGGACCATGAGCGCGGTCTCCCACGAGGCCCACGGGAAGTTCTTGCCGGCCAGGGAGACCCAGACGAGCAGCAGCGACGTGCCGGCCGCCAGGAGCAGGGCGCCGGCGTAGTCGATGCTGACCTCGCGGCGCACCACCGGCAGGTTGAGCGTGCGCCGGAGCACGAAGAACGCGGCCAGGGCGAAGGGGACGCCCACGTAGAACGTCGCGTGCCACGAGACGTGCTCGGTGAGGACCCCGCCGATGAGCGGCCCGGAGACCGTCGCGAGGGCGAACGTGGCGCCGATGTAGCCGGCGTAGCGGCCGCGCTCCCGCGGGGGGATCATGGCGGCGATGATCACCTGGGCCAGCGCGGTGAGGCCGCCGGCGCCCAGGCCCTGGAAGACCCGGCAGACGATGAGCATCTCGACGTTGACCGAGAATCCCGCCACCGCCGAGGCCACGGTGAAGATCACCAGCGAGGTCTGGACGAGCATCTTCTTGGAGTAGAGGTCGGCGAGCTTGCCCCAGATGGGCACCGAGACGGTCGTGGCCAGCAGCGAGGCGGTGATGACCCACGTGTAGCCGGCCTGGTTGCCGCCGAGCTCGGCGAGGATCACCGGCAGGGCGTTGGAGACGACCGTCGAGGACAGGATCGCCACGAACATCCCCAGCAGCAGCCCGGAGAGGGCCTTGAGGATCTGACGGTGCTCCATCGGCTCCGCGCCGGCGGGGCCGGCGGCCGGGTCGGCGGCGGGGTCGGCGGCAGCGGTGTCGGCCTCGGCGTCGTGCCGGGAACGGCCGCTCAGGGGCTGGGGGCGCGGTGGCGCGGACATGCGGACCTGTTTCTGGGAAGACTCGTGCGGCAGCTCACCGCACCCGCCTCTTCGTCGAGGTCGTGGACGGTGGAAGGGTACGCCTGTCGCGGCTGTCCCGCGGCTCTGTCGCCCAGCGTGCCGGCGCCCCCGTCCGCAGGGACGCCGGCACGGCCCCCTCACCCCAGGGGGCAGAGCGCCGAGAGGTCCCCGTGGTAGACGAGCGCGATGTTCGCCCCGGAGCACACCACCGAGGTGCGCGCCGCGGCCTCGACCTGGGCAGGGTCGGCGGCCTGCTGCGCCCCGCGCCCGGCGACGCGGTCGGAGGACACCGCCAGCAGCTGGTCCAGGAGACCGGGCCCGACGACGCGCTCGACGCTCGTGTCGTCCGGGTCCAGCCCGTTCGCCGAGGCGGCTTCGCGGTAGGCCTCCTCCTGACCGAGGACCTGGTCGACGAGGCCCTTCTCCACCGCGGTGTCGCCGTCGTAGAGGTACGCGCCGAGGTCGTCGCGGATCGTCTCCTCGGGGATGCCGCGCCCCTGCGAGACGGTGGACACGAACTCGGCGTACTCGTTCGCGAGACCGGCCTGCCAGACGGCGCGCTCCTCCTCGGTCATGTCCCGGTAGGGGTTGCCGAAGTCCTTGCCCTTGCCCTCGGTGAGGTACTCGGAGGTGATGCCGCCCTCGGTCTCGACGCCGGGGGCGAGCAGCGAGCCCGGGATGCCCGTGACGTCGCGGTAGCGCTCGAACGGTCCCGAGACCACCCCGATGCTCCCGACGAGGGAGCCGTGGTCGGCGATGACCTGGTCGGCGCCGGCCATGGCGTACATGCCGCCGGACGCGGAGATCCCGCGCACGAAGGCGACGACGTCCTGCTCGCTGCGCTCCTGGTAGCGGGCGACGGCGTCGGCGATGGCGCGCGAGCCGTAGATGGTGCCGCCGGGCGTGTTCATCTCGAGCACCAGGCCGCCGTACTCGTCGGGGTCGAGGTCGTCGATGGTCTCCGCGACGTCGTACCCGTAGGTGGCGCCGCCGAGCGGGGCGCCGTCGGACGAGCTCCCGAGGATGACCCCCGAGACCGGGATGGCCAGCAGCGTCGAGCCCGCGTCCGCGGGGCCCCACGCCGGCTCGGTGGTCAGGGGCGCCCGTGCGCTCGAGCTGCTCCCGCTGCCGGCGGCGCCGGCCAGGGCGAGCGTGGCGAGGACCAGCCCGATGGTGGTGATGATGCTGAGCGCGGTCAGCACCACGCCCACCCCGAGCGACGCCCCGAAGCCGGCCCCGAAGCCGCGGGAGAACCCGCCCTTCTCGCGGCGGGGCACAGCCTGGGTCGCTGGGGGCGCGGCCACCTGCTGGCGCAGCGGCGCGGTGGTGGGGGACTGGCCCGACAGCGTCGCGGGGCCCGGTGCGGGCTGGGGCGTGGCGGACCGATCGCCACCGTCGCGGTCGCCGGACCAGGCGGTGTCGTCGGGGGGGTGCGAGCTCATGGGTGCTCCTTCGGAGGGGATCGCCATGGTCGCAGAGGCCGTCACCGGCGCTGCCTGACGCGCCGCGCGCCCCCGCCCGAGCCCCCCGCCTGGGCGCCCGAGCCCCCCGCCCGGGCGACCGGTCGCCGCGCCGGGTGCACGGCGTCGCGTGATCGCGGCCGGCATAGGGCATGATGGTCCGGCGCGGCAGCGTCCGGCGATCACTCGTGCACCGAACTCTCGGCTCAGGCCAGGGGTTCGCGACCGGTGGGTCCGTCCGGCTGCCCACACCCACAGCTCGTGCCCCCGAGCCGCGCCGGCCTCACACAGCCGCCGGGGAGCCCGCCCACCGCCGATGCGGTGCCCTCCAGCCTCTTGAGAGTCCTCTGTGCCCAGCTCCACCCCTGTCTCCATCCCCACGCGCCCCAACGGCACCCCGAGCGGGGACGCCCGTCCCTCCCGGCCGGGGCGTGACCAGCCCCGCGGCGGCCAGCCCGGCGGCAACCAGTCCCGCGGCGCCCAGCAGCGCCGAGGCCGCGGCGGCTCCCGACCCGGCGACGGCGGCCGGGGCCCGCGTCCGGACGGGGGACGCCCCGAGACCGGAGCCGCTCCCGCCCCCGCTGCTCCCCGCCCCGCGGCACCGCCGGCCGCTGCCCCCGCTCCGGACGGCGCCTCGTTCGCCGACCTCGGCGTGCCCGCCGCGCTCGTGGAGTCGATGCGCTCCCGCGGCCTGACCACGCCCTTCCCGATCCAGACCGCGACGCTGCGCGACACCCTCGCCGGCCGCGACGTCCTCGGCCGCGGCAAGACGGGGTCCGGCAAGACGCTCGCCTTCGCCATCCCGCTGGTCGCCCGGCTCAGCGACGGCGCCGCCCCGGCGTCCCGCCGCGCCCCCAAGCGCCCCCGCGCCCTCGTCCTGGCCCCCACCCGGGAGCTGGCGCTGCAGATCGCCGCGACGATCGACCCCCTCGCCCAGGCTGCCGGCCTGCGGACCACCGTCATCTTCGGCGGGGTGCCCCAGGGTCGCCAGGTCAGCGCCCTGAGCAACGGCGTCGACGTCGTCATCGCCTGCCCGGGCCGGCTCGAGGACCTCATGCGCCAGCGCGAGATCTTCCTCGACGCCGTCGAGGTCACCGTGCTCGACGAGGCCGACCACATGGCCGACCTCGGCTTCCTGCCCGGCGTCACGCGCATCCTCACCGCCACCCCCCGTGGCGGGCAGCGCCTGCTCTTCTCCGCCACCCTCGACAACGGGGTGGACACGCTGGTCAAGAAGTTCCTCGACCAGCCGCTGAGCCACGCGGTGGACTCCGCCGAGTCCCCGGTCGCGGCGATGACCCACCACGTGCTCGCCGTGGACTCCGCGGAGGTCAAGACCTCCGTGGTGCGCTACCTCGCGTCGGGCACGGGCCGCCGGCTGCTCTTCATGCGCACCAAGCACCAGGCCAAGCGCCTCGCCCGCCAGCTCACGGCCAGCGGGATCCCCGCCGTGGACCTGCACGGCAACCTCAGCCAGAACGCCCGCCAGCGCAACCTGGAGGCGTTCTCCTCCGGGGAGGCGAAGGTCATGGTGGCCACCGACATCGCCGCCCGCGGCATCCACGTCGACGACGTGGAGCTCGTCATCCACGTCGACCCGCCGACCGAGCACAAGGCGTACCTGCACCGCTCCGGCCGCACCGCGCGCGCCGGGTCCGGCGGCGACGTGGTGACCGTGATGCTCCCGGCCGAGGCCGCCGACGTCCGCGTGCTCATGCGCCAGGCCCGGATCACCGCCACCACCCACCGCATCGACGCCGCGACCGACCTGGCGGGCTCCGTCGTCGGGTCGCTGACCGGCGAGGTGGCGCCCCACGTCGACCCACCCGCGAACGCTCCCGCCGTGCCGGCGGCGCGCCCGGAGACCTCCGGGCGCGGCGGGCGCGGGGGCGGGGGCGGCCGGGGCGGGCAGCGACCCGGCGGCCGGGGTGAGTCCCGCGGCAGCGGCGCTCGCCAGGGCGGTTCCGGCGGTGGGCGCGCAGCGTCGTCAGGCTCTGGTCGTGGCGGCTCTGGTCGCGGTGGTCAGGGCGGCACCGGGCTCGTGTACTCCTCGACGAGCGGGTCGTCGGTCGGACGTCACCCCGGCTCGGGGCGCTCGTCCACCCGTGGCTGACCGCACCTCCAAGATCACCACTTTGCGTCACTGTTGTTGACTGTGGGCCATCGCATGTCACAGTGGTGACATGCGTGCTCAGCTCCACCGGACGGTGGCACCGCGGTCGCTGAGGGTGGAGACCACGCTCCCCTGCGACCCCAGCGCGGCCGGATCGGCGCGAGCGCTGGTCGTCGAGGCCTGTGAGGGTGCGGCGATGGACGGCGACGCCGCGGACACCGCCGAGCTGCTCGTCTCCGAGCTCGTCACCAACGCGGTCATCCACGGGCGCTCCGAGGTGCGCCTGCGGGTGATGGTGAGCGAGGAGACGGTGCGCGTCGAGGTCGGGGACGACAACTCGCGCCACCCCGTGGCGCTGCGCTCCGAGGAGTCCGCGCTCGACGGGCGCGGCATGACCATCGTCGAGATGCTCGCCAGCGCGTGGGGCGTGCAGGATGGGGCGTTCGGGAAGATCGTGTGGTTCGAGGTGTCGGTCTAGAGCAGGGGGAGGGCGCAGAGCGTCATGGCGACCGGCCCTCCTCGCCGCAGCGAGCCGTCCCCCCTCGGGTCGCGCACCGCGTGGACCGTGTGGGGGCTGGGTGTCCTGGCCTACGTCGTCGCGGTGCTCCAGCGGACCTCGTTCGGCGTGGCCGCCACGGAGGCGGCCACCCGCTACGACGCGGCGGCCTCGGTGCTCTCCGCGTTCACCGTGCTGCAGCTCGTCGTCTACGCCGTGCTGCAGGTGCCGGCCGGGCTCGCCCTCGACCGTTTCGGTGCCCGGAGGCTGCTCATCGCCGGCGCCGCCCTCATGGGGACCGGACAGCTGGTCCTGGCGGTCTCGGGCGTCGTGCCCCTGGCGGTGCTCGGCCGAGCGATGGTCGGAGCCGGTGACGCCCTGACCTTCGTGTCGGTGATCCGCCTCGCGGCGTCGTGGTTCCGCCCGGCGCAGGTTCCCGTCGTCACCCAGATGACGGGGATCCTCGGTCAGCTGGGCCAGATCCTCTCCGCCGTGCCGCTGGTGGCGGTCCTCACGGGTGCGGGCTGGGTGCCGGCCTTCGTCTCGGCGGCCTCGGTGAGCGCGCTGCTCGGGCTGCTGCTCTGGCTGGGCGTGCGCGACGCGCCGGGCGTGCGCACCCGCGTCGGCCCGGCGATGAGCTTCTCCCGCGCCCGCCACGACCTGGCGTCCGCCTGGCGCCACCCGGGGACGCGGCTGGGGCTGTGGTCACACTTCGCGACGCAGTTCCCCGCCACGGTGTTCGCCCTCATGTGGGGCTACCCCTTCCTCACCGCGGGAGAGGGACGCTCACCCCAGGCGGCCTCCGCGCTCATCAGCCTCTACGTGGTCGCGGGCATCGCCGCGGGCCCGGTGCTGGGCGTGGCCGCGGGGCGCCACCCCCTGCGTCGGTCGTGGCTGGTGCTCACCGTCATCGGCATCAACGTGGCCGGGTGGACCGCCGTGCTGGCCTGGCCGGGCCCGGCGCCGCTCTGGCTGCTCGTGGCGCTCATGCTCGCTCTGGCGACCGGAGGGCCCGGCAGCCTGGTCGGTCTGGACTTCGCGCGCACGTTCAACCCGTCGGCGCGCCTGGGGACGGCCACCGGGCTCGTCAACATCGGCGGGTTCGTGGCGTCGCTGCTGGTGATCACGGCCGTCGGCGTGGTGCTCGACGCCACCGGGGGCGACTACGGGCTGGGCGACTTCCGCCTCGCGCTGAGCACCCAGTACGTGATGTGGTCCATCGGCCTCGTGGGGATCCTCACGACCCGACGCCTCGTGCGCCGGCAGATGGCCGCGGGCGGCCTGGTGGTCCCGCCGCTGCGCGAGGCGATCAAGCGCGATCGGTCGCGTCGGCGCTCGAACGGCCAGGCACCTTCGAACGGCCAGGCACCGCCGGGCGACCGCACCGCCTCGAGCGACCCGGAGGACCCGGACGGCACCGGCTGAGCGGTCCTCAGCCCGGGCTGTCGCCGACCGCCGGGATGCTGCCGGTACCGGCGCCGGCCTCGGGGTCGCGGCGGGTGAGCGCGCGCTCGCGCGGGAGGTCGCCGGGCCGCAGCCGGTAGACCAGCAGGGTCTGCTCGTAGTACTTCTCGGTCTCCCCCACCCACTCCATGCCCAGACGCTTCGCGATCCACGCCGCCCGCTCGTTGCCGGGCTTGACCACCGCGAACAGCTCGGAGACGGACTGGTCGAAGGCCCACTGCGCCAGGGCCCGGGCGCCCTCGGAGGCATAGCCGCGGCCCCAGTGCTCGGGCACGAGCTGCCACGCGATCTCGATGTCCTCGTCGTGGGGCGGCATCGTGCGCAGCACCAGGGCGCCGACGACCACCTGGTCCTCGCTGCGCACGAGCGCCCAGCGGCCGACGAAGCGCTCGAGCTCGGCGTCGACGCCGTCCTCGTCCTCGGACCAGGACCGCATGCGTTCACGCATGGCCTCGACGTCCGGCACCGTCTCGACGTCGGGCGTCAACCAGCGTGACACCCTCTCGTCGCCGAAGATGGCCAGGGCGGCGGGGGCGTCGGAGTCGGCCCAGTCGCGCACGAGCAGGCGCTCGGTCGTCAGCAGCGTGGTCACGGGTGCACGGTAGCGGCTCCGGTGAGCCCCTCGATCACGCTGGGGACGGCGAGCGTCCGAGCCGTCGGGCATGCTGGCTCCGTGCCCCAGGGTCCAGCGGCACCTGCACCCCCTCTCGAGGCGGACGTCGTGCTGCTCGGCGGGGGCGGCGCCGCGGTGGTCCTCCTCCAGCACCTCGCCGCAGAGCTCGTCGCGGGTCGCGAGCACCAGAGGGTCGGCGAGCCCCTGCGCGTGGTCGTCGTCGACCCCGTGGACCGGCTGGGCACGCGCCCCGCCGACCGCACCTGGTGCTCGTGGTGGGACGTGGACGACCCGGTCCTGCGGCTGCTGGACCCCTGCGTCACCGCGCGGTGGCGCCACCTCGAGGTGGTGGACCGCAGAGGAGGACGGCGCGTGCTGGACCTCGGGCGGCTGCGCTACGTGATGGTGCGCAGCGAGGACCTCTACGCCCACGTCGCCGAGCAGGTGGCCGGGCTCGCCGGACTCCTCGAGGTCGTCCACGTCGCGGCGACCGTGACCTCGGTGGTCACCGGGCCCGGCAGCGTCGTCGTGACGACCCCCGGGGGGCCGATCGCCGCGCAGGTGGCCCTGGACTCGCGCCCGGCCCGGCCCGTCCGTGCGCCGGTGACGACGCTGCTGCAGCACTTCAGGGGTGAGCTGCTCGTCGAGGACGACGACGACGGCCCCGGCCCCGAGGGCGCCGGCGGGCGGGGCGCCGCGGTGCTCATGGACTTCTCCGTGCCGCAGCCACCCGTGGGCGTGGCCTTCGGCTACCGCCTGCCCGCGCCCGACGGCACGACGCTGGTGGAGTACACCGAGTTCTCCCCCGCGGTGCTCGACGACGCGGGGTACACGGCCGCGCTGGGTGCCTACCGGTCGAGCCTGGGGCTCTCCGGGCGCGCCGTCGTCCACGTCGAGCAGGGCGTCATCCCCATGGACGACGCCGTGCGCGCCCGGACCGCCGGGCCCCGGGTGGTGCGCACCGGGGGCGCGGGCGGCGCCGTCCGCGGCTCGACCGGGTACGCCTTCGCCGCGATGCAGCGCCAGGGGAGGGCGCTCGCCGCCGCGGTCGTGGCCACCCGCGCCGCCGGTCGCCCCCTGAGCGCCGCGGCGATCGCTCCGCCGAGGCCCTACCCGCGCCGCCACGCCTGGATGGACGCCGTGATGCTGCGCGCGCTGGCCGACGGCAGCGTGGCCGGCGCCGACTTCTTCCTCCGGCTCTTCGCGCGCAACCCCCCGGAGCGGGTGCTGCGCTTCCTCGACGGCGCGACGTCGCCCCGCGAGGAGGTGGCGCTCATGGCCACCTCACCGCTCGCGGCGATGGTCACCTCTGCCCTGCGCGACGGGTGCTCGCGCTGGTGGCGACGGCTCGGCTCGGTCAGGTGAGGCCGAGCGGCCCCGCGAGGTACTGGTAGCCGACGAACGCCACGACGTCGATGAGGGTGTGGGCGACCACCAGCGGCATCACCCGGCGGGTGCGCAGGTACACCAGCGAGAAGATCACGCCCATGATCGCGTTGCCGAAGAACGGCCCCCACCCCTGGTACAGGTGGTAGCTGCCGCGCACCAGGGCGCTGACGCCGATGACCACGGGCACCGACCAGCGCAGGCGCTGCAGCCGGTCCAGCAGGTAGGCGACGACGATCACCTCCTCCACGAGGCCGCTCCTCAGCGCCGAGAGCACCAGCACCGGCACCGTCCACCAGAAGCTCGCGAGCCCCGAGGCCTCCAGCTGGGCGTTGAGGCCCAGCGAGCGGCCGAGCACGAACAGCCCGAGGCCGGGGACGCCGATCACCAGGGCGAGCAGGAACCCGAGGACGAGGTCGGGCAGCGGACGGGCGAAGGACAGGCCGATGCGCCGGCACGTCGTCCGCAGCCGCTCGGTGCCGGCGGTGCCGCCGGCGAGGAGGAAGACCACCAGGACGACGGGGACGAGCGCGAAGGCGATGTCCAGCAGCTGGAGGGTGAGGTCGACGTTCGGGCGCGGGCTCCGGGAGGTGTTCAGCCGTGCCGTCGCTCCCGCCACCCCTCCCTCGGCCGTGAGGTTCGCGATGATCCTCACCACGGAGTAGACGCCGGACGCCCCGAGGGAGAGGCCCAGCACGAGGAGGACCTCGCCGCCGATCCGGCGCCTCGGTGGCTGGCTCCCGTCCGCGGGGCTCTGCGCGGGCGCCACGGAGGAGCGGGCGCCACCTGCTGCGAGGTCGTCGTCGGGCATGCCAGCAGTGTGGCGCCCCGACGTCCGCAGGACCGGGGAACACGGCCGGGGGCCCGGGGCGCTGAACCGTCCATGACCGACCCGAGCACCGCAGCCCCGACCGCCGACGACCTCGACCGCTCCCGCGAGATCGGCAGCGACACCGCGTCGGGCACCGGGACGGTGCGCCTGGGCCGGGGCCGGGGCGACGACGCGATCGGCGTCTTCCCGCTGTGCCTGGGCGGCAACGTCTTCGGGTGGACCGCGGACGAGAAGGCCTCCTTCGAGATCCTCGACGCCTTCGTGGAGGCCGGGGGCAACTTCGTCGACACCGCCGACGTGTACTCCGCCTGGGCCGACGGGCACTCCGGCGGCGAGAGCGAGAGCGTGCTCGGCGCCTGGCTGAGGTCGCGCCGCGCGGCGGGCTCGATGCACGTCGCCACCAAGACCGGCAAGCTCCCCGGCGCCGACCTGTCCGCGGACTCCGTGAGGTCGTCGCTGGACGCGTCCCTGGAGCGGCTCGGCACCGACTCCGTGAGCCTGTACTTCGCCCACCGCGACGAGGAGGAGCGCGACGTCGCCGAGATCGTCGACACCTTCGCCGGCCTCGTCGTCGACGGTCGCGCGCGCACCTGGGGGCTCAGCAACTTCTCCGCCGAGCGCGTCGACGCCGCCGTGAGGGCCGCCGACGACGCCGGGCTGCCTCGTCCCGCCGCGCTGCAGAACCAGGGCAGCGCGGTCTCGCGCACCCCCGCCGACGAGGTGCGGGCCGCGGACCGCGCCGGCATGCTCCAGCTGCCCTGGGGCGCGCTGGCCAGCGGATTCCTCTCCGGCAAGTACCGCCGCGACGCCGACGCCCCCAAGACCCCGCGCGCCGACGCGGTCGCCGAGCGCTACGCGGACGACGCGGGCTGGGCCGTGCTGGACGCGGTGCGCGGCGTCGCGCAGGGGCGGGGCGCCCCGGTGAGCGCGGTGGCGATCGCCTGGCTGCGCAGCCAGGGCGCCGTGCCGGTCGCCTCTGCCTCCAAGCGCCACCAGCTGGACGCCCTGGTGAGCGGGGCGATCATGGAGCTCGCCGCCGACGAGGTGGCCGCGATCACCGACGCTGGCTGAATGCTCTGGCCTCGCGCGGGTACCGGGCCCTGGTCGCCTGCGCCGGCCGCTGACCGGCAGCCGAGGTCCTCGCCGGCGTCCGCGCCGTGACGGTGCCCCCTTGCCGCGGATCGTCGGGGGCGCACGGCTCCACCCAGCACGCGGCAGGTTCACGTCTCGTCGGACGTGAGGGCGCTGACGCCGTCTCGACGATGGACAGGATGTCGTTGGAGCTCCGTCCACGTCGTCGTGACCGACGGTGTAGCGGCTCGTCAGGGTGGACTTGCCCGACGCGGGCGGTCCGTCGCGCAAGGTCGGTCGAGGCGCGGCCCCACGCTGGGCGCACGGGCCTCAGAGGGCGGTTCCCTGTTCATCGGCGTGAACGGGGATCCGGGCGCACGGTCGTCAGACGGGCCAGCCGCCCTGCCCCGCGCTCTTGCCTCGGTCGATGCCACGAGCGATCTGCTGGTAGTCACGGGTGGTCCGCTCGTCGTCACCGAGGCCACCACGTGCCCGCCGGTCGATCCCGCGGCGCGTTCTGAAGATGCTCGCGCAGACACCCATGACGGTCACCGCCACGATGATGATCACGGCTGTTGTCATGAGGTGGCCTCTCGTGGGCGGCGAGGTGTGAATCCTCGCCGATACGAGAAGAGAATAGCCGCGGGGCCGTCGACGGCTCACGACAGCCGGCCTCGTGGTGCATCCCCCAGGATGGGGGGGTGATCGACACGGCGACCGGCTGGTATGTGACCCCGACCAGCGTCAAGGCCGTCGTGGCCGACGAGCACGGCGCGGTGCTGCTGGGGCTCAACCCTCGCGGGGAGTGGGAGCTTCCCGGCGGCTGGCCGGACCCCGGCGACCTGACGCTGGAGGACGTCGCGGCCCGTGAGGTCGCCGAGGAGTCCGGCCTGGCCGTGACCGTGGGCCCGCTGATCGCCGCCAACCTGCACCGCGCCTCCCGTAGCGCCCCCGCCGTCGTGCTGGTGGTCCTGTCCGCCACCGCCCCTCGCGGTGGCGTCCCCGTGATCAGCGGGGAGCACTCGCGCATGGCCTTCTTCCCCGTCGACGACCTGCCCGAACCGCTGGCGCCGTCCTACCGCGAGGCCATCGCCCTGGCCGCCGGCGCCTGAGATCGCCAGGAGGTGCGGTGATCAGGTGGGCAGGAGCCGCTGGAGCGCCGCAGCCACCTCGGGGGCCCTGGTGAGCACGTCGAGGTGCTGGCCGTCGAGGCTCTCCACGCACCAGCCGCGCGCCGCCGCTTCGTCAGCCTCGGCCTGGTAGCCGGGCGAGAGCCGCAGGGAGGACCGCGCGGCGGGCTCCCAGCCCGCGGGAGCGGGCACGTCGACGTCGTAGAAGACCACCGGCAGCTCGGGAGCGGCCTGGGCCAGGGCCGCGCGGTCGCCGTCGTCGGGGAGCTCGGCCTCCAGCACACCCGGCGGCCACCACGAGGTCCACGGTGGCAGCACGCCGCCGACGGCGAGGTCGCTGACCATGGCGCGCACGCCCGGGGACGTGGTGTGCACCCCGGCGGCAGGTGGCAGCACGGCGTCGACGAGCACGACCGCGCCGGCCCGTGGCAGTCGATCGAGCAGCGGGGGGACCAGCGCCCCGGCCCCGGAGTGGGCGACGACGCCCTCGGCGTCGGGCATCGCGGCGAGAAGGGTGCTGACGGCCCGCTGCCACCAGGCGTCCACCGGCCCGGTGGTGACCGCTGCGCGCAGGTCCGGTACCGCGACCTCGTGCCCGCTCGCCTCCAGGAGTGGAGCCAGGCGGGAGAAGACCACCGGCGCCAGCAGCGGGGGATGGACCAGCACCAGTCTCATCCGGTCAGTGTTCACCCCCGGAGGTGCTCGGCGGCGACGGCTCGACGGCTCGACGGCTCGATCCGAGAGCTTCCGAGCCGTCGGCGATGACCGCGGAGCAGAAGCACACCGTCTACGCCGACCTCGCCCACCCGGGACTGCAAGGGTCTCCGACGAGCTCCCGCCTGCCTGGAGGACCTGACGCCCTTCTACCTCGGTTCCTGCGGCTTCGTTCCCACCGCGGCAGGTCTCCTGCGGCTGTGAACCACTGATCCCCGCTCGCCCTGACAGACAGGGAGGCGCCCGGCGCTGATGACGGTGACGCGGCGGACGTGACGGGCCTGGTCGCGTGCGCGGCGGCCCTGCGCTGCCGTGCCAGTCTCGACGGGTGCTTCCCGAGCTGATCGTCGACGACCTGGCCGCGAGCGTAACCTTCTACGCGCTGCTGGGCTTCCGGGTGGCGTACGAGCGCCCCGCCGAGCGCTTCGCCTGTCTGAGCGCCGGGGACGGCGTCAGGCTGATGCTCGAGCAGGCCAGCACCGGCGACCGGCTCTACCCGCGGGCGGCGCTGGAGCATCCCTACGGGCGAGGGATGAACCTCAGCATCGACGTCGAGGACACCGAGGCGGTCCACCGCGCCCTGGTCGCCGCCGGCCACGAGGTCCGCCACCCACCCCGGGAGCGCTGGTATGCGCGCACCGACGACGAGATCGGCGAGCTCGAGCTCACCGTGGACGATCCCGACGGGTACCTGCTGCGGCCCACCCAGAACCTCGGCACCCGACCACGCCGCTCATGACCCCTGGGCCGGGTCAGCGCGTGGTGATCCACGCCATGGCTCTGCGATCGAAGCTTCACCGACTCCTGAGGAGAGGAGAGAGCCTTGATAGGGCACACCGTCGAGCTCGGTGGTCCCGCGGAGCTTCTCGGCCCGCGCCCGCGTCCTGCACGCGGTGGTTGAGCCCGGCGAGGTGGACGGCGAGGTGCTGATGGTGCCCCTGGCGCCCCCACGCTCGGAGCCGGTGCCGCCCTATCGGCTGCTACGCAGCCGCCGTCCACCCCGGACGTCGACACCGGAGGGACTGATGGACGCACCCAGCACGACCAGCCCCACCTCGCTCCTACCTCGCCTGACCCGTCGATGATGAGCGTGGAGCAGGAGAACGCCTTCTACGCCGACCCCGCCCACCAGGTGCCCCAGGGACCCCCGGTGCGCCGGGCCAAGCCTCGACGGTGGTCAGTCGCACGCGCGGTGTGGTGATGCCGCGAGCGGCGTTGCTGCGCACCGTCGAGGTGCCGATGTGCATCAGGTCGGCGATCTCGGGGTCGTCCAGGCCCTCGTAGTAGCGCAGCACCAGCACCACCCGCTGGCGTCGCGGCAGGGCGCGCAGCGCGGCGAGCAGCTCGTCGCGTCGGGCGTGGTGCTCGGCGTGGTCGGGGACGCGGTGGTCGACGGCGGCGGAGCCCGAGGTGGGCGGCGGGCCCGAGCGGTCTGCGGGCAGCTCGCCGGTGGCGGTGGGTCTCTCCCGTCGCGCTGGTCGGCGCCACCAGGACGTGGCCGCGTTGACCATCATGCGGCGGGCGTAGGCCAGCGGTTCCTCCGCGGCGCTGACCATGTGACCACCGCTCATGGCAGCGGCCCAGGATCGGCCCGGCCCAGGGCCATGTCGTCGGCCTGCACGGTGTTGGCGATCACCCGTCGGGCCATCGCCACCGCCTGGTCGCCGGCCGACGCGTCGTCATCGGCGGCGATGGTGGCTTGGATGCGCACCGCGGTGGGCCCACCGACGGTCACGGCCTGGACCCGCCAGCGGTCGCCGTCCTGCACGGCGGTCAGCGTGGCACGGGTGCCGGGCAGGCCAGCAGGATCAAGGGTCGCCGCGCCGGGGCAGGTGGTGGCGTCCCGGGCGATCGCCGAGCCCCACAGATCGGCGGCGGACAGGGCGGTGCCGTCCACGCCGGCCTGGCCGGTCGGCCAGCCGGTCGGATCGCGCGGGTGCCAGCGCAGCACGTCGACGTCGACGCGCGGGCCCTGGAGCACGCCCGAGCGTCCCTCCCAGATGCCGACCGACTCGCTTCCCGGCGCGCCGCCGCCGAGGGGATCACCGGGTCGGTCCGGGATGCTGGGGTCGACGATGGTCTCGGGGGCGCACCACGAGCGCAGCCAGTCCGTTCCCGTCCCCGCGATCGGCCGGCTCTCCCACGAACGGGTGCCCGCGAACGCCACCTCCAGGTCGTCGGCGGCGACCAGCGCGACCTTCGGCGGCGCACCGATGGTGCGCAACGGCGGGGCCGTGCCGCCTCGCTCGGGGTCGGTGAAGTCCGACAGCCGCCCGGCGTCCACGCCACCGGAGCGCGCACCACCGTCGACCTCGGGAACGCTGCGATCGCTGGCGGCCACGGCCCCGGCACCTTCGCGCAGCAGCGCCAGAGCGGCGTCGCCCGCGGCTCGGGCGTCCGGCGCGCCGCTGTAGCGCACCTGCACAGCGGTCGGTCCGCCGGCGACTACCGCCATCGCGCTCCACGACTCGTCGGAGACCACCTCCGGGTCGGTGGTGGGGGGCTGGGCGATCACCGTCACCGGCGTGGAGCCGATGGTGGCGTTCGCGTTCACGCGGAGCGCCCCCGGGCAACTTTCGGCCTCCTTCTCGACGAGCTTCTTCCAGTCGCGACTGGCACCCTCTGCTGTCGGGTCCCAGCGCAGCGCGGCCAGGGAGGCGAACGCCTCGTAGGGCAGCGGTCGGGGATCGCCGGGCGCCGGCTCCGGCGCGGGCTCGGGCCGCTGTGCCGCCCACGGTTCGACGTGAGTGCTGGAAGGCCGTGGTCCCACCCCGGCCTCAGCCTCGGAGGCGTCGCGCAGCGGGCTGGGGCTGCACTCCCGGGAGGTCCACGGATCCCCCGTGTCCGCCGCCGCTCCGCTCCAGGTGCCCGAGCCGACCGCCGAGGCCACCTGGGCCGGCGTCAGGTACAGCTCGGGGCTGTCCTTCACCGGGGGCAGCGTCGGCCACAGCGACGGGTCGGTGAGGTCGTTGCCGGGGTCGGCCGCCTGGTCTGCGAGGGCTCCGCTGGTCGACGGCGCGGCGCGCCCACCGGTCACCCCGTCGATCGCCGGGACCGCCACCGCCAACACCCCGACGAAGGCCAGCGCGCTGGTACCCGCCACCACCGCGGTGCCCATCGTGCGCCGTCGGGCCCGACGGTCGGCCCGGCGCTGGACCTCGGGCAGGTCCAACGCCGGAAGGTCACCGCCGTCGATGCTGGCGCGCAGCCGATCACCGAGGTCGACATCGGGAGGCAGCTGGTGGCTCATACCTGCCTGACGCATCCCGAGCCCGATCTGCTGCACCGGAGCGAAGACTCGTCCGCACCTCAGAGGTGTCAACCGGCCTTGATCATCAGGTGCCTCCCCGACCCGGCCTCGCGCCCCTCACCGCCCGTGCCGTCTCGACGCCGAGGACGTGCGACGCCGACGCCGCGACAGGTTCCGGGCGGCTGGCCGATCGCGGGATCTGCTGACGTTGCCGACGAGACGTCAGCGTGAGGGTGAGGTCGCGGCCGCGGTGACGTGGTCTCCCAGGGCGACCTGCAGCGCCCTCTCCATCTCGGCGCTCGCCCGGGCCGGGCTCAAGGTCCCGGTCAGAATGCGTTGGGCCAGGCCCTCGCTCAGGGCCAGCAGGGCGAGCGCGCCAGCAGGATCGGCCCCGTGAACGTCCAGCAAGCGGGCGATCTCTCGCTCGAGCCCGATCTGGGCGTCGACGACGATCTCGGCGATCGCCGGATCGACGACGGCGTGCGCCACGTAGGCCATCCACACCCGAGCCCCCCACCGGTATCGCTCCGTGTCGTCGAAGCGGTGGTTGAGCAGCGCGCGCAGCCGGACGTGAGGGTCCGCCTCGGCGTCCTGCTGGTCGGCGGCGAGGTCGACCATCGCCTGGCAGGAGAAGCGCAGCAGCTCCTCCCGGCTGGCGAAGTAGTGCTGGATGCGCCCGATCGAGGTGTCCCCGGCCGCGGCCACCTTGCGCAGCGTGGTCCCCGCGATGCCCTCCTGGCTGATCGCCGCCCACGTGGCCATCGCGATCAGCCGCCGCTGCTCGGGGTGGTCGGTGGGGGCGGGCACCGGCTCACCGTAGCGGTACGAGTGACTTGCACGTAAGCCGGTTCCTCTATACGGTACGAACGTACTGCACACCGAGAGGGGCACCTGTGGTGATCCGATCCGCTGAGGCCACGCGCCATCCGCGTCGATGGCGCCGCCGTCTGCGCGCGGTCGCCATCGTCGGCATCTGCGCGCTGGCCGTGGCCGGGGCGGTGCAGCTGGCCGTCCCCTCACCGGCGGAGGTGGGCCACTTCCGCAGCGCCGAGAGCCGCCAGCGCTACGTGGACGCCTACCGGGCCACCCTCGCCCAGATGCCGGAGCCGACGACGATCGTCGACATCCCCACCCGCTACGGGAGCGTGCGGGCCTACGAGTGGTCCACACCCGACCACGACGACCACCGCCCGGTGGTGCTGCTGCCGGGCCGCACCAGCGGCGCGCCGATGTGGCGCGAGAACATCACCGCCCTGATCGCCTCGCGGCGCGTGATCGCCCTGGACGCCCTCGGTGACGCCGGGCTGTCCAGCCAGAGCGTCCCCCTGGAGTCCATGGCCGATCAGGCTGCCTGGCTCGACGACGTGCTCCGGGCAGTCTCCGGCGACGCCCGCGTTCACCTGGTCGGACACTCCTTCGGCGGCGCCACCGCGGCGGCCTACGCCCGCGCCCATCCCCAGCGGGTGGCCACGCTGACCCTGCTGGAGCCGGTCTTCACCCTCGGCCCACCACCGGCGAGCATCTACCTGTGGGCGACGATCCTGCTGCTGCCCACCCCGCAGTCCTGGCGCGAACGGGCCATGGCCGAGATCGGCGGTGAGGAGGTCTCCGAGACCGACACCGACGACCCGTTGGCCGCCATGATCGACGGGGGGGCCCGGGAGTACTCCGCCGACCTGCCCATCCCCACGGTGCTGACCGCTGACCAGCTCGCCGAGCTGACCATGCCCGTCTACGTCGGCATCGGTGAGCTCTCGGACCTGGCCGGAGGAACCGAGGCCGCGGACACCGCCCGCTCGCACCTGCCCGACGCCACCGTCAGGGTCTGGCCCGGCACCACGCACTCCCTGCCCCTGCAGGTGCCCGACGCGCTGGACGACGAGCTCATCGCCTTCTGGGACGCCGCCGACCGCGGGGAGGGCCCCTAGATCACCAGGTCGAGCGCGAAGGGCCCGAGGAGCACGGTGAACAGCGTGATGAGGATGATCCCCACCACGTTGAGCACCGCCCCGCCGCGCGCCATGTCGCCGATGGTCACCGCCCCGCTGCCGAACACGATGGCGTTGGGCGGCGTGCCGACGGGCAGCATGAACGCGCAGGTCGCGGCCAGGGCGGCGGGGATGAGCAGCGTCGTCGGGTCCACGCCGATGCCGATGGCGACGCCGCCGAGCACCGGGATGAAGGTCGCCGCGGTGGCGGTGTTGGACGTGAGCTCGGTGAGGAACAGCACGATGGTGACCACGGCGGCGAGCAGCAGGATGATCGGCAGCGCCCCCAGCCCGCTGACCTGCGTGCCGAACCACTCGTCGAGACCGG